>JAZKHR010000001.1:0-5615 GCA_040385305.1 Pseudomonadota bacterium
CTCCGCCGTGCGCGGGCTGTGTTCGAGGAACCAGCCGTGCAGCGCGTGCTCGATGCGCTGGCCGATGGGCGCGAACGGCCACAGGGTGTCGTCGAGGTCGAGGCTGATCGCGCGGACGTGGAAACGCATGCACGCATTCTAGCCGTGCTTATTCGAGCAGCTTGGACCACCCGTCCAGGCCTTCGATCCGGGTCAGCACGATCTTCACGCAGACCAGCAGCGGCACCGCCAGCAGCAGGCCGACGATTCCCCACAGCCAGCCGAACACCATCAGCGCCAGGATCAGCACCAGCGGCGACAGCGCCATGCGCCGGCCCAGCACGATCGGAGTCACGATCTGCCCCTCGAGTGTATGCAGTCCCAGGTAGATCGCCGCCGGCAGCAACGCCTGCACGGTGTTGTCGAAGGTCGAGAAGCCCATCACCAGCATCACCACCATGCCGATCAGCGGCCCCACGTATGGCGCGAAGTTGAGGATCGCGGCCATCGTGCCCCACAGCAAGGCTTCGTCAAGAGGCACTTTGAGGAAGAAGTACAGGCAGCCGGCGAACACCAGGCCCACCACCGCGTTGATCACGCTGATGGTCAGCACATAGCGGCTCAGTTCGGATTCGATCGCCTGCAGGATGTCCACGGTCATCCGCTTCTTCTGCCGGTCCGGCAGCAGCGCGATGGCATGCCGCTGCAGGTCCTGGCCGTAGACCATGAAGAAGAACGAGAGCAATACCACTGCCAGCACCGAGGCGATCGCCATCGGCGTCGCGACCAGCGACTTGTAGGGGTCGTTGACTTCGGTCTTGACCACCTGCACCGGCCGACCGGTGTTCTCGCCACCCGCTGCGCGGGCGATGTTCTCGGCGGCCTTGTTGGCCTCCTGCATCGGCTTGGCCAGCTTCTGCAGCTTGGGCGCCAGGCTGCGCAGTTGGCGCGGCGCCTCGCTCAGCCATTCACCCGCGGGCTGGACCAGCTCGCGGCCCAGCAGCACGGCCAGGGCGATGCCGGCCAGCAACACCACCAGGGCGCCGACGAAGCGTGGCACGTGCATGCCCTGGAACAGGCGGATGATCGGGTTGCCGAGCAAGGCGAAGAACATCGCCAGCAGCACCGGCAGGATCAGGTCCTGCGCGGCCCAGAGGGTGTAACACACCGCCAGCGTGGCGATGACGACCAACGCGCCGGAAGCGCGCGGGCGACGGCGCGAGGCCACGGAAGGCGGCTCGGACGCGGAGGGGGCAACGGGTTCGCTGGGGTCTTGGGGTGCCTGCGCATCCGCGACGGATGGCGTGTCGCTCACGGCAGGTCGCCGGGGAAGGCGGCGGCCTCCGGCGCGACGGCAGCCGTCGTCCGTTCAGCGGAGTCGGCGGCGTGTTCGGCCTCTTCCGCGGCGGCATGCGCACTGCTGCTCGCAAACAGCCCGGAGAGCGCGGTCACCAGCTGCAGCACGCCGCCGCCGGTCGCCACCCGCATCGGTCGCGCGCGCCCGACCACGAAGCCGGACACCAACCCGGCCACCACGATCCGCGCGGGCGTCCAGCTGGACACCCACTGCGTCTTCAACTGCTCCCAATGCGCGACCGTATTGCGTTCGCTGGCCTCGAGCGCCTGTTCGGCCTGTTGGACCTTGGTGATCAGCGCTTCGAACCTCATGGCGGGGTCACGTCCACGCCGAGGCCCTTCTTGATCGGCTCCTCGGTGGTGACATCGGCAACGCGGTCAGCGGCGGCTTCGCTGGATTCCGCGCTGCCGGCATCCGGCATGAGCCCGGACAACTCACCTACGCCGAGGCGCGCCAATTGCCGGCGCGTCGCCTGCAGGCGGGTGTGCTCGAAATAGCGCATGGAGACGATGCCCGCGATCACGGTGACCACGATGCTCAGCCCCGCGGTCAGCAGCAGCGACAGCGACCACGCCCAGCCAAGGCCCATGCTCAGCCAGGCAATCAGGCTGGCCATCAGCAACAACCAGGCCGAGGCCCCGAAGGCGATGGCGACCCCGGTGAACGCCAGGGTTCGGCCGAAGGCGCTGCGCGCCAGCGAGATGTCGGCGGACACCAGGATGCGCAGCGCAGTTGCGGCATCCCGCGCAGCCTTGTAACTGGCCTTGCCACTGGCGGCCAGGTCGTCCAGCGATTCCTTCAGGTCTGGCGGCTCACTCGCGCGGGCGCCCGCGGGCGGATCGACGTCCGCCCCGGGGCCCATGGGATCCGCTTCCGCGCGCATGCGGCGCGCTTACTTCTCGCTGCGGCCGAGCTTGGAAATGATCCAGCCTGCGGCAAACGCCATGCCGAAGGCGGCCAGCGGACGCTCGCGGATCAGTTCGGCGGCGCTGTCGATCAGGTCGCGGCCCTTGTCCATCAGCACGTCGACCTGCTCACCGGTGGCGCCGCCCAGCGCGCTGGCGGCATTGAGGGTGGCGATGGCGCCATCGGCCAGTTCGGACTTGAGCTGGGCCTTGCCCAGGCGCGCTTCGTCGCCCGCGGCGCTTGCAACGCCCTTGATCGCATCGCCCGCGGCAACCGCGGCCTGCTTCAGGTGGGTGCCGGCTTCGCCCAGGTTGGATTTGACAGCTTCGGTGTTGGTGCTCATTCGGAGATCCTCGGAACGTGGGCAGAAAACGAAGCGTTGCATCGCTGGCGTGACGCGCCCGTCATGGCACGCGCGGGCGATGCAAAACGCTTAGCGCATCAACAGTGGGCCGGTGCTGCGGCCGCGCAGGACCCGCAGCACCAACTGCTCGGCAGGCCGGCCGAACGAGGCGCGAAAGCCGGTCAAATCGCTGAACTCGCCGCTGCTGGCCGCCAGCACCACGTCGCCCTTGCGCAACTGGTTCTGCGCGGCGCGGCTGCCGCGGGCCACCTCATCCACCAGCACGCCGGACAGGCCCTGGCGACGCAGCGACTCCGGGAGCTCGGCGAAGCTCGCGCCGCTGAGGCGCGCATCCAGCTGGGCGCCTTCGAGCGCCTTCGGGGTCTCGCGCAGGCCGGTGCTGAGCTGCAGCGGCTGGCCGTCGCGGCGCACGTCAAGGGCAATCCGCGCATTGACCGCCTGCAAGCCCTGGAAATTGCGCAGGGCCTCGGCATCGGCGATCTGCTGGCCGTTGGCGGCCAGGATCACGTCGCCCACCTTGAGTCCCGCCGATGCCGCGGCCGAGCCCGGATAGACGCGGGTCACTACCGCGCCGCGCGGCTCAGACAGGCCCAGGCCACGGGCGATGCGCGCATCCACGTCCTGGGTGTCGATGCCCAGCGTGCCGCGGCGTACGACGCCCCCTGCCAGCAGCTGGTCCTTGATGCTGCTGGCGAGATTGGACGGGATGGCGAAGCCCAGGCCGATATTGCCGGCCATCGAGCCACGTGGGTTGAAGCTGGCGGTGTTGATGCCGATCAGTTCGCCGTTGAGGTTGACCAGGGCGCCACCGGAATTGCCGGGGTTGATCGAGGCGTCGGTCTGGATGAAATTCTGGAAGCCCGCGCCAGGCAGGTTATTGCGACCCACCGCGGAAATGATGCCCGAGGTCACCGTCTGACCAACCCCGAACGGATTTCCAACCGCCACCACGAAATCGCCGATCTGCAGGCGGTCGCTGTTGGCCACCGGGATCGCGGTCAGGTCCTGCGCGGGAATGCGCATCAGGGCCACGTCGGTATCGGCATCGCCGCCGATGAATTCCGCCTTCAGGGTGCGCCCGTCGGCCAGGTTGACCGAGACCTCGTCGGCGTTCTCGATCACGTGGTTGTTGGTCAGCACCAGGCCGCGCGCCGCGTCCACGATCACCCCCGAGCCCAGCGACTGGGCAATGCGTTCCTCGGGGATGCCGAACATGCGGCGGAACGCGGGGTCGTCGCCGAACGGCGTGTTGACCCGCACGCGCTGCTTGCTGGTGACGCTGACCACCGCCGGCAGCACGCGCTTGAGCATGGGTGCCAGGGACGGGACGGGCACCCCGCTCACCGCGGTGGGTAACGCCCCGGCTGCGGGCAGCGTGGCGGCGCTCACCGGCTCGGCGGCGGCAGGCTGCTCCAGCAGGTAGTGCATTGACGTGGCGGTGAACCCGCCAAAAGCGGCGGCGGCGGCCAGGGCGAGCAGGGTCTTGGAGGCGGTTTTCATCGGAAGCGGAGATACCTTGTGCGAATGCGTTCAGTTTCGTTGAAGATCGTGCAATCTCCGCTGAAGCGAAGGCAAGTGCTGGGCCACGGAGAATCGTACGTGGCCTGCGACGGGGTGATCCCGCCACGCAAGGCGGCCGCACATAAAGATCGAAGGCCCTTGAATAGGGGAGGTGCCAGGAAATCCAGCCCGGTCGCGGATGTCAGCACGGGCGCTCCGAATGCAAGCGGAAAAGTGCGCGTGGAGGCGTTGACTTCGGCTCGGGCGCTGGTTAGTGTCGATTCCCGCGATCCACTACATCTTGTGGTCAGTAGCGTTCCAAAGGCCCAAGAGTTGTGATTCATTCGTAGATGATTGGGGACAGGCAGGCGTCGTTGGGGAGCGGCGCGAAAACCGGCAGGAGTGGCCCCACAGGGCCGGGCGGAAACGCCAAGGCAATGCATCCGCAGCCAGCGCCGGTGCGCGCGGCGGCAGCGTCGGCCCGGTGTCCCCGGTGACGGCGCACATACACAACACGGGCGCGGCAGGCCGCGCCCACCAGCACAAGGAGCGTCGTCAGGCATGAGCACGGTGAGGTTGGAGGCGGTGGCAACAGGCACGAAGCAGGACATCCCGATGCAGCCCGCGTCGCAGGACATCTGGGACAAGAAGTACCGCCTCAAGACCAAGGCCGGCGACGCGGTGGACGCCGACATCGACGGCACCTACCAGCGCGTGGCCAAGGCCCTGTCGGACGCCGAGCCCACGGTTGAGTTGCAGAAGTACTGGAACGAGCGCTTCGCCTGGGCGCTGCGCCGCGGTGCCATCCCCGCCGGCCGCATCACGTCCAACGCCGGCGCACTGGAACACAAGCCCGCCACCAGCACCATCAACTGCACTGTGTCCGGCACCATCGAGGACTCGATGGACGGCATCCTCGACAAGGTCCACGAGGCCGGCCTGACACTCAAGGCCGGCTGCGGCATCGGCTATGAATTCTCGACGCTGCGCCCGCGCGGCGCGTTCGTGGCGGGCGCCGGCGCGTACACCTCGGGCCCGATGTCGTTCATGGATATCTACGACAAGATGTGCTTCACCGTGAGCTCGGCCGGTGGCCGCCGCGGCGCGCAGATGGGCACGTTCGACGTCTCCCACCCGGACGTCAAGGATTTCATCCGCGCCAAGCGCGAAGACGGCCGGCTGCGCCAGTTCAACCTGTCCTTGCTGATCACCGACGGTTTCATGGACGCGGTGAAGAACGACCAGGACTGGCCGCTGGTGTTCCCGATCAACATCAAGGAACAGGGCGACCTGGACCTGGATGACGACAGTCAGATCGTCTGGCGCGAATGGCCGACCCACAAGAACTACGTGACCCGCGACGACGGCCTGGTGGCCTGCCGCATCTACGGCCAGATCCGCGCGCGCCACCTGTGGGACATGATCATGGTCTCGACGTACGACTACGCCGAGCCGGGCTTCATCCTGATCGACCGCGTCAACGAGATGAACAACAACTGGTGGTGCGAG
>JAZKHR010000002.1:0-41834 GCA_040385305.1 Pseudomonadota bacterium
ACGTGGCCATCCAGGCCGCGATCGGCGGCCAGGTGATCGCCCGCACCACGGTCAAAGCGATGCGCAAGAACGTGCTGGCCAAGTGCTACGGTGGCGACGCATCGCGCAAGAAGAAGCTGCTCGAGAAACAGAAGGCCGGCAAGAAGCGGATGAAGCAGGTGGGCAACGTCGAGATTCCGCAGGAAGCCTTCCTCGCCGTGTTGCAGATGGACAACAAGTGAGCATCGCCAGCGCGGACGCGCGGGCATCGATGGAGAACAAGGCATGATGGTGTGGTTCGAAACGATCCTGGTCACCTTGACCGCGCTCACTGGCCTCGTCTGGCTGCTCGACAAGCTCTTCCTGGCGAAGCGCCGCGCCGCTGCGGGCAGCCTGCTGGAGCCGGAGAAAGAGCCGGTGGTGGTCGATTACGCCAAGGCGTTCTTCCCGATCCTGGCGCTGGTGCTTGGACTGCGCAGCTTCGTCGGCGAGCCGTTCCGGATCCCTTCCAGCTCGATGATGCCCACCCTGCTGATCGGCGATTTCATCCTGGTCAACAAGTTCGCCTACGGGTTACGCTGGCCGATCACCAACAAGAAGTTCCTCGCCAATGGCGCGCCCAAGCGCGGCGACGTGGTGGTATTCCGCCCGCCGCACCACCCGCGCGAGGACTGGATCAAGCGCGTGGTCGGGATGCCGGGCGACACCGTCGGCTACCACGACAACGTGGTCAGCGTGAACGGCAAGCCGCTGGCGTACCGGGTCGAGGGCATGTACGAGGGCAAGGGCCGAGGCAGCGACATGACCGGCGCCACCTTGTCCACCGAAAACCTTCCCGGGCGGCCGCACCATGTCCTGGAGCGCGAGGATGTGCCGTTTACCTTCCAGGGGGAAGGCGACTGGCAGGTACCGCAGGGGCATTACTTCGTGATGGGCGACAATCGCGACAATAGCGAGGACAGCCGGTTCTGGGGCATGCTGCCGGAGCGCAACCTGCGCGGCAAGGCATTCCTGATCTGGATGAATTTCGACCGGGGCGCGGGGTGGGTCGATGTGTCGCGGATCGGCACGCGCATTCCTTAACTGGCACAGGCAAGGGGACGACAGATGGATCGCAAGCAGAGCGGCATGACGATGATCGGGTTCCTGATCACGCTTTCGGTGGCGATGCTCTTCATCTACTGCGGCATGAAGATCGTGCCGATGTACACGGAGTACTACTCGGTGAAGAAGGCGCTGGCGGGCCTGGCCAAGGAGCCGGGCATCACCAACACGTCCAAGGAAAAGATCCGCGAACTGTTCTTCAAGCGCCTGTACATGAGCTACGCCAACAACGTGAAGTCCGAGGCGCTGAAGATCGACAGCACCGACACCGGCTACAAGCTGGTCGTCGACTATGAACGCCGCGAGCAGCTGATCGCCAACCTCGACGTGGTGGGGAAGTACCACGCCGAGCAGGAACTGTTGCGTGACGGTGCAGCCCAGTCTCCGTGATGCAAGGGGGGTCGCGTTCGGCGGGCACGCGTTCGCCGATCCGGGCCTGTTGCGCCAGGCCCTGACCCATCGCAGCGCAGGCAGCCCCCACAACGAACGCCTGGAATTCCTCGGCGACGCGCTGGTGAGCCAGATCGTCGCGGAGGCTCTGTATGCCCACTGGCCGCGCGCCGACGAAGGCGCATTGACCCGTGCCCGCGCCGAACTGGTGCGCGAATCAGCGCTCGCCGGCATCGCCCGCCACATGCGGCTGGGCGAACTGCTGGTGATGGGGCCCGGCGAGATGAAGACCGGCGGCCACCGCCGCGACTCGATCCTGGCCGATGCTCTGGAGGCGGTGGTCGCGGCCATCCACCTCGACGCCGGTTTCGAAGCCTGCCGGCACGCGGTGCTGCCCTGGTTTGCGCCGTTGATCGCGGGCCTGCCGGCGCCGGACAAGGTGGGCAAGGACGCCAAGACGCGGCTGCAGGAATGGTTGCAGGCGCGCCAGCGCAGCCTGCCGGTGTATGCGTTGTTGGAAGAGGGTGGGGATGACCACGCCCGCACATTCAAGGTGAGCTGCATGCTGGATGACCCCATGTTGACGACTGAAGGCGAAGGCGGATCGCGCCGCGCTGCCGAACAACAGGCGGCGGAAGCCGCGCTGCTGGCGATCGGCGGATGAGCACGCCCACCCAGGACGCGCAGCGCAGCGGCGCAGTGGCGGTGATCGGGCGCCCCAACGTAGGCAAGTCGACCCTCGTCAATGCGCTGGTCGGGGCCAAGATCAGCATCACCTCCAACCGGCCGCAGACCACGCGCCACCGTTTGCTCGGCATTGCCACCTTCCCCGGCGGACAGTTGCAGCTGGTGGACACGCCCGGCATCCATGGCGAACAGGGCAAGCGCTCCGGCAAGGCCATGAACCGGATGATGAACCGGGCTGCGCGCGGCGCGCTGGAAGGCGTGGATGCGGCCGTGCTGGTGATCGAGGCTGGCCGCTGGGATGCCGAGGACGGACTGGCTTTCGATGCCCTGCGCGAAGGCGGCCTGCCGGTGGTGCTGGTGGTCAACCAGGTCGACAAGATCAAGGACAAGGCGGCGCTGCTGCCGTTCATCGCCAAGGTCAGCGAGGGCCGCGAATTCGCCGCGGTGCATCCGCTCTCGGCGCTCAAGCGCAAGGGCCTGGAGGCATTGGTGGAGACGCTGCTGGCGCTTGTTCCAATGGCCCCACCGATGTATGCAGAAGACGAAATCACCGACAAGAGCCAGCGCTTCCTGGCCGGCGAGCTGGTGCGCGAGCAGTTGATGCGCCAACTCGGTGAGGAATTGCCGTACGCCACCACGGTGGAAGTCGAGAAGTTCGAGGAAGACCTGACGGGTCGCGCCCCGGTGTTCCGCATCGACGCGGTGGTGTGGGTGGAGCGCGACGGGCAGAAGGCGATCGTGATCGGCAAGGGCGGCGAGCGCCTGCGCGAGATCGGCAGCCGCGCGCGCCTGCAGATGGAACGCCTGTTCGACTGCAAGGTGTTCCTGCAGACCTGGGTGCGCGTGCGCGAAGGCTGGTCCGACGATGAAGCGGCGCTGCGCGCGCTGGGTTACCACGACTGAACATGCGCTACGTCGGCGAGCCGGCGTTCGTGCTGCATGCGCGCGCCTGGCGCGAGACCAGCCTGCTGGTGGAAGTGCTGAGCGCCGGCCATGGCCGCGTGGGCCTGGTCGCGCGCGGCGTGCAGGGACCGAAGCGCCATGTGTTGCGCGCAGCGTTGCAGCCGCTGCAATCGATCAGGTTCGATGCCGTGCAACGCGGCGAACTTGCCCAGCTCGCTTCGGCGGAAGCATTGGACGCCGCGCCGCTGCTGCAGGGCGACGCCGCCATGGCCGGCTTCTATCTCAACGAACTCTGCCTGCGCCTGTCCCAGCGTATGTCACCGCAGCAAGACCTGTACGTCGCCTACGCATCGGCGCGCGAACGCCTGCGCGCTGGAGGCAGCCTGGCCTGGACACTACGACTGTTCGAACGCGACCTGCTTGACGCACTGGGCGTGGGGTTCGCCCTCGACATGGATGGCGATGGCGACGGCATCGACCCCGCCGCGCGTTATCGGCTGGACCCGGAGCACGGGCCGCGCCGCGTGCTCAGCGAACGCGATGGCGAACGCCGGCAATCGGCCACCGGCAGCGCCTTGCTCGCCCTGGCCAGCGGCTCCGAGCCGGCGCGTGATGACCTGGCCAGCCTGCGTTTGCCCCTTCGCGCGGTGCTGCTTCACTACCTCGACGGACGCGGCCTGAAGTCCTGGGACATGCTGGCCGACCTCGGGCGCATCGCCCGTCCGCTGGGGTCAGGCTGAGGCGAGCAGGTCGTCGATCGCGAAGTGCAGGCGCTGCAGGGCTTCGGGCTCCAGCGGGTTCTGTTGCAGCGCGTGCACCGCCTGCGCCAGCCGCGCCGCGCCGACAAAACCGCAACTCGCCACCAGCCGGTGCAGTTCGGCGCGCACGCCTGCGTCATCGCCTGCATGCACGGCGGCGGTGATGCGCGCGTGCTGGCCGGGCAGTTCCTGCAGGAACAGGCCGCGCAACGCCTCCACGTGGGGCTGCTGGCCGCCGAGCGCGGCCAGCGCCGCAGCATCGTCCCAGTTGGGCAGCTTGCCGCCGCTGCGCGCTGGCATGGCGCAGCCGGGCAGGTGCTCGCGCAACGCCTCATGCAGTCCCGCTACGCCAATTGGCTTGTGCAGAACGCCCACGAATCCCAGTGCGATCGTCCGCTCGCGCATGCCTGGGTCGCGGGCGGCGGTGTGGGCCAGTGCGGGTGTCCCGATGCCGGCATCGCGCAGGGCCTGCAGCAACATTTCGCCGCGGCCGTCCGGCAGGTGGGCATCGATCAGGTAGAGATCGTGCGGCTGGCGCTTTGCCAGCGCCAAGGCGTCGGCGATGGTGGCGGCCATGTCGACCAGAGCCGGCAGGGACGAGGCGGCATCGTGCAGGTAGCTGGCGCTGACGGGGTCGTCCTCGACCAGGAGCAGGCGCGGAAGGCGCATGTCGTTCCTGGGTTGCTCGCTCCGCCTGCGTATGCTGCCGCCATGTCGCGTTCGATCTTACCTGTTGCCTTTGCCAGCGCGATGCTGCTTGCGCTGGCAGCCGCGTCGCCGGCGCAAGCGAGGGTCGCGCAGGCGCGCATCGCCAGGGTCAGTACCGGGGTGGCCACGCTGGAGCGGGTGCGCCTGCGCCTTGATTGGCCTGCGGGCGCGACAACAGGCACCCTCGACCTGTGGGCAGCACGCGTGCACGCGCCTGCGATGGACGTGGCCTACCGTGACCTGCACTGGCGCTGCCCTCTGCAGCGCACCGATCGCTCGGGTTGGCGCTGTACGGGCCAGCTGCGTTCCGGCCGAGGGGCGCCGCTGCAACTGAGCGTCGAGTTCGACGCTGCGACCACGCAGGCCGAGCTCGCGCGCGGCAGCGCCCGCATCGCCCTCGACCGCAGCGCAGCCGCGCCGGACCTGACCACGCTCGACCTCACCCGGGTACCCGTCGCATGGGCACAAGTGCTGCTGTCGAAGGCGTGGACGGACGCACGCTTTACCTCTGGCAGCTTCGATGCGCGGCTGGAGGTCGAATCGCCCGCCAATCGGCCGTTGCGCATCGCGGGGCCGCTGGTGTTGCGGGACATCGGCCTCGAAACCGCCGATGCCAGCATGGCAGGCGAACATCTGGGTGGCCGCTTCGCCATCGACTACCGAATCGCGCCGGCGCTGTCGTTGCTGACGATTGATGGCGACCTGCGCGGCGGCGAGTTCCTGGCCGGCAACACCTACGTGGCGTTGCCCGCCACGCCGATCGGCCTGCGCATCGATGCCATGCGGCGCGCCAGGGCCGGCTGGGAATTGCCGCGCATCGCATGGCGCGATGGCAACACCCTGCAGGCGAGCGGCAGTGCCGCGTTCGACGCCGACGCCAGCCTGCGCAACCTCGACATCGAGGTCAAAAGTGCAGACATGGCGCCGCTGCGACAGCGCTATCTGTCCGGCTGGTTGGGTTTGTTCGGCCTGGGCGAGGTTGCCATCGAGGGCGCCATGGACCTTCGCCTGCAGGTGCGCGAGGGCGTGTTGGCGCTGGTCGACGCCGTGCTGCACGACGTCGATATCGGCGACCCGCAGCAGCGCTTTGTGTTCGCAGGGCTGCAGGGCGACGTGCGCTATTCTGCGGGCGCACCGGTCGACAGCGAGCTGCGCTGGCGCTCGGGCAAGCTGTACGGCTTGGACTTCAACGCCGCGCGCCTGCCGTTCGCCAGCGGCGACGGCCTATTGAGATTTCGCGAGGACGCGCGGGTGCCGTTGATGGGCGGCAGCATAACGTTTCGCGACCTGGTGATCCGCCCGCCCCAAGGCGAGGCCGGCGCCGACATCCGCTTTGGCCTGGTGCTGGACGATCTGGATGTGGGCCTGCTGTCCAAGGCGCTCGGGCTGCCAGCGTTCCAGGGGCGCCTGAGCGGCACCATCCCCACCGCGCGCTACGCCAACGAGCGGGTGGATTTCGATGGTGGCCTGGACATGCAACTGTTCGACGGGCGCGTGGCTTTTTCCTCGCTGGCCCTGGAGCGCCCGTTCGGCACCGCCCCCAGCCTGAGCGCGGACATCGCCCTTGACGACCTCGACCTGTCGCGGCTGACCGAGGTGCTCGGCTTTGGCAGCATCAGCGGGCGCCTGGACGGCCGCATCGACGGGCTGCGCCTGGTCGACTGGACGCCCGTTGCATTCGATGCGCGCTTCAACACTGACGCCAAGCGCGGCGTGAAGCAGCGCATCAGCCAGCGCGCGGTACAGAACATCAGCAGCGTGGGCGACGCCAGCTTCGTCACCAGCCTGCAGGGCCAGCTGATCGGCCTGTTCGACGACTTCGGTTATCGGCGCATCGGCATTGCCTGCCGGCTGGCCAACGAGGTCTGCGCGATGTCAGGCTTGCAGGGTTCAGATGACAGTCAGGCGGCCAACAGCTTTACTATCGTGCAAGGTGCCGGCATCCCGCGCCTGGACGTGGTTGGCTTCAACCGGCAGGTGGATTGGCCCACCCTGGTGGAGCGACTGACCGCGGTGGCGTCGGGTGACGTAAAGCCGGTCGTGGAATAAGCGGTTCCTTTGGAGTAGCAAGATGAAACAGGTGTTCGGAATTCCGGTGCTGGGCGCATTACTGCTCAGTGCGTGCGTCACCATCAACGTGTACTTTCCCGCGGCGGAAGCCAAGGAAGCGGCGCGCGAATTCGTCGAGAAGGTGATCGACGAGGCCGACAAGGTCGAGGCCAAGGACCCTGGCAACGGCGGCATGGCCATGCTGCAGAAGCGGTTTGATTTCGATCCGTGGATGCTGCTCGGCATCGGCAGCGCGCAGGCGCAGGGCGCGCCCGACATCACCATCAAGACCCCTGCCATCCAGGCCATCCAGGCCCGCATGGAGTCGCGGTTCAACGGCACCCTGCGCGCCGGCTTCGATTCCGGGGCGCTGGGTTTCACCAGCGACGGCCTGGTCAGCGTGCGCGATGCGGGCAAGCTGGAGTTGAAGGACCGGGTGGCGATGAACGCGGCGGTGGCCGACGACAACCGCGACCGCAAGGCTGTCTACCGCGAAGTGGCGGTGGCGAACGGCCATCCGGAATGGGAAAGCCAGATCCGCGAGGTGTTTGCCAAGCAGTGGATCGCCAGCGCTCGCAGCGGTTGGTGGTACCAGTCGGGCGGCGGCTGGAAGCAGAAGTAGGCCGAAGCGAGCCTGCTCGAACCATCGCAACGGCCCGCACCCGCGGGCCGTTTGCATGTGCGCTTCTGCGACAATGGCCGGCCCTCCCGGCACCTGGTTTCCGTGGCCCGCCTCGACCACTCCCCGAAGACCCTCGACATCATCGACCTCAGCCACGACGGCCGCGGGGTCGCGCGCTGGCCGGAAGGGCAGGCGCATGCCGGCAAGACCGTGTTCGTGTCCGGCGCGCTTCCGGGCGAAACCGTGAGCGTGCAGCAGACTGCGCGTTCGCGGCATTTCGACGAGGCCAGGACGCTGGAAGTCCTGGCTGCCTCCCCGGACCGCGTGCAGCCGCGCTGCCCGCATTTCGGCGTGTGCGGCGGCTGCGTGTTGCAGCACCTGGCTGAAGACAGGCAGATCGAGGCCAAGCAGCGGGTATTGCTGGACAACCTTCAGCGCATTGGCCACGTCACGCCCGAACGCGTGCTGCCGCCGCTGTCCGGCGATGCCTGGGGCTACCGCCGCAAGGGCCGCTTCTCGGTGCGCCGGGTGGAGAAGAAGGACAAGACCCTGGTGGGTTTCCGCGAGCAGGACCCGCGCTTCGTCGCCGACATCCGCGAGTGCCACGTGGTGGTGCCGCAACTGGGCTTCAAGGTGGAGGCGTTGTCGGCGCTGGTCGACGGCCTGGATGCGCGGCGCGACATTCCGCAAATCGAATTCATCGCCGGCGATGCCGCGGCGGCTTTGGTGTTCCGCCACCTGCAGCCATTGTCGGAAGCCGACCTCGGCAAGCTGCAGGCCTTCGCGCAGGCGCACGGCTTCGCCATCTTCCTGCAGCCGGGCGGCCTGGATTCGGTGCACCCACTGGCGGGCGCAGCAGCGCAACTCTCGTTCCGGCTGCCGCAGTGGGACATCGAACTGCTGTTCCGGCCACTCGACTTCATCCAGGTCAACGCCAAGTTGAACGAGGCGATGATCTCGCTTGCCCTCGGGCTGCTGGACGTACAGCCTGGCGAGCGCGTACTCGACCTGTTCTGCGGCCTCGGCAATTTCACCCTGCCGCTGGCCCGCGTCGGCGGCGAGGTGGTGGGTGTCGAGGGCGATGCCGGGCTGGTGCAGCGCGCGCGAGCCAACGCGGTGCACAACGGCCTGGGCAACGTGCAATTCCATGCTGCGGACCTTGCCCAGGACCTGGCCGGGCAGCCATGGCTCAAGACCGGTTTCGACAAGGTGTTGCTGGACCCGGCGCGCTCGGGTGCGCTGGAGGCCCTGAAGCAGCTGCCGCTCAAGGGGCTGCGGCGCATCGTTTACGTGAGCTGCCATCCCGGCTCGCTGGCGCGCGATGCCGGCTACCTGGTCAACGAGCGTGGCTGGAAGCTGCGCGCCGCGGGTGCCATGGACATGTTCCCGCACACCGCGCACGTGGAATCGATTGCCGTGTTCGAGCCGGGCTGAGCACTTCGCATGGGCATCGAAATCGAACGCAAGTTCCTGCTGCGCGGCGACGGCTGGCGCGCTGCGGCGCATGCAGTCATTCCGATGGCGCAGGGCTACCTCAACGACGTCGCCATGGTCGACAGCGGGGCGATGAACACGTCGGTGCGCGTGCGCATAGAAGGCAACACGGCGCGTCTCAACATCAAGTCGCGCGAACTCGGCAGCACACGCCAGGAATTCGACTACGAAATCCCCAGGGACGATGCCCGCGCGCTGCTGGCCTTGTGCGTCGGCGGCATCATCGACAAGCGCCGTCACCTGGTGGAGCACGCCGGCCACCTGTGGGAGATCGACGAGTTCCTCGGCGACAACGCGGGCCTGGTGGTTGCGGAGATCGAACTGGCATCTGCCGATGAGGCGTTCGCCCGGCCCGGCTGGCTGGGCCCAGAAGCGACGCATGCCCAGCGCTACTACAATCTGGCGCTGGCTTCGCGTCCGTACGCGGCGTGGCGCGAGGACGAACGTGCTGCGCTGGATTTGCAACAGACCATCGATGGATTGCGCTTGAAGGACAACGCCTAATGCTTGGTATCGGCATCGCCGGACTCGAACTCAGCTTGCAGGAGCGCGACTGGCTGCAGCACGAAGCGTGCGCCGGGGTCGTGCTGTTCTCGCGCAACTTCGCGTCGAAGGCGCAGGTGGCGGAGTTGACCCAATCCATCCGCGAATCCGCACCGCGCCCGCAACTGGTGTGCGTGGACCAGGAAGGCGGACGCGTGCAGCGTTTCCGCGAGGGTTACAGCAAGCTGCCGCCCCTGCAGGGGTTCGATGCGCTGTACGCGCGCGACCGCGACGCCGCGCTTGCGCTGGCGAGCGAACATGCATGGCTGATGGCCAGCGAGATCCGGGCGACCGGCATCGACCTCAGCTTCGCACCGGTGGTGGACCTGGGCCGTGGCAACCGCGCCATCGGCAACCGCGCGTTTTCGCCGGACCCGCGGGTGGTGGCGGAGTTCACCCGCGCCTACGTCGAGGGCATGCACGCTGCCGGCATGGCCGCCACCCTCAAGCATTTCCCGGGGCATGGCTCGGTGCTGGAAGACACCCACTTCGACGATGCGGTCGACGATCGCCCGCTCCAGGCGCTGCGCGAACTCGACCTGGTTCCGTTCGTCGCGGGCATCGAGGCCGGCGCGGATGCCGTGATGATGGCGCACGTGGTGTATCCGCAGGTCGCACCAGAGCCAGCCGGCTATTCACCTCGATGGATCGACGGCATCCTGCGCAAGGACATGGGCTTCCGCGGCGTGGTGTTCAGCGACGACATCGGCATGGCCGCGGCCTTCTCCGCGGGTGGCACCAAGGCCCGCGTCGACGCGCACCTTGATGCGGGTTGCGACGTGGTGCTCGTTTGCCACCCGCAGATGGTGGAGGAGTCGCTGCGCGCCGTCGAAGGCCGCGCGCTCAACACGACGGCGCTGGTCGGATTGCTGGGCCGCGGCCCGCGCTCGTGGGAAGGCCTGCTGGCCGATGCCCGTCATGCCAGCGCGCAGGCGCGGCTGGGCGAAGTACCCGTCTCGGACATGGACGCGGGCGCACGTTCCGGAGCCAATGACGTGGGGAATGTGGCATGAGCACGCCGAGGCTTGCGGATGCGTTGGCCACGGCGCGCGTGGTGCACGACAAGGCAGTGCTGGAAGCCGCGATCACGCGCATGGCGGGCGAGATCCGCGGCGAGTACGCCGAAGACGAAGTGCCACTGTTTCTGACGGTGATGAATGGCGGATTGCCGTTCGCGGCGCAACTGGCCTTCGCGCTGGGCGAGCGTGGGCTGGACCTGCAGTTCGATTACCTGCACGCCACCCGCTATCGCGGCCAGACCACAGGTTCCGGCCTGGCCTGGCTGCACCGGCCTGCCACGCCGATGCGCGGGCGGCGGGTGTTGCTGGCGGACGACATCCTCGACGAAGGTCATACGTTGCTCGCGGTCAAGCAATGGTGCGAGGACCAGGGTGCGGCCGATGTGCGGGTGGCGGTGCTGGCGGTGAAGGTGCACGATCGCTGCGTGGACGGCATTTGCGCCGACCATGTCGGGGTCAAGGTGCCGGATGCGTATGTGTTCGGCTATGGAATGGATTACCACGAGCAGGGACGCAATCTGCCGGCGATTTATGCGCTGGCTTGATCTGGTGGACTTGCCGGAGGCGGCTCCCCGCGTGGGTGCCTGCGGGACACGCCGTGAATACGTCCCTGTAGGCTCATCGGCGACATCCATGTCGCCGAAGGTCCCGCAGGCACCCACCCGGGTATCCGCTTGCGGTGTTTCGCGGAGTGGGGGATGAGCATCGACTTGGCAGTGATCGGCGGCACCGGCGTGTATGCGCTGGGCGAACTTGCCGATGTCGAATCGCACCAGCCAGTGACGTCATACGGTGCGCCGTCTGGACCAATCCGGGTGGGGATGTATGCGGGCAAGCGCGTGGCCTTCCTGGCCCGGCATGGCGAGGGCCATTCGCTGCCGCCGCACAAGATCAACTACCGCGCCAACCTCGCTGCGTTGCAGGCGATCGGTGCAAGGCGTGTGCTGGCATTGAATACGGTCGGGGGCATCACTGCGCAATGCGGGCCGCGGGCGCTGGTGTGTCCAGACCAGTTGATCGACTACACCTGGGGCCGTATTTCGACGCTGTGCGAGGAGCCGGGCAGCGAGGTGCTGCACGTGGATTTCGGCGATCCCTACAGCCCGTCCCTGCGTCGCCAAATTGTCAACGCGTCCGAGCTCGCCGGGGTGGCCATCGTCGATGGCGGCTGCTATGGCGCTACCCAAGGCCCGCGCCTTGAGACCAAGGCAGAGATCGCGCGAATGCGTCGAGACGGCTGCGACCTGGTGGGGATGACCGGCATGCCGGAAGCCGGGCTGGCCCGCGAGCTTGGGCTGGAATACGCCTGCCTCGGCATCGTTGCCAACTGGGCTGCGGGTGCGGGTCCGGATCCGGATGAGGTCATCACCTTGCAGGACGTTCTCGACAACGTGGCCGCGGCGATGGATGGCGTGCCGCGGCTGTTGCAGGCGTTGCTGCAACGCTGACGTTCGGCTGGCAGCGCTCGGCGCGGTCAGTCGAGGAACTGCAGCCTGGCGAGTTCCGCATACAGGCCTTCCTGCGCCAGCAACTCGGCGTGGGTGCCCTCGGCGATGATGCGGCCGCGGTCCATCACCACGATGCGGTCCGCCTTGAGCACCGTCGCCAGGCGGTGCGCGATCACCAGGGTGGTGCGTCCGGCCATCAGGTTTTCCAGCGCGTGCTGCACGGCGCGTTCGCTTTGCGCGTCGAGCGCCGACGTCGCTTCGTCCAGCAGCAGGATCGGTGCATCCTTGAGCAGGGCGCGGGCGATGGCCACGCGCTGCTGCTGGCCGCCGGACAGGCGCGCGCCGCGTTCGCCGAGTTCCTCGTCGAAGCCGCTCGGCAATGCATCGAGGAATTCCAGTGCTTCGGCGGAACGGGCGGCGGCGCGCACGTCGTCGTCGCTGGCTTCGAGCTTTCCGTAGCGGATGTTGTTGGCGGCGCTGGTGGCGAAGATGGTCGGTTGCTGCGGGACCAGCGCAATCGCTTCGCGCAATGCAGCGGGGTCGAGTTCGCGCAGATCAATGTCGTCCACGTGGATGGTGCCGGACTGCGGATCATGGAAGCGCAGCAGCAGCGAGAACACCGTGCTCTTGCCGGCACCGGACGGGCCAACCAGCGCCACGGTTTCGCCGGGCTGCACGCGCAGGCTGAACTGCTCGAGCGCGGGCAGGTCTTCGCGCTGCGGGTAGTGGAAGCTCACGTTGTCGAAGGCGATGGCGCCGCGCAGGGGGAGCGGCAAGGCGCGCGGTTGCGCAGGCGCCGTGACGCCGGGCACTTCCTGCAGCAGGTCGTTGATCCGGCCCATGCCGCCCGCGGCGCGCTGCAGTTCATTCCAGACCTCCGCCAGCGCGCCTACCGAACCGCCGCCGATCAGTGCGTAAAGCACGAACTGGCCCAAGGTGCCCGCGGTCATGCGCCCGCCGATCACGTCGTGCGCGCCCGACCACAGGACAAGCGTGACTGCGCCGAAGATCATGGTGATGGCGATGGCGGTGACCAGTGCCTGCAAGCGGATGCGCTTGCCGGCAGTGGACACAGCGAGCTTCAGTGCATCGGCATAGCGGGTGCGTTCGTACGGTTCGCGCGCGTGCGCCTGCACGGTCTTGACCGCCCCCAGTGATTCGGTGGCGAGTGTGTTGGCATCGGCGACCCGGTCCTGGCTTGCACGCGAGGCTTTCTGGATGCGGCGCCCGCCGAGCACGATGGGCAACACCGCAAGCGGGATGCCGAGCAGTGCCCATGCCGCCAGGCGCGGGCTGGTGACGAACAGCATCACCATCGAACCGACCACGGTGACCACGCTGCGCAGCGCCACCGACATGGCCGAGCCCACCACGCTGCGCAGCAATTCGGCATCAGCCGTCAGCCGCGAGACCAGCTCGCCACTGCGGGTGCGGTCGTGAAAGCCGGCATCAAGGCCGATCAGGTGCGCGTAAAGGCGCTGGCGGAGGTCGGCAACCACGCGCTCGCCGAGCAGGGTCACGAAGTAGAAGCGCACCGCGGTGGCCAGCGCCAGCGCCAGGATCACCAGCAACACGAAGCCGAAGGTCCGGTCGATGTTGGCGCCGCTGGTGAAACCATGGTCGAGCATCTGCCGGAACGCCAGCGGCAGGCTCAGGGTGGCGGCGGACGAGCAGGCCAGGGCTGCGAGCCAGCCGCAGAACAGGCCCAAATGCCCGCGAACGAACGGCCACAGGGCGCGCAGGGAACCGATGGGCGCCTTGGGCGCCGGGGAGGGTGAACTCATCCGCCCATGTTAGCGGGCGTGCAGGGACCTGGCTGGCTTGTCGCAACGCCTCCCGCGGAGAAGCGAAGCCCGCGCCGCACGCTCAGGGATCAAGCGCCTGCAGGTCAGGCGGCAGCGGCGCATCCGGATAGCGCCGGCGGAACTCGGCCACGCTGGCCTTCGCGTCATCGCGGCGGCCTTGTTGCAGCAGTTCACCGATCCGCCGCAGCCAGGCGTCGCGCACTTCCGGCGAATCCGCAGTGGCGGGCGGGACTTCCTCCCCGGGATCGTCGGCGAGGAAAGGCTGTGGCTCATCGGCCGCGGCGCTCTCGGCCCGCGCGGCTTCGTTCGCCTGCGGGCGCGGCGCGGTGGCTGCCGCTCCCGAATCGCGCGCCGCTTCGCCGGTGCGGGCCGCCTTGGCCATGCCCTGGCTGGACGACTGCGCTACCGCGGGGGCTGCCACCATGTCGCCGGCCACAGCGCGATCCGCGGAAGTCGAGGCGCTTGCGGCAGGCGGTGCAGGTGGCGCCGGCGCCGGCGGCGGTGGCGCGGGCGCGGCGCCAAGCGGGATCGTCGCGATGTCTGCAACCGCTTGCGGGGACGCGGACCGTGGTTGTGCGGGTGGCGCAGCAGGTTGAGCCGTGACTGCCTGGCGTGCCTGTGCGGGATCGGCAGGCATGGCGATGGCGCGTGCCTGCGGCAGGCCCGTCGCTACGACGTCCGCCATCGGTTGCTGGTCGATCACTGCCGCTGGTGGCTGCAGACGCCACGCCAGACCGACCGCCAAACTGAGCGATGCCGCCACTGCCATCGGCGCAATCCAGCGCAAGCGCGGACGGCGGGCAGGGGGCGCTGCAGCGGCGCTGCGGGCAGCCGCGAGGATGCGGGCATCGAGCGTAGGGTCGGGTTCCACGCTGCCGTGCAGGCGCGGCAATTGCGCAGCCAGCGCACGTTCTTCGGCGGTCAGCGGTTCCCGCGGATGCCGGCTCACGTCGACAGTCCCGCGCGCAACTTGTCCATGGCGTAGCGCAGGCGCGACTTCACCGTCTCCCGGCCAACCCCGGTAATGTCGCCGATCTCCTCCAGCGTCAGTTCCTGTTCCAGCCGCAACAGCAGCACCTCGCGTTGTTCCGGGGGCAATCCGGCCAGCGTCAGTTGGAGCTGGCGGCGGCGCTCGAACTCGGACAATACGCGCTCGGGCGTGTCGGGATCGGCAACGCGGGCAGTGCGTTCGTCGGCATCGGCCGGCGCGGCGGGGCGGTGCTTGAGGCTGCGCCAGTGGTCCCCGAGGCGGTGGTGGGCGATGGTGTAAAGCCAGGCCGCGAAGCCGGCTGCCGGCGTCCACGTTGCGCGCGCGGCGATCACCCGTTGCCAGGTGTCCTGGAAGGCTTCATCGGCCAGTGCCTTGTCGCGCAACTGGCGCAGCAGATAGTGGTAAAGCTTGCCGCGGTGGCGCGCATACAACTGCTCGAACGCCGTCACGTCGCCCGCGGCATAGGCGAGCATCAGGGCTTCGTCGCTGGGTTGCTGGGCGTCCACCGGTGCCAGCGTACGGACTGGTGGCAGCGGGGGGAAGGGCGCCCGCAACGGGTGGCGATCAGCGATGGTGGCGGTCATTCCCAAGCCAACGTGCAAGCGGTCCGGATGGGGTCGCGTGCAGCCGTGCCTGCGCCCGGCCAACGAAGTATGCTCGTGCGGATGAAAGGTGCCCTTCCAGCGCCACTGCCACCGCGAATTGGACCGACCTCGGCGTCCCACGGGCTTGGGCTGGCGGACGTGGCTGTGTCCCTGCTCGACACCTTGCCCGCGGGGTCCCACGTTCGCGTGCAGTGGCAACATCCGCGCCTGGGGCAGGGTCAGGGCAGCACCTCCGAGACTGCGCTGCTGGCGCGGCACGCGCTCCAGCAGCGCTGGACCGGCCCGGAAAAGTCCAAGTTGGGGATTTCCGCGAGCCACCCGGATCCGTGGCCGGAGGGATTGCAGGCGTACTGGCCGGCGTTTGCGCGGATGCAGGTGGAAGCCGCCCTGCGCATGGAGCTGGCGCAGGCGCGGATCGATTCCCTGCACAAGTCCGAACGCCTGCAGCAGGCGCTTTACGCCATCGCCGACCTTGCCGGCGGCGACCTCGACACCCAGGAAATGCTGCATCGGGTGCACGCCGTGGTCGGCGAACTGATGTATGCGGAGAATTTCTACATCGTGCTGTACGACGCGCACCGGTTGGCGATGCGCTTCCTCTATTTCGTGGACAAGCACGACCCCTGGCGCAACGACCCCGGCCAGGAAATCCCGCTGGAGCTGAACGAGTCCAGCTTGAGCCTGCAGTTGCTGCGCGGCGGGGAAGCGATGCGCGGGCCGTCCAACGAACTGCGGGCGCGATTCGGCATCGGCATGAAGCCGGAGCATGGCCCCGACAGTGCGGACTGGCTGGGCGTGCCGATGCTGCGCGAAGGCGAGGTGGTTGGCGGCATCGTGGTGCAGAACTACCAGCAGCCGAACGTCTATGACGACGATGACCGTGCGCTGCTGTCCTACGTGGCCCAGCACATCCTGACCGCGCTGGACCGCCACACCGCGCGCGAGCAGCTGGAGCTCCGGGTGGAGCAGCGCACCAGCGAACTCCGGCAGGCGAACCTGGACCTGCAGGCGGAGGTCGTGGAACGCCAGCGTTCGCAGGAATTGCAGCGCGCGCTGTTCCGGATTGCCGAGCTGTCGATGACCAGCGAGACCCTGGAGCGTTTCTACGCGGAAATCCACAAGGTCGTGGGCGGCCTGCTGTACGCGCGCAATTTCTACATCGCCATGTTGTCGGCCGACGCCAGCATGCTGGAATTCGCCTATTCGGTGGACGAACGCGATGCCGTGCGCAAGCCGCGCAAGGTGGCCAATGGCTTGACCGAATACGTACTGCGCAGCGGCAAGCCGTTGTTGGCGGACCGGGCGCGGATCAGCCGGCTGGAAGCCAGTGGCAAGGTGCGCAGCCTCGGCACGCTGGCCCATTTCTGGCTGGGCGTGCCGTTGCTGCACGACGACAAGGTGGTCGGGGTGATCGCGGTGCAGAGCTACACGGCGGAAGTGGGTTTCAGCACCCGTGACCAGGAACTGCTCACCTTCGTCGCGTACCACATCGGCAGTGGCCTGGCGCGCAAGCAGGCGCAGGACAGGCTGGTGCAGGCGCACGCCCTGCTCGAGCAACGGGTCAGCGAGCGCACCCGCGAACTGGCCGAGACCAATACGGAACTGATGGAACAGATTGGCGAGCGCATGCGCGCCGAGCGCAAGCTGACCCACCAGGCCCAGCACGATGCGCTGACCGGCCTGCCCAACCGCACCCAGTTGCTGGAACGCCTGTCCAGCGCCATCGCGGGGGCGCAGGGCGTGGACAACGCCTGCTTTGCGGTGCTGTTCCTCGACCTCGACCGCTTCAAGCTGGTCAACGACAGCGTGGGCCATGCGGTGGGCGATGAATTGCTGATCGAGGCGGGCCGCCGCATCGTCGGCACCGTGCGGGCTGGCGACGTGGTGTCGCGGCTGGGCGGCGACGAATTCGCGATCCTCGCCGAAGGCCTGGATGGTCCGGACATGGCCGAGGAGTTGGGTCGGCGGGTGCTGGCCGCGCTCGGTGCACCGATGTGGATCGCCGGGCGCGAACTGTTCCCCACCGCCAGCATCGGCATCGCGCTGTGGCACCCGCGCTACAGCGCCGGCGAGGAGATGCTGCGCGACGCGGACGCCGCGATGTACCGGGCCAAGGGCGATGGGCGCGACCGCAGCATGCTGTTCGACGAGGACATGCGGGACGCCGCCACCCGGACCCTCGACCTCGAATCCGACCTGCGCCGTGCCATCAACAGCGATGCGTTCGAGCCGTACTTCCAGCCCATCGTGCGCATGGCGGACGGGGAAATCGTCGGTTTCGAGGCGCTGCTGCGATGGAACCACGAACTGCGCGGGCTGCTGGCGCCGGCGGCGTTCATTGACGTGGGCGAGGACAGCGGGCTGATCGAGCAGGTCGACTGGTTGATGTATGCGCGCGTGATTGCCGAAATGGCGCGTGCCCCCAGCCCGGGCTATGTCGCCATCAACGTCTCACCCCGGCATTTCCGTTCGCTGGACTTCGCCCCGCGCCTGCTAGGCCTGCTGGACACCGCGGGAGTCGACCCTGGGCGGCTGCGCATCGAGATCACCGAGGTCGCCCTGCTCGATGACGCGCCACGGATCAGCCAGACCCTGGAGGAGTTGCGGGCGCGCGGGGTGCTGGCCCAGCTGGACGACTTCGGCACCGGATTCTCCGCGCTGTCCTACCTGCACCGGTTCCCGATCGCCAGCCTCAAGGTGGACCGCAGCTTCGTGGCCGGCCTCGATGGCGATTCACGCGCGGAAAGCGTGGCGGTGATCCGCGCCATCGTCGCGTTGTCGGGTAGCCTGGGCATCGAGATCATCGCCGAGGGCGTGGAGACCCTTGGGCAGCGCGATCGCCTGCATGAACTCGGTTGCACCTACGCGCAGGGCTACCTGTTCGGTCGCCCGGAGCCGCCCCTCGGCTGAGCCCGCTCAGTCGCGCAACACCAGCAGGCGCGGTTCGGTCATGTCCTCGATTGCCCAGCGCACGCCCTCGCGGCCCAGGCCGGATTGCTTGACGCCCCCGTAAGGCATGTTGTCGACGCGGAAACTCGGCACGTCGCCAACGATCACCCCGCCCACCTCCAGCGCGTCCCACGCGCGCAGGGCGTGGGCAAGCTTGCCGGTGAAGACCCCGGCTTGCAGGCCAAAGTCGCTGTCGTTGACGCGGGCGATGGCCTCATCGAAATCGTCGAAGGCCTCGATGCACGCCACCGGGCCAAAGGCCTCCTTGCGGTACAGGTCGGAGTCGCGCGGGACATCCTCCAGCAATGCGGCCGGCAGCATGTT
Source organism: Pseudomonadota bacterium (assembly GCA_040385305.1). Classification (GTDB taxonomy): domain Bacteria; phylum Pseudomonadota; class Gammaproteobacteria; order Xanthomonadales; family Xanthomonadaceae; genus Thermomonas. The sequence goes on from JAZKHR010000002.1 coordinate 18,379, forward strand.
GCCGGCTCGCTTGCCGCGAACGAGTTTGCGGGCGCCGGAACGCAATGCGGCATCGACCCAGGCATCGACCCGCTTGGCGGCGTCCTCGTCGATCATCGGGCCGATGACGGTCGACTCATCTCGCGGATCGCCACTGCGCAGCTTGCGCACCGCTGTCGTCATCTTCTTCTTCAAGGCATCCACCAGGTCGCGATGGACGAGGATGCGCTGCACGCTGATGCAGCTCTGTCCGCTCTGGTAGTAGGCGCCGAACACAAGACGCTTTACTACGTCTTCCAGCGGCCGGCCGGGGTCGGCATCGACGATGCACGCCGCGTTGCCGCCGAGTTCCAGGGTCACCTTCTTGCGCCCGGCGCGCGCCTTCATGTCCCAGCCCACCAGCCCGCCGGTGAAGCTGAGCAGGGCGATGCGTTCGTCCTCCACAAGGGCCGCGGCGTCGTCGTTGCTACAGGGCAGGATCGAGAATGCCCCCTTCGGAAGGTCGGTCTCGGCCAGCACTTCGCCGATGAGCAGTGCCCCCAGCGGGGTCTTGGCGGCCGGCTTGAGCACGAACGGGCAACCGGCGGCGATGGCCGGCGCAATCTTGTGTGCGACCAGGTTCAGCGGGAAGTTGAACGGGGTGATGAAGCTGCATGCGCCGATCGGCACGCGCCTGGTCATGCCGCGATAGCCGCGGGTGCGCGCCGACAGTTGCAGCTCCAGCACCTCGCCGCCGATGCGGGTGGCTTCGCCGGCGGCGATGCGGAAGGTGTCGACCAGGCGTTCGACTTCACCGCGGGCATCCTTGATTGGCTTGCCCGCCTCGATGCAGAGGGCCAGCGCGAGTTCGTCCTTGCGTTCAGTGAAACGGCGCATGCAATGCTCGAGCGCGTCGCGGCGCGCGTCCGGCGGGAACCCGGACATGGCCCCGCGGGCTGCATGCGCGGATGCGATGGCTTTGTCGATGGCACCTGCATCCGCATAGGCAACGCGGGCGACGCGCTCTCCGCTGAACTTGTCGAACACCTCCAGCTCGGCATTGGCCTGCACTGGTTCATTGGCGAGGTAGTAGGGCCAGCGCTTCTTCATGGCGTGTTTTCCTTGGCCTCGACGCGCAGCCGCAGGCGTCCATCGCGCAGGCGTGCGTCGAGGGCTTCGCCAACCCCGGCGTCGGCGACATCGCGCACGATCCGGCCATCGGCATGCTGCAGGATGCTGTAACCGCGCGCCACGGTCGCCAGCGGGCTGATCGCGTGCAGCGACCGCGCCATGCCACGCAGGCGCAATGCGTCGTGTTGCAGGCGGCGGGCCAGCAGCATGCGCGGACGGTCCTGCAGGTCCTGCAGGCGCTCGCGCAGACGTTCGATGCGCCGGCGCGGGTGTGCGGCGCGAAGCACGGCGTCGGCGTGGCGCAGCTGCGCGCGGTCGCTTTCGAGGCGTCGCTGTACGGCATTGTCGAGTCGCGCGCGTGCCTGCAGCGCGCGTTGCGCCAGTGCTGCGAGCCGCGCCTGCGGACGCAGCGCCTGCAGGCGCAGGAACGCCCGGTCCGCGCGCTGGGCGCGTTGGCGCATGGCATTGCCGTGCAGGCCAAGCAGTCCGCGATGCAGGCCGTGCAGGCGCGTGGCAAGGGCGGCGGCATCGGGCACCAGTAATTCCGCCGCGGCCGAGGGCGTGGGCGCGCGCAGGTCGGCAGCAAAATCGCTCAGCGAGACATCGGTCTCGTGTCCGATGGCGGACACCACCGGCACCGGGCTGGCGGCAATGGCGCGGGCGAGGGCTTCGTCATTGAACGCCCACAGGTCTTCAAGCGAGCCGCCACCACGGGCCAGCAGGATGGCGTCGTAGCGCCCGCTGGCACCGGCGCGCTGGAGCATGCCGCGAATCTTGTCGGCCGCCCCATCGCCCTGGACCGGCACCGGCAGGACGTCGACCTCGACCAACGGAAAACGCCGTCGCAGCACGCTGACGATATCGCGGATCACCGCCCCGGACGGCGAGGTGATCACCGCCAGCCGCCGCAGCAATGGGGGCAGGGGACGCTTGCGGGCGACGTCGAACAGGCCTTCCGCCTGCAGGCGCGCCTTGAGTTCCTCGAACGCGCGGCGCAACGCGCCTTCGCCAGCCTCTTCCATGGTGTCCAGCACCAGCTGGTAGTCCCCGCGCGCCTCGTACAGGGTCAGCCGTCCACGCGCGACCACGCGCAGCCCTTCGCGCGGGACGAACTTGAGCCACTGGCTCTTCGGCTTGAACAGCGCGCAGCGCACCTGTGCGCGCGCATCCTTGAGGGTGAAGTACAGGTGGCCGGAGCCGGGCCGCGACAGGTTGCCGATCTCGCCTTCCACCAGCACCAGCGGGAACGTGCCCTCCAGCAGGTCGCGGGCAAGGGCGTTGAGCTGGCTGGGGGTGAGGATGTGGTTCGGGTCGTCCATGTCCGCAGGATACGACGATGGCCGAAATGGTTGGCCCAAGGCAGAACTCCGCGGCAAGGAGCCCGCTAAAATGCCGGAATGAACAACGGGTCCCTGCCTTGCCACGACGCCGCGCGCTTCGGTCCCACGCCGCGCCGAGACACCCGCCAGGTCGTCGTCGGTGGCGTCAACGTCGGTGGCACTGCGCCGGTCGTCGTGCAGTCGATGACCAACACCGACACCGCGGACGTCGCATCGACGACCAGGCAGGTCGCCGAACTCTGGCGCGCCGGCTCCGAGCTGGTGCGGGTCACCGTCAACAACGCCGAGTCCGCTGCGGCAGTGCCGCGCATCGTCGACAAGCTGGCGATGATGGGCATCAGCGTGCCCATCATCGGCGACTTCCACTACAACGGGCATACGTTGCTGGCGAACGAACCGGCCTGTGCGGAAGCCCTGGCGAAATACCGGATCAACCCCGGCAACGTCGGCTTCGGCAGGAAGCGCGATACCCAGTTCGCGCAGCTGATCGAATTCGCCATCCAGTACGACAAGCCGGTGCGCATCGGCGCCAATTGGGGCTCGCTGGACCAATCGCTCGCGACCATGTTAATGGACGAGAACGCCCTGCGCGCCGAGCCATGGGACGCCGGCCGAGTGCTGCGCGAGGCGCTGATCCGCTCCGCCATCGACTCCGCGGAACGGGCGGTGGAGATCGGCCTGCCGCGCGAGCGCATCGTGCTGTCGGCCAAGGTCAGTGGCGTGCAGGAGCTGATCGCGGTCTATCGCGACCTTGCCGCGCGCAGTGATTTCGCCCTGCACCTCGGCCTGACCGAAGCCGGTATCGGCAGCAAGGGCATCGTCGCCTCCAGCGCTGCGCTGGCGGTGCTGTTGCAGGAGGGCATCGGCGACACCATTCGCATTTCGCTGACGCCCGAGCCTGGGGCCTCGCGCACGCAGGAAGTGATCGTTGCACAGGAACTGCTGCAGACAATGGGCCTGCGCGCGTTCACGCCGATGGTGACGGCCTGTCCCGGGTGCGGGCGCACCACCTCGGAGTTCTTCCAGGAGCTCGCGGGCACCGTCCAGGACCACGTGCGGGCGAAGATGCCGGAGTGGAAGATCACCCACCCGGGCGCGGAAAACATGACCCTGGCGGTGATGGGCTGCATCGTCAACGGTCCCGGCGAATCCCGCCACGCCAACATCGGTATCTCCCTGCCGGGCACCGGCGAGGCACCGGCGGCGCCTGTCTTCGTGGATGGTGAAAAGACCGTCACCTTGCGGGGTGAGAACATCGCCGCCGAATTCGTCACCCTGATCGATGCCTATGTCGACCGAAAGTACCGAGCACGCGCTCCCGCATAGCCCCGCCGAAGCGGTGGAGGCCGTGCGCGAGGAAGCGCGTTTCGGCGTTGCATTCCTGCGCCTGCACGGCCGCCGCCTGCTGCTGGTGTTCGCCGGTGTGCTGCTGCCGCTGTGGGGCTTTCGCGAACTGGCCGAGGACCTCCGCGCAGGCCAGGTCTTCCCGTTCGACGAGCCGCTCCTGCGTTGGGCCAATGCGCTTGCGCGCGATGGCTGGGACGTTTTCTTCGTGCGCCTGTCCGACCTCGGCTACCTGTACGGACTGGTGCCGGCGAACATCCTGCTGGTCGGAACGCTCGCGCTGAGGCGCAACTTGCGCGAAGGCCTGTTTGCCGGCGTATCGATCATCGGCTCCGCGCTGCTCAACCTCGGTGCCAAGCACCTGTTCGCCCGGCAGCGCCCGACGCTCTGGGAATCGATTGCGCCCGAGACCACGTTCAGTTTTCCCAGTGGCCACGCAATGGGCACCATGACGCTGGCCGCGGTGCTGATCCTGCTGGCGTGGCGCACCCCGTGGCGCTGGCCGGTGATGGTGCTGATGGCGGGCTTCGCCGGGCTGGTGGGATTGTCGCGGATCTACCTGGGCGTGCATTACCCGTCGGACATCCTCGCCGGCTGGGCCGCGGCGCTGGTGTGGACCGTGGGGACGTATTCGGTGGTGTTCCACCGGCGCAGGCCGTGGGTGGATTGAGCGCCGCACTGGCGCGGGCCACGCGTTACTCCAGCGGTTTGGCGGCCTCGCTGGGTGCCTGCGAACGCGCGGACCGCGCCAGCATCGCCTCGCGCCGCGCGATGTAGAACGTCGCCGCGAAGATGATGGTCGCGCCCGCCAACGTCCAGCGATCCATGGATTCGCCAAACCACAGCCAGCCGGCGATGGTGACGATGATCAGCTGCACGAAGCTGATCGGGGTCAAGGCCGACACTTCGCCAAGCTTCAGCGCCCGCGTCCACAGCAGCTGGCCCACGGTGCCGAGCACCCCGGACAGCACCAGCCACACCCATGCCATGCCCTGCGGCGAATGCCACACCCACAAGGCGGGTAACAGCGACATCGGCACCCAGAACAGGTAGGTCCACAGGACGATGGTGTCGGAACCGTCCTCTCGCGAGAGCTGCTTGATCTGGATCGCCACCACCGCGGTGATCAGCGCCGCCGCCACTGCGACCAGGCTGCCCAGGCTGAAGGCCTGCGACCACGGCCGCACGATCACCAGCACGCCGATGAAGCCCGCTATGACCGCCATCCAGCGGCGCAGGCGCACGCGTTCGCCGAGCATCAGCACCGCGGCGATGGTCACGAAGATCGGCGAGGAGTACGCCAGCGCGATCGCCTGCGACAGCGGCAGGTTGGCGATCGACCAGAAGCCGAAGAACATGCTGATGAAGCCGATCAAACAGCGCACGAAGTATTTTGGCAACTGCCTGGTGCGCAACACGCGGCGCAGGTAGGTGCCACCATCGCGGCCGCGCAGCGCGGGCCATGCCAGCACCGGCAACAGGGCCAGCAGGCCGAACAGGTTGCGGAAGAACGCGATCTCCAGCACCGGCTCGGTGGCCGCGGCCAGGCGGATGCACACCGCCATCAGGCCGAAGCCCACGGTGCTGGCCAACATGAGCAGGGCCGCGCGTGCCTGCACCGAGGATGCGAGCGAAGCAATCACCAGGTCGCGCCGATGATGCGCGGCTCCGGCTCGATGGCCACGCCGAACCTGGCCTGCACCGAGTCCGCGATACGCCGCGCCAGTGCCAGCAGCTGCGCGCCTGTGGCATGCCCATGGTTGACCAGCACCAGCGCATGCGTAGCGGACACGCCGGCATCGCCATCCCGGTGGCCCTTCCAGCCGCATTGATCAATCAGCCACGCCGCCGACAGCTTGCGGGTGTCGTCGCTGGCGCCGCGGAACACGGGCAACATCGGATGCTCGGACTGCAATGCCGCTGCCACCGGTGCAGGCACGATCGAATTCTTGAAGAAGCTTCCGGCATTGCCCAGCTGCGCCGGGTCCGGCAGCTTGCGCTGGCGGATGCGGATCACTGCCTCGGCGACTTGCGAGGCGCGGAGTGCGGATGATGCGGCGTCCAGGCCCATGGCCTTCAACTCCTCGCCGATCCCGGCGTACCCGAGCACCAGATTCGGCGCGCGCGACAACGCGAACTCCACCGCGGTCACGACGTAATGCTCCGGGTCGCGCTTGAATAGCGAATCCCGGTACGCGAACGCGCAGGCCGCACGATCAAGGCGCACGAAGGCGCCACTGCGGCGATCGAATGCTTCCACCGCGTGGATGCAGTCCCCTACCTCCACGCCGTAGGCGCCGATGTTCTGGATCGGCGCTGCGCCCACGGTGCCGGGGATCAGGGCCAGGTTCTCCATCCCGCACAGGCCATGGCCCAAGGTCCACAGCACCAGGTCATGCCAGGCGACGCCGGCGTCCGCGCGCACGATGGCGTCGTCGCCGCCTGCGTCAGTGATCTCGATGCGCTGCGCCTGCAATGCCAGCACCACGCCAGGCGGATCAGCGGCGAACAGCAGGTTGCTGCCGCCGCCGAGCACCAGCGCCGACCCGTCGCGCAACATCGCGTAGGCAAACAGTTCCGGCAGCGCTGCGGCATCCTGGACTTCGACCAGCATCGGCGCGGTTGCGGCAATGCCGAAGGTATTGCGCGCGTCCAGTCGTGCGCGCTCGACGATGCGGTACGCGCCGCTCATGCGGATGGTACGGTGCCGCGACTGGGGGCTTCCTTGCGACGGCGCAGCGCGTCCACGCAGTCACCGACCAGCGCCGGTCCTCGATAGATCAGGCCCGTGTAGAGCTGCACCAAGGTTGCGCCTGCGGCCTGCTTGGTCGCGGCATCCGCACCATCCAGGATGCCACCCACGCCGACCAGCGGAATGTGTTCCGGTAGCCGCGTACGCAACATGCGCAGCACCGCGGTGGACTTGGCCATCAGCGGCGCGCCTGATAGCCCGCCGACTTCGTCCGCATGGCGCGCGCCGTCCACGCCCTCGCGTCCTATCGTGGTGTTGGTGGCAATCACCCCGTCCACGCCAAGGTCGCCGAGCACGCGGCCCGCGGCCTCGATATCGCTGTCGCTGAGGTCCGGCGCGATCTTGACCAGCATCGGCACCCGCTTGCCGTGTTGCGCAGCCAGCGACTCCTGCGCCTCGCGCAGGGTGCCGACCAGCCGGCGCAACGCCTGCTCTTCCTGGAGCTCGCGCAGGCCTGCGGTGTTCGGCGAGGAAATGTTCACCGTCACGTAGTCCGCCAGCGGATATACGCGCTCCAGACAATGCAGGTAGTCGCGGGCCGCGTCCTCGTTCGGCGTGTCCTTGTTCTTGCCGATATTGATGCCGAGCAGGGCACGCTTGCGTTGCGCGCGCTCGACGTTGCGCACCAGCGCATCCACGCCATCGTTGTTGAAACCGAGCCGGTTGATGACCGCGTTGTGCGCGGGCAGGCGGAACATGCGCGGCTTCGGATTGCCGGGTTGCGGACGCGGCGTGGTGGTGCCGATCTCGACGAAGCCGAAGCCCAGCGCCATCAACGCGTCGATGTGCGCGCCATTCTTGTCCAGACCCGCCGCCAACCCGACCGGATTGTGGAAGGTCAGGCCGAACGCCTTGGTCGGCAGCGGCCTGGGCGACGCCGCCAGCAGCGGGTTCATGCCGCTGCGGTAGGCCGCCTCCAGCGACGCCAACCCAAGCCCGTGCGCGCGCTCGGCGTCCAGGGCGAACAGCAAGGGGCGGGCGAGTCCGTACATCGACGATGCGGGCCGTCGCTTACAGGTCGAACTTGATGCCCTGTGCCAGCGGCAGCGAATCCGAATAATTGATGGTGTTGGTCTGCCGGCGCATGTACGCCTTCCACGCATCGCTGCCGGACTCGCGGCCACCGCCGGTTTCCTTCTCGCCGCCGAACGCGCCGCCGATCTCCGCGCCGCTGGTGCCGATGTTGACGTTGGCAATGCCGCAGTCGGAACCGCTGGCGGCCAGGAACGCCTCGGCGCGCTTGAGGTTGGTGGTGAAGATCGACGACGACAGGCCCTGCGGCACCGCGTTCTGCATGTCGATCGCTTCGTCCAGCTCGCGGTACTTCATCACGTACAGGATTGGCGCAAAGGTTTCGTGCTGGACGATCTCGGCATCATTGGTCAGGCCGGAGACAATGGCCGGGAGCACGAAGTTGCCCGGGCGGTCGATGGCTTCGCCGCCGGTTTCGACGGTGCCGCCCGCGGCCTTGGCCCTGGCGATCGAATCGAGGTACGCATCCACGCCGTCCTTGCTGTTGAGCGGGCCCATCAGGTTGGCCGGGTCGGTGGGGTCGCCGATGCGCGATTCGACCTGCTTGTAGGCGGCGATCAGCTTGCCCAGCACGTCGTCGTAGATGGATTCGTGCACGATCAGGCGGCGGGTGGTGGTGCACCGCTGGCCGGCGGTACCGACCGCGCCGAAGGCGATGGCCGGGATCGCCAGCTTCAGGTCCGCGGTTTCATCGACGATGATCGCGTTGTTGCCACCCAGTTCCAGCAGGCTGCGGCCCATGCGGCGCGCGCAGCGCTCGCCAACGGTGCGTCCGACCTTGGTGCTGCCGGTGAAGCTGATCAGCGGGATGCGCCTGTCGTCCACGAATTCCGACGCCAGTTCGGTGCCGGCATCGTTGAACAGGAAGAAGATGTCCGGGAAACCGGCCTTCTGCAGTGCCTCGTTGCAGATCTTCATCGACGCGATGGCGGACAGCGGCGTCTTCGGCGACGGCTTCCAGATGCTGATGTCGCCGCACACTGCCGCCACGAATGCATTCCACGCCCACACGGCGACCGGGAAGTTGAACGCACTGATGATCCCGACGATGCCGATCGGGTGCCACTGCTCGTACATGCGGTGGCCGGGACGCTCGCTGTGCATGGTCAGGCCGTACAGCTGGCGCGACAGGCCAACGGAGAACTCGCCGATGTCGATCATCTCCTGTACTTCGCCATCGCCTTCCGGCTTGGACTTGCCCATCTCCAGCGCCACCAGCGAGCCCAGCGCATCCTTGTGGGTGCGCAGCGCATCCGCACACAGGCGGATCGCCTCACCGCGGCGCGGCGCCGGCGTGGTGCGCCAGACCTTGAACGCCGCCTGCGCGCGTTCGACGATCACGTCGTAGTCGGCCTGGGACGAGGCATGCACACGGCCCAGTACCTCGCCGTTGCTCGGATTGACCGGTTCGATGATGCCGGCGTCAGTGGTCTTCGACCATTCGCCATGGCCGAGGTAGGTGCCGGATTCGACGGCCTGCAGGCCTAGCGCGGTGAGGACGGGGTGTGGCATTCGGGAACTCCGGGTAAGGGTGGTGGCAAGTCCGCAGCTGGCGGACTGGCCACGCTTTGAAGACAAATGGCTGGTGACCCCGGCGCGATTCGAACGCACGACCTGTCCCTTAGGAGGGGACCGCTCTATCCAGCTGAGCTACGGGGCCTTGCTGTAAAGGATAGCCCACGAGCCCCCGTGGCCCCAAGGTTTCAGCATGGGTGGCTGGCGTGGCAATGGGTCTCCAAGTGTCGGCTTCCGACCCAAAAGAGGCGTCCTGTGACCGGAAGGATTCCTGCCTGCCTGGATGAGTTGGTCGAGAGCATCCAGTCGTTGGCTGGTGGCACCGCCAGGCGGTCACCCATCCCGCAATCTACCCATCAACGCATTGGTATCCGATCGCCAGTCTTTGGAAAACGGGCAGTCAAACTCGGTTGTCTGAGGCAAGCGTGACGCGCAAGGCGAAGGGGAGGCGCCGCAGCGGATGGGTCGCCATGGGATCCTCCGGCTGGGAATCCGGGCAGCCCATTCGTTGGCCAGGCGAGGTGCTGCGGCGTGGAGCGGTGCACAGGACGCGCGGTGCTATCCTCGGGCTGCCGGCGGAGCGGGGGCTCCGGGCAACAGGCCACGGAGCATCACGATGCGCGTCACGGGCCTCCTGCTGTCCTGCTGCGCCGCCCTGGTGGCCGCCGGATGTTCCGGGCCGGATTCGGATTCGGATCCGATCACGGCAACCTCAACGCGCGCACCCTCGGATGCCGCGCTCGAACCGAAGATCGTCGTGCAGCTCGGGCACCAGGCGCCGGTGCTCGCGGTGCGCTGGGTCGACGACGGGCGCCACCTCGCGTCACTCGCGCGCGACGGCTCGCTCGTCGTTTGGAACGTGGCCAGCGGCACGATCCTCGACCATGCGCAGGTGCCCATTGATCCGGCCCTGTTCGAAGGCCACGAAGCCCCGCTGCGGTTCCATGCTTTCAGCGACGGGCCCGTGGCGGGCACGCTGGCGATCGCGTACACGGGCGCTGACGATGGAAACGCCGAACGCCATTGCCCGGCTGCGCATCACCCCGGCACGCGCTGGTGCACCTACGCCCTCGACCTTGCCACGCGCGTGATCCGCGCGGATCCTGGCCTGCCGGTCCCGGCCAGCGGCGCGACCATTGCTACAGCGCACTGGCCGACTTCCCCGGACGGACGGCTGCGCCCGGAGCCAAACCACGGCAACGGCCGCCGCGGCTTGCCCGATACGAGTGACGATCACTTCGGAGACCTCGATCCGACCTGCACCTCAGTGCAGCACTGCCGCTACGGCGTCACCCTGTTGGCTACCGCCAACAACGCTGCACCGCGTGCATTGACGGTTGATCCGCGTGGCTATTTCCTTGATGCCGACGTGTCGCCGGACGGGCGTCGCCTGGTCCGCGTCGAAGGCTTGCGGAGTGAAACCCGCGCGCGGGTGGAGACGCTCGACCTGTCCAGCGGCGCCGGCGAGCGCGCATTCACCCCGGAACGCGCCTACCACTCCGTGCGCTGGCTCGACGCGACGCGCTACCTGCTGGGCAGCCAGGGCTACGACGCCACCAATGACACCGAGGCAGCGATGGCCGGATTCCCGCCGGCGCTGCTGGTCGATCCCGCATGCGCGGCGCGTGCGGACTGCACGTCGGTCGACAGTCGCTGGCAGATGCGTCCAGTCACCGACGGTGGGCTCATCGCACTCGGATCGCTCGAATCTGCCTGTTTCCGAGGCGGCCGCAGTGGTTTTGGTGACGTGTTTTGCCCGTCGGCCGACGGCCACGCCGACGACGGCAACTACAGCTCCGATCCACCGCCCACCGGCCTCGCATGGCTGGCGCCCGGCGCCAGGCAATGGCAGCCGATGGCGCAGGCGGCGCTGGCGGGCGAGGTCATTACCGCGATCGAGCCATCGCCCGACCTCCGGCAACTGGCGGTGGCGACGCGCACCTGGGATCGCGCCGATGCACCGGACCCGAAACAGGTGCTGCGGCTGTGGCTGCTCGACATCGCCGATGGCGCCGCGACCGCTCCGCGCCGGCTGGTCGAGATCGTCGATCCCGCCGGCGGGAGGGCTTTCAGCGACGCGGTCACCATCCGCGCACTGTCGTTCAGTGCCGATGCTCGCCGCATCGTTTTTACCCATGCGGGCTCGGCATGGGCGGACTCCAGCGGCGCCAAGGCCGACGCCGACCTGTACCTCGTCGACACGGATGCAGCGGCACGGGTACGCAAGGTGCCGGGTTTCGCGCGGCGCGCGGTGGCGATCGGCGACGACCGCGTGCTGGGGCTCGATGACGGCCGCCTGCTCGACCTCGACAGCGCCCGCGTGATCGCCCGCATCCCGCTGCAGGTGCCGCTGATGCGGGCCGGCTGGATCGAACGCAGTCGCCTGCTGTGGGCGAACACCGATGACGGCGCGATCCATTTCTTCGATGCCGGCGACGGCACCCCGCAGCTCACCCTGCTGACCTTCCCCGGCAATCGCTACTTCGCGGTCGCGCCCGGAGGCCGCTACGACACCAACCTCGGCGCCGACACCACCCTGGTGCGCTGGGTGGTGCCCGACGCGCCGTGGCGGAGCCTGGCCTCACAGACGTTCATGCGCGACTACTACGAGCCCGGTCTGTACCGGCGGCTGCTCGACTGCCGCGCCAACGACACCTGTGCGGATGCATTCAAGCCGCTGCCGGCGATCGCCAGCCTCAACCGCGTGCTGCCCGAGGTACGTATTACCGGCGTGCGCGCGGGTCGCGATGCCGCCGAAGCGGTGGTGGCGGTCGAGGTGCGGGAAGGCATCGACTGCGACGCGCCCAACGGCAAGGCCCGTTCCGGCCTGTACAACCCGCGCCTGTTCCGCAACGGACGGCTGGTCGCGATGTCCCCCCGGCTGGTGGACGCTGCAGGCAGCGACCTTCCCGAGTGGCGCAAGCGGAACATGGTGCCCGCAGCGAACGGCGTGCTTCGCCTCGAGTTCACCGTGCCGTTGCCGACGCACGCGGGCGAGGCATCGCAGGTGTTCTCGGCCTACGCGTTCAACGAGGACCGCATCAAGGGCGAGACCGCGACCCTGGCGTGGACGCAGCCCGCGGTCACGCCCGGGACCCGGCGCGCCTATGTGCTCACGATAGGAATCGACGACTACGACACGCCGCGCTTCCGCCTCAAATACGCAGTGGCCGACGCCCGGCTGATGGCGTCGCGGCTGTCCGACATCCCCGGCTATGAAACCCACCAACTGGTGCTGGTGGGCGAGCGCGACGCAAACGGCCGGCGCACGCGCGTCGACCGCGCCACGCTCGTCCGCGTGCTCTCCCTGCTCGCCGGCACGGGCGACCGCGACGCCACCCTTGTCGCGCTGCGTGCGCAGGGCATCGACGCCCGCATGTTGCAGCCAGCAACGCCTGACGATGCGGTGATCGTCAGCTTCTCGGGTCACGGCTGGGCCAACCCGCGCGGCGATTTCTACCTGATTCCGGGCGACGGCCGCTGGCCCGACGGCGCGGATGCGCCGGACCTGTCCACGGTGTTCGGCACCGCGGACCTGGTGGCGCCCTTCCAGGCGATGCAGGCGGCGGACATCGCCCTGGTGATCGACGCCTGCCATTCGGCGGCCAGCGTCGCCGACGGCCGCTTCAAGCCGGGGCCGATGGGCGACAGTGGGCTTGGCCAGCTGGCCTACGACAAGGGCATCCGCATCCTCGCCGCGACCCAGGCCGACGACGTCGCACTCGAGGACGCGCGGCTCGGACAGGGGCTGCTGACCTATGCGCTTGCGGTGGACGGACTCGGCGACGGCGAGGCGGATCTCGACGGCGATGGCAGCATCCGCGTCGACGAATGGCTGGCCTATGCGGTACGACGGATGCCCTCACTGGCCAGCGATGCGCGTGTTGGCCGCATTACCGGGGCGTCCGATGGCGCGCGCGCGATCACCTTCCACGACCTGCCGGCTGATGCGCCAGCGCGGCGCGTGCAGCAACCGGCCCTGTTCGACTTCAATTCGCAGCCGGGCACCCTTGTGCTGCGCCGGGAGACACGATGACGCGTCTGTTGCTGATCGCCTGCCTGCTTGCGACGCTGCTGGGCGGCTGCGGGGAATCGCCCGAGGTCTCGCCGGGCGACGCGCCGGTCCCGTCGGTGCCTCGCGTGGCGGACACGCGTCGCATCCACGCTTTGATCGTTGGCATCGACCGCTACCGCCATTCGGATGCACGCATTCCGGGCGCGGTGTTCTCCGACCTGCGCGGCGCGGTCGGCGATGCACTGCGCTTCAAGCAGGCGCTGGCCGAGCTGTACGGGGTCGATGTCGACGTACCCGCGGCGAATGCCTGTGATTCATCCAGCGCCGCGACCACCACGCTGACCAACGACTGCGCGACGCGTGCCCGGATCCTGGAGGCGCTGGAGCAGCGGATCACGACGCTGCGCCCTGGGGACACCCTGCTGTTCTATTTTGCCGGCCACGGCTCGCGCTACCGCGACGACGAGGCGCGCGACCAGGACACCGGCTACAACGGGACCATCCTGCCGGCCGACGCCCGCAGTCCCGACGGGGCGCCGGGCGACATCTTCGACGTCGAGCTGAAGGTGCTCAAGGACCGCGCGACCGCGGCCGGTCTGTTCTTCGTCAGCGTGTTCGATTCCTGCAATTCGGCAACCGCCACGCGCGCGGGGGCCGCGGGACTGTCGCGCAGCGCGCCTGCGCTCGCCGGCGCCGCGCCGCCGGTGCCGGAAGCGTTGCCACGCAGTGCGGCCACCGGTGGCGGGTACTGGGTGCACCTGGCTGCCGCGCAGGACGGCGAGGAAGCGCAGGAAACCGGCGGCGGCGCGGTCGGCGCGCGGGCGGGCGTGTTCACCACCGCGCTGCTCGACACGCTGCGCATGCCCGGCATGCGCGACGCGACGTTCGGCGACCTGGTCCACGAGGTGCGCCTGCGTGTCGCCGCCAGCGGCCACGCGGCGCAGACGCCATCGGCGGAAGGCACGCTGACCGCGGTGCTCGGCGCGCGCTCGCGCACGGCGGTGCTCTACGACGTCGAGCGCTCCGCCAGCACCACCACGCTGCAGGCCGGCACCACGGGCGGTATCACCCGCGGGTCGCGCTTCGCCCTGTACACGAGCCAGGGCGACGCGGTCGCGCGGCAGGCAAGCATCGCGACGGCATCGGTGGCGTCGGTCGCGGGCACGAGCGCCACCCTGGTCCTCGATCACGCGCCGCGGGGCGCGCTTCCGACGCGGCTGCTCGCCGAGCAGGTCGCGCACTTCCTCCCTGCCGACAGCTTGGCCGTGGCCATCGACCTGCCCGCCGGCCCGGCCCGCGACGCCGCCGAGGCCGCGCTGCGCGCGACCGGCTTCGCCGCGGCGGCGGCGAACGGCGCCACACGCATGGTCGAGGCCGAGGACGATGCCGGCGCGATCGCGCTGCGCGCCGATGACGGCACGCTGCTGGCGGCATCGCTGGGGCGCGCCGACGACCCCGGATTCGGCGATCGCCTGGCCGAGGCCTTGCGCAAGATCGCGCGCGTGCGGCAGCTGCTTTCGCTGCGCACCAGTTCCGGTGGCACCGACGCCGATCCGTTCCCGGTCGCGGCCTGTGTTGCAGTCGACGGCTATCGCCCCACCGCCTGTCCGCCACTCGATGCGGGTGGCGTGCGCCGGATCGGCGCCGGCGAGCGGATCACCGCGACGGTGATCAACCGCGGCACACGGCCTGCGTATGTGTACGTGCTCGCGATTGACCCGTACAACGCGGTGAACCTGGTGCTGCCCAAGCCGGGCGAGTTCGACCAGCCGCTGCCGCCCAACCAACCCTACCGGCGCTCCCGGATGTCCTTCGACACGCCCGGTCCTTATCGGTTCGTGGTGATTGCCAGCGCGCGCCCGATCCGCGCCGATGCGTTCGAGCAGGCGGGCACTGGCGCGCGCGACCTCGCCGCCTGCACCTCGCCACTCGAACGCCTGCTGTGCGCGTGCAGCGAAGGCCGGCGCGACGCCGGTGTCGCCGCGGTCGGCGACTGGTCTGCACAGGTCTCCACCGTACTTGCCACCATCAAGGAGTTGCCATGAGGCACACATCGTTTCCCGTCTGGTCCCTGGCGCTGCTGGCATGCGTCGTGCTGGTGGCCTGTGGCGATCGCGCACCGGCCCCGCAGCCTGCCGCCACCGCGAAGGCGACAGCGCCATCGGCGACGATGCAAACCGCCGCCGCCGACAACTGCGAAGCTCGGCGCGCGGGCCACGATGCCTCCGGTGGCCGCATCGTCGGGGGCGAACCGGCGCGTCCGGGCTCAGCACCCTGGCAGGTCGAGATCCTGTCCTCGCCCAAGTACGACGCGGCCGACCGCGCCTACGACGCGACCCTCGCCCATGACGATGCCTGCAAGATCCATCTTGCTGAGCGCGCTTCCTGGGAACTCGCGCACAAGTGCGGTGGTGCCTGGATCGGTGACGGCTGGATCGTGACTGCCGCGCACTGCGTCGACAACATCCCGGGCTTTGACGGTCACAAGGGCAATGTGCTCACCGACCGCCGGCTGCGACTCGGTACGCAGAACCTGACGGTGGACGATGGCCTGTTCGCGATCGACGCGGTGGTCATCCACGGCGGCTACACCAAAGCCCGCAAGCTCGATGACATCGCGCTGGTGCGCGTGATCGAGAATCCGCGCATCGCTGCATTCGAGGCGAGCGGGCGGCTGGTCGCGCTGCCGTTGATGGCTGCCGGAGGACGCGATTTCGATGCCGGCGAGGCGCTGCGCGTCACTGGCTGGGGCTGGATGGGCCAGCGCAACGAACGCGATACCGTAAGCCGCCTGGATAGCGCGCAACGCCTGCAGCGCAATCCGGCGGACCTGCAGCAATTGACGCTCAACTACCTGCCCGACGCGCAGTGCGCCAGTGAGTACGGCGCGTTTTATGGACCCGGCGCGCTATGCGCCGGGACATTGGCGGCGGATGGCCGCATCGAAGCCGGCAAGGACAGCTGCCAGGGCGATAGCGGCGGGCCGCTGACGCGCGAGGAGGATGGCGGCAAGCGCAGCCTGGTCGGTGTCGTGTCCGGCGGCAAGGGTTGCGGCGCGGGCAAGCCAGCGGTTTACACGCGGGTTTCGTATTACCTCGACTGGATCGCTGCGGCCAAGGTCGCGGCGAAGTCCGGCCAGGTGGTGCGCGAACCGCTGCCTGCCAAAACGTCCGGGTCGCGTTGACGCGGCCCGGACGGGGCCTCGAGTTCGCGCGGTTACTGCTCGACCGGCGCCGTGCGCTCGACGGTACCCGTTTGTTCCTCTGGAACGGTGCGCTCCACGGTGCCCGTCTGCTCGTCCGGCGTGGTGCGCTCAACGGTGCCTGTTTGCTCGTCCGGCGTGGTGCGCTCTACGGTGCCGGTTTGTTCGTCCGGCGTGGTGCGTTCTACGGTCCCGGTCTGGTCGTCGGGTGCAATGACGGCGGGTGCGGCTTCCACTGCCGGTTCTGCCTCGCGCTGGCACGCGGCCAGACCCAAAGCGAGCCCGACCAGCAGGCAGGTTGCGATTACGTGGCGCATGGTGCTTCTCCTTTGTCCCCCAGTGAATCAAGCAAAGCCGACGGCCTTTGCCAGCGCAAGATAGCCATCGGTACCGTGAAGCCGTGCCAGTAGCGGGTCAGCGTACATGAGCATGATGCCGCCGTCGCGCAGGTCCCAGGCCGCCTGCAGCGACGCAAGCGCCTTGGCCTGGTCGCCCCATTGGGCGTGCACCTGGGCATATTGATAGTGGCTTTTGTCGCCGTACTCGGAGACCAACTCAGCCAGCGCGGCCTCGGCGCCGGCGCGGTCATCGGCTCGGTGCGCCAGGATCGCCAACCCGGGTAGCCTGCGCACCGCGCTGCGTTCCTTGGAGAACGACGCCCGGGCATCGTCGTCGGCCCCCGCCATCAGTTGTGCAAAACCCATCGAGGCGTGCACGCCGGCCAACGTCGGGTTGAGCTCGATCGCCCTTCGGTAGGCAACGATGGCCGCGGCATGGTCGCCGGCGTTGTGGCGGATATCGCCTTGCGAACGGAATGCGCGTGCATTGAGCGGGTCGAGCGTGGCTGCGCGGAGGATCACATCGGTCGCACGAACATGGTCCCGCAGGTTGGAGCGGAACGTCGCGTAACGGGCGAGCACGTCGGCGCTCCCGGGCGCCAGCGCGTGGGAGCGCTCGAACGGCTCGCGTGCGCCGCGCATGTCGAGCTTCCCACTGGCCAGCGCGAATCCGAGTGCCGAGAACCCTTCGGCGAAATCGGCTGCCAGCAGGGTGGCGGAACGCGCGGCGTCCTCGGCGGCATCGTATGCGCGCACGCGTTCTTCGTGGCCTGCATAGAGGTTGCCGATCATCACCAACGCCCGTGCGCGAGCCGCGTGTGCGCCCGCGTAGCGTGCATCGAGTGCGATCGCGCGATCGAAGTAAGCCAGCGAGCGCCGATCGCTGTCTTCGTCGATCCCGGCTTCGTAAAGTGCGCGCCCCTGCAGGTAGGCGTCGAACGCCGCGACATTCGTAGTCCCGCCAACCTGTGCGGCGCTGTTGGCGTCAGGTCCCTGGATCGCCGCGGAAAGCGCGCCGGCCACCGCGGAGCCGATCTGCGACTGCACGGCGAAGATATCGGCAAGCGGTCGCTCCCAGCTCTCGGCCCAGCGGCTGAGGCCGGTCGTGCCGTCCGTCAATTCGGCGGCGACCTTGACCCGGCCGCCGGCCTTCTGGACGTTGCCGCCAAGCAGGTAGTCAACGCCGAGCGCACGCGCGATCGCGCGGACATCCTGCGGCCCGCCGCCGGCCTGCTCCGACGAGGCCTGCCCGGCGATCTGCAACAACGAGTTGCGCGACAGCTGTATCCGGATTTCCGAGGTCAGTCCGTCGGAGAAATAGCGCTGTTCGGGATCGCCGCTGAGATTCTCGAATGGCAGCACGGCGATGCGGCGCGGCGCGTTTGCACTGCGCGGCGCGTCGAACCAGCCGCGCCGCCAGCCCACGGCACCAGCAATGGCCGCGGTGACCGCGATTGCGCCGCCGCCGATCAGCAGGGCGCGGCGCGAGCCGTCCATGGGCGCGTGGACAACCGAACGGGCGGGGGGGCTCGCCAATGCCTCGCGACCCGTGATCGACATCACCGCGCGCAGCACCGCCTGCAGCGAGGCGGGGGCGATCGTGCCTTTGGCGTGTTCCAGTGCAATCGACTGGTATTGGCGAAAGCCCAGCGGCGGTTCGGTACCATCGATCGAAAGCGGGACCAGTTTCTTGAGGTCGCGGCCCCGGGCGGCCTCATCCAGTACCCAGTCGGACGCCACCGAGTGCTGCGACCACAGGACGATCACCGCATCGCTGGCCGCCAGCGCTGCGTCGATGGTCTTGGCGAAGGCGGCGCCGCCTTCGATCAACGTGTCCCACCACACCTGCAGCCCGGCAGACTCCAAAGCCTGCGCCAGCACCCACGCCTGGGCTTGGTCGGCGCGGGAATAGCTCAGGAAGATGGCTGGTCCTCGTGACTCCCCGTTGCCAACCTGCTCGCGAGACATGGTCACCAACCCCGTTCTTACAAAGCGTTCAGCTTACGCCCAAAGTCGCGCGAACATGCTCGATCGACCTATGCCCGGGTGACGCGGGCAGCAGTCTTCATTCTTTACCTGCCCGGCGCAGCATGCACCGCGCAAACAACCCGGGCGCGCGACAAGTTGCCAACGTGCGGCTAGTCCTCATGACGCCTGTCGTACCAGATCCCCAGCGCATCCCGCGATCGCAGGATGCTCCGGCCGCCGCGCATGAGTCGCCACAGCAACCGCAAGTGCTCGCGCGCGCCAAAGGTTCGCAGCTTGCGATCCGAGGTCAGGACAGACTCGCGCAACACGACGAACTGGCCATGCGCCGCCAGGGCGCGGCTCATCGCCACGTCTTCGCCGGCATACCAGCGCTGGTCGAACCCGCCAATGGCTTCGAATGCGCTCCGCGTGCAGAACAGGAAACAGCCCGGCGCGATCCCTACCCGGCGGAACACCTGCATCAACGCGGCGGTGAACACGCGTTCGCTCCAGCGCACGCGACCGGTCAGGCGCACACGACAGCCGCCACCGACCGCGCCCCGATCCATCGCAACGACGGCGGCTGTCAGAACCGTCGCATCCACGAGCGTGTCTGCGTCGACAAACAGCAGGCGATCGCCCCGTCCGGCCGCGGCACCGGCATTGCGGGTGGCGGCGATCTGCCGGTGGGCCACCTGGACCACGCGCGCGCCGTTGTCCGCGGCGATCGTGGCCGTGGCATCGGTGGAGGCGTCATCAACCACGATGATTTCATGGTCGAGCTGCAGCGCTTCGGTCGCCGTCCGCAATGCAGCGAGCGTGGCGCCGATAAGTGCGGCTTCGTCGTGGGCAGGGATGATGATGGATAGCATGGGTGCAGCATCGCATTGCTTGAAGACGGCGACTGGTGGTCGGTGGCGCGGTACTACAACATTTCGCCCGGTGTGCTGGTGCCCAGCCTGCTGGCCTTCAACCTCGGCGTGGAGATCCGGCAGCTGCTCGCGCTCGGCGCGATCCTGATCGTGATGGAGTTCTGGGGTCGGACCACCAGGTTCCGCCGCCATGCCGATATCGCGTGCGCGGCGGGCACCACGACATCCAGCGCCTCATCTGACGCGTTACTCGAGCAAGACCGCTCCAGGGCAGTCGATTCGCGTCACATGGACGTCGCTTTCCAGTCCGACGGCGCTGAACGCCGCCCCCATGTGCGCGCCCGCGCCGTGCGCCGCCGCAGCGTCTTCGAACCAGCCGAACACGCTGGGCCCGGCCCCCGAGATACTGGCTCCCAGCGCGCCGGCATCCAGCGCTGCCTGCTTCACCGCACTGAAGCCCGGTATCAGCGGCGCGCGTCGCGGTTCGACCAGCGCGTCTGTCAGGCCTGCGCGCACCAGCCCGGCGTCGCCGCGTTCGCAGCCGAGCAGCACGTGCGCAAGCGCCGAGCTCTGCTCCACGAACTGGTCGAGTGTGTACGGTGCGTCGAGCACGCCCCGCGCCCGCAGGGTTTCCAGCTGCAAATGCGGATGGACCACCACGCAATGCCAGCGCGCGGGGACGTGGACGCGGGTCAGCCGGTCGGCGGAGGCCAGCACCAGCCCGCCCAGCAGCATCGGACCGATGTTGTCGCCATTGCGGCCGCCACTGGCCACCGACTCCCCGGCCTGGGCGAACGGGTACAGCGCGTGGCGCTGCAACGGCTCATCCAGAAGCGCGTTGGCCGCAACCAGGGCTGCCACGCAGGACGACGCCGAACCGCCCATCCCGGACCCGAGCGCAATGCCCTTGTCGAGCTCCAGCTCGAAGCCGTATGGCAGCGACAGGGCAGCCCGCATCGCTTCGAGCGCGGCTCCCGCGGTATTGCGCGAGGCCTCGAGCGGCACGTTGCGGGTGCACCCGCGGACCTGCTTGATGCTGACTCCCGGCGTATCCACGCGGCGCACGCTGGCGGTGTCCCCAATGCCGGCGATGGGATGGCCGAGGATGTCGAAACCCACCCCGACATTGCCAACCGAGCCGGGCGAAAAGGCGCGGGCGATCCGGGTCACGGCTCGAGGCTGGCGTCGTCGCTGGTGCTCGACACCACCAGCGCATTCGCGGTCATGTCGGCCGTGACATTGCCGACCGTGGCCAGGATGTCGGGGATCGCGTCCACCGCCATCAGCACCGCCAGCGGCGCCACAGGCAGGCCCATGGCCTGGCTGACCGGCAGGTTGGTGGCGATGAAGATCGCCTGGCCGGGCAGGCCAACCGAGCCCATGCTGACCAGCACCGACAGGCCAACGCCGGTCGCGAGGTGCGCCATGCTCAGGTCGATGCCCATCGCCCAGGCAATGAAGCTTGCGGTGGCGATGTACTGGATGGGCGAGGTGATGCGGAACAGCGACACCGCCATCGGCAGCACCAGCGCGGACACCGGCTGCGGGAAGCCAAGCCGGGTTTCGGAACTTTCCAGCATTGCCGGCAGCGTGGCCAACGACGACTGGGTGCTGGCCGCGACCGCCTGCACCGGGGCAATGCCGGCCAGGAAGTGGCCCAGGCGCTGGCGGCCTGCGGTCACCGCAAGGGCGATCAGCAGGACGATCGCAAGCAGGTACAGCGCGCACTCCAGCAGGATGTAGATGCCGAGCGCCTGCAGCATGCCGAAGCCGGCACGCGCGGTCAGCGCCAGCACCAGGGCGAAGATACCGATCGGCGCCACCCACAGCACCCAGCGCACGATCACGATCATCGCCTCGCTGACCGCCTTGAAGAACCCGACCACCTGCATGCGCGGCGCTGCATCCAGGCGCGTCAGGGCAAAGCCGAAGAACAGCGCGAAGGTCACCAGCGGCAGCATCGCGCCCGCAGCGGCAGCGGCCACGGCATTGCTGGGGATGATCGCGGTCAGCGCATCGGCCCAGCCACCGGTGGTGGCGGGCATTTCCGTCTCGGTACCGCGCAGGGCAGCGGCGACCGCGGGATCCGGTTGCAGCTGCGACAGCACCAGCGGCGCCAGGATTGCGGTCATGATCCCGGCGGCGGTCAGCAATAGCAGGAACACGATCATCGCGCGCCGGGCCACACGACCGGAACTCGCGGCATCGCTGGCCGCATTGACCCCAACGATGACCAGGGCGAGGACCAGCGGCACCACGGTCATCTGCAACGCGTTGATCCACAGCTTGCCGAACGGCTGCACGACGTCGGCCACCCCGTTTGCGAGGACCGGGTCCCACCAGGCCAGCAGGATGCCGATCACCACGCCGGCCACCAGGCCGGACATCACGCGCGCGGTCTGGCTCATCGGGCGGACCCCGCGTTGCCGATCTGCGGCAGGTTCCAGGCGGTGCGCAACTGCGCGTACTGCGCAATCGGCAACTGCACGAACACCGGCTTGCGGCTGCTGTCCAGCCACGCCAGCAACGGTTGCATGGTGCCTGGCGCCATCGCCGTGCAGCCGGCGGTAGCCTGGCCTGGCGAGCCCCACAGGTGGGCAAAGATGCAACTGCCGGCAGATGGCGTGGCAGACGCGTTGTGCTGGATCACGAAACCTTCCCGATAGCGCTGGTCGCCGTTCTTGCCATGGATGTCCAGGCGCATCGGCTCGGTGGATTTCTCCAACCCCGGCGCGGTGACCACGCTGCGGTCGACGATACGGTTGTAGTAGGCCGACTCCGGCACGTCGATGCACCAGTCGTTGCGCGTCATCGCCTGGTAGTCGAGCCCGGTGCGGGCACTTGCCGCGTAGCCGAACGCGGGACCGATGGCGAATGCACCCGCTGGCGCCTTGCCGTCGCCTTCGCGCTTGACCGGGCCATCGCTGCGCGGCGTGTTCAGGCCCAGGCCCCATGCCAGCCCGGTGCGACCCACCGCGATCGGTTGCGCCTTGCCCACTTCCCGCCAGCCGCTGCCATCGCGATCGAAGCGGCGCAGCTCACCGTCGGTGCTGTCCCAGTCCGCGGTGGTCACCAGCACCAGCTGGCGCGCATCCGCCCACTGGCCGGCTTCGGCGCTGGCGCCCGGTTGGTGCGTGGCGCAAGCGCCCAGCACTAGCGACAGCGACAGCAGCAGCGGGGTGGACCGGCGGATCGGCATGGGTCGGGCTCCGGGCATCGACGGGAAGGAAAGTCGCACAAGCATGCACCAGCAGGCGCACGCGGTCACCCGCTTACGCGTCGAGCAGCGGCTGGATGCGTTGCATGTTGCCCTGCAGGCGAGCGCGACGGCGGTCATCGCCCTCGCACAGGAGGATGAAGACCCGGTCCAGCAAGTGCTGCAGCGCGGAGTGGTACAGCAGCGGCTCGATGTGCTGGCGCTCGTCGTGCGCGGACACCAGCAGCGGGATGTCGGCATGCGCGCGCAGCGCGTTGGAGCTGTGGCGGGTGATGCTGACCACCTTGCCGCGTTGCTCGCGCTGGTAGCGGCAGAGCTGGCACAGCGCGGGTTGCATGCCGTGCTCGGAAAACACCAGCAGCACGTCGTCTGCAGCGGCGGCCGACAGGCTGGCGGTCATGTGCGCCGGATCGAAGTTGTGCACGGTCAGGATGCCGAGCAGGGACAGTCGCAACGCGAAAGCGCGCGCATGGATATCGTCTTCGCCCAGGCCGATGATGAACACCGTGCGTGCCTTTGCGATCGCCTCCGCGGCCGCGACCAGCGCCTGCGGGGGATTGATCAGGCGCGTGGTTTCCTCGGCCTGGGACTTGCGCTGCCACAGGCTCTGGTCCTGGCTGGCGGCGGTGTCCTCGGCATCGCGGGTGGCGCCGTTGCCGTTGGTGTTGTCGGCACGCGCCA
Organism: Pseudomonadota bacterium; assembly: GCA_040385305.1. Lineage (GTDB taxonomy): Bacteria > Pseudomonadota > Gammaproteobacteria > Xanthomonadales > Xanthomonadaceae > Thermomonas. The sequence continues at coordinate 41,744 of JAZKHR010000002.1, forward strand.
CCGCCTCGTTGATCGACAGCTTGAGGTCGGGGTAGCCCTTGAAGCCCAGCTTCTGGCAGAACTTGACCACGCTGGACTGGCTGATGCCGAG
>JAZKHR010000003.1:0-2399 GCA_040385305.1 Pseudomonadota bacterium
AGGACGGCGGCGGCGTCGGCCACGCTGCGGGTCATCGGCCCGGCCGTGTCCTGCGAATGCGAGATCGGGATGATGCCGCTGCGGCTGACCAGGCCAACCGTGGGCTTGATGCCGACCAATCCGGCAACCGCGGAAGGACAGATGATGCTGCCATCGGTTTCGGTGCCGATGCCGACCGCAGCGAGGTTGGCAGCGATCGCGGTCCCGGTGCCAGCGCTGGAACCGCAGGGATTGCGATCCAGCGCATACGGGTTCCTGGTCTGTCCGCCACGTCCGCTCCAGCCCGAGGTCGAGCGGGTGGAGCGGAAGTTGGCCCACTCGGAGAGGTTGGTCTTGCCGAGGATCACCGCGCCCGCGGCGCGCAACTGCTGGACCAGGAAGGCGTCGGTCTTCGGCCGATGTTCGGCGAGGGCGAGCGAGCCAGCGGAATTGACCATCGGGGTGGCGTCGATGTTGTCCTTGAGCAGGACCGGGATGCCGTGCAGCGGCCCGCGCAGCTTGCCGGCCTTGCGCTCGGCATCCAGCGCATCGGCGTCCCTCAGGGCATCCGGATTGGTTTCGATGACCGCATTGAGCATCGGGCCGGCATCATCGATCGCGGCGATGCGGTCGAGGTAAGCCTGTGCCAGGGCGCGGCTGCTCAGCGTGCCTGCCTTCATCTGCTGCTGCAGCGACGCGATGTCGGCTTCTTCGAACGTGAACGCCGCAGCAGCCGAGGCAGCCGCGCCTGGCGCGGCCTCGCCTGTTGCAGACGAGGGACCAGGTGAGGGCGGCGGCGGAGTGGAGGCCTGGCAAGCGACGAGCAACGACAACGACACGGCAAGCGACAAACGACGCATGGCAGGATTCCCCGGAAAACCGCAAGCATCGCGCGTGCCGGGCTCCGCGGCAAATGAGCCGCGGGGGATTGCCGCGCCCGCTTACGACGAACGGCTGGCGCGCTTGCGGTCGCTTTCGGTCAGGAACTTCTTGCGCAGGCGGATTTCCTTCGGGGTGACCTCGACCAGCTCGTCGTCCTCGATGAAGTCCAGCGCCTGTTCCAGCGTGTATTTGATCGCGGGCGTCAGCTTGATGGCGTCATCCTTGCCCGAGGCGCGCATGTTGGTGAGCGGCTTGGTCTTGATGGCGTTGACGGTGAGGTCGTTGTCCTTCGAGTGGATGCCGATCAGCTGGCCCTCGTAGACGTTGTCGCCCTCGGCCGCGAACAGCTTGCCGCGCTCTTCCAGCGGGCCCAGCGAATACGCCGGGGTGGCGCCCGCGGCATTGGCGATCATCACGCCGTTCTGGCGCTTGGCGATCACGCCCTGTTCCTTCGGGCCGTAATGGTCGAATACGTGGAACAGCAGGCCCGAGCCCTGGGTCAGGGTGCGGAACTCGTTCTGGAAGCCGATCAGGCCGCGCGCCGGGATCATGTAATCGAGGCGCACGCGGCCCTTGCCATCGGATTCCATGTTCTTCAGCTGGCCCTTGCGCACGCCAAGCTTTTCCATCACGCCGCCCTGGTGCTGGTCCTCGATGTCGACCACCAGCTGTTCCACCGGCTCCATCTGCTGGCCGTCGATTTCCTTGATGATCACTTCCGGGCGCGACACCGCCAGCTCGAAGCCTTCGCGGCGCATGTTCTCGATCAGCACCGACAGGTGCAGTTCGCCACGGCCGGAGACCAGGAACTTGTCGGGGTCGGAGCCTTCCTCGACCTTCAATGCGACGTTGTGCAGGGTTTCGCGCTCCAGGCGCTCGCGGATCTGGCGGCTGGTGATGAACTTGCCGCCGCTGTGTTCCTTGCTGCCGGCGAACGGTGAGTTGTTGACCTGGAAGGTCATGCTGATGGTCGGCTCGTCCACGGTCAGCGCAGGCAGCGCTTCGGGCGTGTCCAGCGCGCAGATGGTGTCGGAGATGCTGAGGTCGGCCACGCCGGAGATGGCGACGATGTCGCCGGCTTCCGCTTCCTCCACTTCCACTCGCTCAAGGCCCATGAAGCCGAGCACCTGCAACACCTTGCCCTGGCGCTTCTTGCCGTGGCGGTCGATCACGCTGACCGCCTGGTTGGTGCGCACCTTGCCGCGCTGGATGCGGCCGACGCCGATCAGGCCGACGAAGTTGTTGTAGTCCAGCTGGCTGATGCGCATCTGGAACGGGCCGTCCGGGTCCACCGAAGGCGCCGGCACGTACTGCATGATCGCTTCGTACAGCGGGGTCATGTCGCCTTCGCGGGCGGCGTCGTCCAGGCTCGCGTAGCCATGCAGCGCGGAGGCGTAGACGATCGGGAAATCGAGTTGCTCATTGGTCGCGCCGAGCTTGTCGAACAGGTCGAACACCTGGTCGATCACCCAGTCCGGGCGCGCGCCGGGGCGGTCGATCTTGTTGACCACCACGATCGGCTTGAAGCCCATCGCGAA
>JAZKHR010000004.1:0-28175 GCA_040385305.1 Pseudomonadota bacterium
CACATCATCACCATCGAGGACCCGATCGAGTTCGTGCACAAGCACGAGGGCTGCATCATCACCCAGCGCGAAGTCGGCATCGACACCGACAGCTGGGAGAACGCCCTGAAGAACACCCTGCGCCAGGCGCCGGACGTGATCATGATCGGCGAGGTGCGCACCCGCGAGGGCATGGACCACGCCATCGCCTTCGCCGAAACGGGCCACCTGGTGTTGTGCACGCTGCACGCCAACAACGCCAACCAGGCGATGGACCGCATCATCAACTTCTTCCCGGAAGACCGGCGCAACCAGCTGCTGATGGACCTGTCGCTGAACCTGAAGGGCGTGGTGGCGCAGCAGCTGATCCCGACCCCGGACGGCAAGGGCCGCCGGGTGGCGATGGAGATCCTGCTGGGTACGCCGCTGATCCAGGACTACATCCGCGACGGCGAGATCCACAAGCTCAAGGAAGTGATGAAGGAATCCGTGCAGCTGGGCATGAAGACCTTCGACCAGAGCCTGTTCGAGCTGTACCAGGCCGGCGAGATCAGCTACGAGGACGCGTTGCGCTTCGCCGACTCCACCAACGAGGTGCGCCTGCGCATCAAGCTGGCCCAGGGCGGCGACGCATCCACCCTGTCGCAGGGGCTGGACGGCGTGGAAATCGCCGAGGCGCGCTGAGCCTCAGGCGTCGGAACTGGCGTCGTCGGCCACCACGGCGTCGGGATCCGGCGCGAGTAGGGTGCGCAGGGCGGGAGCGGCTTCTTCCATGGCGTCCTTGCGCAGGACCAGGTTGGCCCCGGCGAGTACCTGCCGCGTGTTCGAGTCTTCCTCGTACACGCCGCAAAGCAGCACGAAGGGAACGCCGGGCGCGTGCTCGCGGACCAGGTGCAGCACCTCCAAACCGGAAAATCCCGGGAGCCGCCAGTCCGAGATCACCACGTCCGGACGGAAACCCGCGAGCGCTTCGGGCACCCGAGACAGCTGGTCGATCCGCAGCATGTCTGCGTGCAAACCGGCCTCGCGCAATTCGAGTTCAAGCAGCTCCGCGTCGAGCGGGCTGTCCTCGACCAGCAGGATCCGCGGTGGACGGGCCGGGTGCATTGGATGGAATCAGTTCCGCGCCGGCGGCTGGTTGAACACCGCCCAGAACCGGCCCAGCGCCTTGATTGCCGCAAAGAACTGGTCGACGTCCACCGGCTTGACCACATAGGCGTTGACGCCCAGGTCCCAGCTGCGGGCAAGGTCGCTTTCCTCGCGCGAGGACGACAGGATCACCACCGGGATCAACCGCAGACGCTCGTGCTCGCGCATGCGCTGCAGCACTTCCAGGCCATCCATCCGCGGCATCTTGATGTCGAGCAGCAGCACCGAGGGATCCTCCTCCTTGCGGTCCGCCCACGCGCCGCGTCGCAACAGGAAGTCGAGCACCTCGACACCGTCCTCTACATGGATGATCGGATTGGCGAGGTTTGCTTCGCGCAGGGCGTCGATGGCCATTTCGGCGTCGGCGGGATTGTCCTCGGCCAGCAGGATCGGTCGGATATCGTTCATGCGTTTGTGGCCTCTTTGCTGGTGAGTGCGTCCAGGGTTTCCGGCAGCACGAAACGGAAGGTGGCACCCGCGTCCAACGCGGCCTCGGCCGTGATGGTCCCGCCATGGCGGCCCAGCACCCGGCGGACGCTGGCCAGGCCAATGCCGGTGCCGCTGTACTCGCTGGCCTTGTGCATGCGCTGGAACACGCCGAACAGCTTGCCCGCATAGGCCATGTCGAAGCCGGCGCCATTGTCGCGCACGCTGAATTCATGGGCGCCATCGTCCAGCCGCCGGTGCTCGACCTCGATCACCGCAGGCTCGCGCTTGCCGCTGTACTTGACTGCGTTGCCTAGCAGGTTGAGCCACAGCTGGCGCATCATGTTCTCGTCGGCGATCACGATCGGCAGAGGCGCGATGCGCCACTGGATGCGGTGGCCGGGATCGTCGGATTCATTGTTTGCATCCAGCAGCGAGCGCGTTTCCGCCACCAGGGTCTGCATGTCCACCTTCTGCAGGCGGATCGCGCTGCGGCCCAGGCGCGAGTACACCAGCAGGTCGTCGATCAGCGTCGACATGCGCTGCGCGGACCCGCCAATCACCTCGAGGTAGTGCCTGCTCTTCTCGTCTGCGGCCTCTCCCAGGTGCTTGCCCAGCTTGTCGGCGAAGCCGGCGATGTGTCGCAGCGGCGCGCGCAGGTCGTGCGAGACGGAGTAACTGAACGCCTCCAGTTCGCGGTTGACGTCGGAGACCTGCTCGACCTTGCCCTCCAGCTGTCGGTTGAGCTCGGTGATGCGTTGTTCCGCGGCCTTCTGGGCGGTCGCGTCGCTGGCGGTGACCAGCACCACCGGGTCGTCGCTGTCGGGCAGCTGCATGCGACGCGCATTGAGCAGCATGTGCCGCTGGATCCCGGCGGCGGTGCGCTGGGGATGCTCGAAATCCCACAGCTCGCGGCCACGCGCGCCCACGTCACCGAGTCGCTGCAGCACTTCATGGTTGTTCCAGGCGCCGTCGCCGACTTCTGCCAGCGGCCGCCCGGCTGCAGATTCCTCGCCCAGGCCATAGACCTCGGCGAAGGCGGCGTTGTGCATCACCACGTGCTGCCGGGCATCGAGCAGTACAATCGGTTCCCGTACGGTCTGCAGCACCGCCATCGCCCGCGCGCTTGCCTTGCGGCCATCGCGCTCGGCTCGCAGGCGGTGGCCAATTGACCGCCAGACCACGAACAGAAGGCCGAACAGGAGCGCCAGCTGGGTAATCACGGCCCCGACCGTGGCAGCACGCTTGCGCTGGCTCAGGACCTCGGCCGTGCGCTGCCGTTGCAGCAAAAGGCGTTCCTCCTCCGCCCGAACGCCCTCAAGTGCGTTGCGAACGGGAAATCGCGTGACCAGTTCCTCCACGCGTGTCCGGGTGGCGTCCGGCGAGGCGTTGAGGCTGCGGGAAAGCTGCATGCGCTGCGCCACCAGGCCGCCCAGTTCACCCATCCTGCGTTGTTGGACCGCATTGTCCTGGGTAAGGCTGGTCAGCCGTTCCAATGCCTCCGGGACCTCCGCGAGATTCTCTTCTATGCGGCTGCGAAGCAGGGGCGTGTCGATGCCGATGCTCTGGGCGATGGTGGCCGATTCCAGGCTGCGCAGCCCGTAGGCGAGGTCGTAGGTCGCCTGGGCGACGTCCCGCGAATGCTCCACCAGTGAATAGGCAGCCTCGAGGCGCCGGTCAAGCGACGCCAGGAACAAGTGCGGCCCCAGCACCACCGTGCCAAGCAACAGGCCATAGACAGGGAAGCGCCAGCGATCCGGGGCAATGGCAATGTGATCGGGCATGGTGTCCGGCAGGCGGGGCGCTCGTCAGCGCGAAAGCACCACCCATCATCACCGCCGCACCCGGCGAACACAACGTGCCGTCCGGATGCGCTCTGCGCCGGCGCTGCACGCCGTGCCTCGACCCGCGGGCTAGAATGGCGGCATGCCGACCTCCGCCTCGACGCTGTCCAACCAGCTGCTGGTGGCGCTGCCAGCGCTGCACGACCCCCACTTCGCCCGCAGCGTGGCGCTGGTCTGCCAACACGACACCGATGGGGCGATGGGCGTCGTGGTCAACCGCGCGTCCGAATACACCCTCGGCGAAGTACTGCAACAGATGGGCATCGCCAGCGACAGCGAAGCCCTGCAGTCGCAGATCGTGCTCGCCGGTGGGCCGGTGCACCCGGAGCGCGGCTTCGTCCTCCACGACGGCGATCGCGAATGGGATTCCACCCTCACCGTCGGCGGCGGGCTGTACCTGACCACCTCGCGCGACGTGCTGGAAGCGCTGGCGCGTGGCGATGGGCCAACCCTCGCCGTGGTGGCGCTGGGCTGCGCGGGCTGGGGTGCCGGCCAGCTGGAGCAGGAATTGGTGGAAGACAGCTGGCTGATGGTGCCGGCTGGGTTCGATGTGCTGTTCGAGGTGCCGCTGGAACAACGCTGGCAGGCCGCCGCGGGCAGTATCGGCGTTGACCTGGTCAACTACGCTGGCCACAGCGGCCACGCATGAGCGAAACCGATCCCGGCGCACCCGCGATCCGTCGCGACGGCACCGTGCTGGGCTTCGACGTGGGCGCGCGCAGGATCGGGGTGGCCGTAGGCAGCGGCTTCGGCATCGGCGCCCGGGCGCTGGCGGTGGTCGATGTGCATCCGGGCGGGCCCGACTGGGGCGAGATCGAACGCCTGCGCCGCGAATGGCGGCCGGATGGCCTGGTGGTGGGCGATCCGATGAGCCTCGACGGCGGCGACCAGCCGATCCGCAAGGTGGCCCAGGCGTTTGCCCGCGAGTTGCGCCTGCGCACCAAGCTGCCGGTGGTGATGGTCGACGAGCGCAGCAGTTCGATCGAAGCGGCGCAGCGCTTTGCCGGCGAACGATCCGAAGGACGCAGGCGCAAGCGCGATGCCGCCGCTCTGGACGCCGTGGCGGCGGCAATCATCGTCGAGCGCTGGCTGGCCGCGCCGCAGGATGCGGTGGTGGTGCCATGACCCGGCAACTGGATGCCAGCGGCAAGCTGCACCACCTGCTGACCCTCGATGGCTTGCCGCGCGAGTTGCTGGAGGGTTTGCTGCAACGCGCGCAGGCACGGGTCCCGGATGCGTTCGGCGGCAGCGCACGGCGCCACGTCCTGGCTGGCAAGGCTGTGTGCACGCTGTTCTTCGAAGCCTCTACCCGCACGCGTTCGAGCTTCTCGCTGGCGGCGCAGCGGCTGGGTGCGGACCTGCTCAACTTCGATGCGTCCACTGCCTCCACCAGCAAGGGCGAGGCCGACCTCGACACCCTGAAAACCCTGGAGGCGATGGGCGTGCATGGCTTCATCGTCCGCCATCGCGAAGACGGCGCGGTGGCGGCGCTGGCCGACGCCGCAGCCCCCGGCACCGTGCTGGTGAATGCTGGTGATGGGCGCAGCAATCATCCGACCCAGGGGTTGCTGGACATGCTTACCCTGCGCCAGGCCAAGGGCAACGACTTTTCCAAGTTGAAGGTGCTCATCGTGGGCGACGTCAGGCACTCGCGCGTCGCGCGTTCCGACCTGCACGCGTTGCGGGCGCTGGGTTGCGGTGAGATCCGGGTGTGCGGTCCCGCCGCGTTGCTGGCGGACGACGACACCCTGCGTGGCTGCGTGGTGGGCGGCGACTTCGACGCGATGCTCGAGGGCGTGGATGCGTTGATGATGCTGCGCCTGCAGCGAGAACGCATGGCCGAGGGCCTGGTCGCATCGCTCGACGACTACCACCACCATTACGGTCTGACTGCTGCCCGCCTGCGCCGCGCCGCCGCCGATGCGGTGGTGCTGCATCCCGGCCCGATGAACCGCGGGGTGGAAATCACCGATGACGTTGCCGACGGCCCGCAGTCGCGCGTGCTGCGGCAGGTGGGCAACGGGGTGGCGGTGCGGATGGCGGTCCTGGAAGCCCTGCTGGGGAAGTGATCCCGCGGGCGTCGCTCAGCGCTTCTGCGCGAACAGCTCGGGCCCACACATGTGGCATGCCCACGCAGCCGGTGGGCAGCAGGCAGCCAGCATGAGCGGGCCGCGCAACAACGGACTGCGGTGGTGCATTGCATTCCGCCGTGCGCCGGGATGGCCGTTGGCCCGACGCAACGCGCTCAGCGCAACAACACGAAGGTAGCGAGGCCGAGGAAGGTCAGGAAGCCCATCACGTCGGTGATGGTGGTCAGGATCACCCCGCCGGCAAGCGCAGGATCGAACCCGAGGCGCTTCAGGGTGACCGGCACGAACACCCCACCCAGCGCGGCGAAACACAGGTTGAGGGTGAGCGCGACGGCGATCACCGCGGCCAGTGCGGGATTGCGGAACCAGATCAGCACGACCAGGGCTAGCACGATGCCGAGCACGAGGCCGTTGATCAGCGCGACCCGCACTTCCTTCCACACCAGGGTCGGCACGTTGGACGCGCCGATCTGCCCCAGCGCGATGCCGCGGATCATCAGCGCCAGCACCTGGGTGCCGGCGTTGCCTCCCATGCCGGCAACAATCGGCATCAGCACTGCCAGCGCCGCCAGTTTTTCGATCGAACCGGAAAAGCGGTCCACCACGGAGGCCGCCAGGAACGCCGTGCACAGGTTCACGCCGAGCCAGATCAGGCGGTTGCGGAACGCGCGGCGCACCGGCGAGAACAGGTCTTCGTCCTCGTCGAGGCCGGCCGCGGACAGCGCCTGGTGTTCGGCCTGTTCGCGGATGATGTCGACCACGTCGTCGATGGTGATGCGGCCGAGCAGGATGTTGTTGTGGTCCACCACCGGCGCCGAAATCCAGTCGTGGTCGGAGAATTGCCGCGCCACTTCCTCGGACGATTCCTCTACGCCGATCGCGGGTTGCTCGTCGTCCAGCAGCTGGTTGATCGGGGTGCTGGCGTCATGGGTGAGCAGCGCCTGCAGCGCGATCCGGCCCAGGTACTGGTGGCGGCGGCTGACCACGTAGAGGTGATCGGTGTGGTCCGGCAACTCGCCACGCAGGCGCAGGTAGCGCAGGACCACGTCGACGGTGGTGTCCGCGCGCACGGTGACCACGTCCGGGTTCATCAGGCGGCCGGCGCTGTCCTCGTCGTACGACAGCACCTGCTCCAGGCGCTCGCGGTTCTCGCGGTCCATCGCCTTCAGGACTTCGTCGATGACGGTGTCCGGCAGGTCCGCGACCAGGTCGGCGAGGTCGTCGATGTCGAGGTCCTCGACCGCGGCGACCAGCTCGTCCGGATCCATGTCCGCGATCAGGCCCTCGCGCACCTCGTCGCCGACGTGGACCAGCACCTCGCCGTCGTCTTCCGGATCCACCAGACCCCACACCACCGTGCGCTTGCCCGGCGGCAACGACTCCAGCAGGTTGCCGATCTCGGCCGGGGACAGGGTGTTGACCAGCCGCCGCACCGGACCCAGGCGCCCGCTGTCCAGCGCGTCTGAAAGCAGACGCAACTGGCGCGCGGTCTTGTCGTGGCGGACGGCTTCGGCCATGTGGCCTCCGGTGGCGGGCGTCGCGACAGGGCGTGCGCGACAGGATCAGGCGTTCATGGCGCGATTATCGCGGAGAACGGCAGACGCTGCCCAGCGTCGTAGCGATGGATCGGGTGGGCGAGTGCATGCCTGCTGCAACGTGCAACGGCAATCGCGACATCCCCCGCGTCGCGAATCCGAGTGCGGCGGACGCCCGCTGCGACCCGTCAGGCCACCGCATTCGCCTGCAACCACGCCTCGATGCCTGCGCGATCGCGCGCACGCAGCAGGGCGGGCGCACGCGCGCGCAGTTGCGAGACATCGCAGCCGCGGATCGCGCGCCGCACTTCCAGCAGGGTCGCCGGATGCAGGCTGAGTTCGGTCAGGCCGAGCGCCAGCAGCAGCGGCACGAACGCGGCATCGCCGGCGATTTCGCCGCACACCGCCACCGGACGCCCGCGGCGATGCGCGGTGCGCACGACGTCGTGCAGCAGGCGCAGCACCGCGGGGTGCAGAGGCGTGTACAGCTCGCCGAGGGCGTCGTTGTTGCGGTCGGCGGCCAGCAGGTACTGCACCAGGTCGTTGGTGCCGATCGACAGGAAATCGCAGTTGCCGATGAAGCCGGACAGCGACAGCGCCGCGGAGGGGACTTCGATCATCGCGCCCAGCGGTACCTGTTCCGCGATCTCGTGGCCTTCGCTGCGCAGTTCGTCCACGACTTCGCGCAGCAGGCTGCGCACGAGGCGCATCTCCTCGGCGCCGCTGACCATCGGCACCAGCGCTCGCACGGGGCCGTAGCCGGAGGCGCGCACGATCGCGCGCAGCTGGGTGTGCAGCAGGCCGGCGCGCGACAGCGACAGGCGCACGCCGCGCAGGCCGAGGGCGGGGTTGGGTTCGTCGCGCAGGGCAAGGCCGGTGCGATCCGCCTTGTCCGCACCAAGGTCGAGGGTGCGGATGGTCACCGTGCGCCCGGTCATGCCGAGGGCAACGTCGCGGTAGGCGCGGAACTGGGTGTCCTCGTCCGGTACCACACGGCTGCCCATGAACAGGAACTCGGTGCGGTACAAGCCGACGCCCGCGGCGCCCAGCGCATGTGCTTCGGCCACGTCCTCGCGAGATTCGGCATTGGTCCACAGCTTGATGTCGATGCCGTCGAGGGTGCGGCTGGGCTCGCGGCGCAGGCGGTTGAGCTGCTTGCGCTCGCGCCGCGCCAGGCCCATGCGCGCGTGGTGTCCGCGCAGGTCGGTGGCGTTCGGCTCCATCACCACCAGGCCGGTGCCGCCGTCGATCACCAGCACGTCGCCGTCGTTGATCTTCTGCAGGGCCTGCGCAGCCCCCACCACCAGCGGCAGGTGCAGGCTGCGGGCGAGGATGGCGCTGTGCGAGAGCGCGCTGCCACCGGCGGTGATCACGCCCAGCACGCCCTGCGCCTGCAACTGTGCGAGTTCGGTGGGCGCGATGTTGTCGGTGACCAGGATCTCGCCGGCCACGCCAAGCAATTCCGCTTCCCGGCTGTGCAGGGCGGCATGCAGGCGGCCGATGACCTGGTCGATGTCGTCGATGCGGCTACGCAGGTAGGGATCGTCGATGCCCTCGAACACCGCGGCGATGCGGTCGCGTTGCAGGCGCAGGGCATAGTCCGCGGAGTACCGCCCGGTGCGGATCAGCGCATCGATTCCCTGCAGCAGCTCCGGGTCGTCCAGCAGCAGCGCGTGCAGGTCGAGGAACTCGCCGACCTCATGCGCGAGCGCGCCGTGCAGGCGCTCGCGCAGCGCATGCATCTCGCCGCGCACGGTGTCCACAGCGTCGTGGATGCGGGCAAGCTCGGCATCCACCTCGTCCGCGGCAATGCGCGACTCTTCCACGTCCAGTGCGTGGGGCAGGCGCACGCGTGCCCGCCCGAGCGCGCAGCCGCGTGCGGCGGCGTTGCCGGACAGGACTTGCCGCATCAGCCTTCCTCGTCGAAACGGCGCTCGAACAGTGCCTGCGCGGCGTCGGCGGCGGCCGCCTCGTCCTCGCCCTCCACCCGCAGCACCACGGTGGTGCCGGTAGCGGCGGCGAGCAGCATCACGCCCATGATGCTCTTGGCGTTGACCTCGCGGCCGCGCGCTTCCAGCGTGGCCTGGCAGCGGTAGCCGGACAGCAGCTGGACCAGCTTGGCGGTGGCGCGCGCATGCAGGCCGAGGCGATTAATGATGGTGAGGTTGCGCTGGATCATGGCGTGGCCCGGGTGCAGTGGTCAGGCGTCGTCATGGATGACACCGTTGCGTGCGCCGGCGGCGGCCACCGCCGGCAGTTCATCGAGTTCCAGGTCTGCGTAGTTCATGACCCGCAACAGCATCGGCAGGCTCAGCGCGGACACGCGGCGCACCGGCGTGCCCAGGCGCGCGAGCTTCGCGGCCAGGTTGCTTGGGGTCGCGCCATAGAGGTCCGTCAACACCAGCACGCCGTGCCCGCCGTCGACCTTGCGCAGCGCAGCGCTGGCCTGTGGCAGCAGGGCATCGACGTCACCATCGAACGGCACCTCGAATGCCTCTGCCACCAGCGGCAGCTTGCGCATCAGGCGGGTGGCAACCGCCAGCAGCGCCGTGCCGACGCCTTCGTGGGTGATGAGGAGGATGCCGACGGCCATGCCTGCAAGTTAACAGACGCGGATGACGGCGAGGAAGCGCAAGGCCGGTGCTAATCCAGCTCGCGGTGATGCACCGCGACTTCGGCCCAACCGGTTTCCCGGCAATGCCGGGCCAGGCGTTGGGCTAGGAACACCGACCGGTGGCGGCCGCCGGTGCAACCGAAGGCCACGGTCACGTAACTGCGGGTTTCCGACTTCAGCCGCGGCAGCCAGGTGTCGAGGAAGCCCTGGATCTGGCCCACGTATTCGAGCACCTCCGGCTGCGCTTCCAGGTAGTCGCGGACGTCGGCATCGCGCCCGGACAGTGGCCGCAGGCGCGCGTCCCAGTGCGGGTTGGGCAGCACTCGCGCGTCGAACACGAAGTCCGCCTCCGCCGGCACCCCGCGCCGGTATGCGAACGACTCGAACAGCAGTGCAAGGCCCGAGCCGCTGAGCCCGTGCTCGGTCAGGATCAGGCGCCGCATCTGGTGCACGTTGAGGTCGCTGGTGTCCAGGTGGCTGTCGGCGATTTGCCGCAACGACTTCAAGGCCTGGCGTTCCAGCGAGATCGCGTCCGACAACACCAGCCCGAGGTGGCTGAGTGGATGCCGGCGGCGGGTGTCCGCGTAGCGCCGCAGCAGCACGTCGTCGCGTGTGTCGAAGAACAGCAGCTTGGTGTCCAGGCCTTGGGCGCCCACTTGCGACAGCGCTTCCGGCAGTTCCGAAAGGTCACCCAGGCTGCGCGCGTCGATGCCAACCGCGATCTTGCCAGGCGGGTTGTCGCTGGCCAGCACCCGGCGCACGAATTCGGGCAGCAGTTCCGCCGGCAGGTTGTCGACGCAGTAGTACCCGAGGTCCTCGAAGGTGTGCAGGGCTACCGACTTGCCGGAGCCGGACATGCCGCTGACGATCACCAGTGGCGGCATGGTTGCGTGCGGCGCGGCGTGCTGGCTCATTGCGAACGCTCCAGGAAATGACTGTGGCGGGCCATGAAGGCGGCGGCCGGGTCCACGCCCTTGGAGCGCAGGATGTGCATGCGGGTGGCGGCCTCGGTGAGTACTGCCAGGTTGCGGCCAGCCATCACCGGCAGGGTGATCATCGGCACGTCGAGGTCGAGCAGGCGACGGCTGCCGATGTCACCCGTCAGCCGCTCCATGCCGTCGGGCTTGGCTTCCAGCGACGGCTTGCCGAGGTGCACGATCATGCGTAGGTACTTGTTCCGCTTGATCGCGGTGTCGCCGAACATCTGGCGGATGTTGAGCACGCCCAGGCCGCGCAGTTCCAGCATGTCCTGCAGCAGTTCGGGGCAGGTGCCGTCGAGCACGTCGGGCGCGATCTGGGTGAACTCGGGGGCGTCGTCGGCGATCAGGCGATGGCCGCGGGTGATCAGTTCCAGCGCCAGCTCACTCTTGCCGCTGCCGGATTCGCCGGTGATCAGCACACCGATCGAATAGATCTCCACGAACACCCCATGCAGGCTGATCCGCGGCGCAAGCGTGCGTGCCAACCTGTATTGAAGGTGGTTGAGCAGCTCGTGCCCGCGCCGCGGCGAGGTCCATAGCGGCGTCTCGGACTCCTCCGCGGCCAGGCGCAGGTCCTCCGGGCAGGACTGGTTCTTGCTGATCACCAGCGCCAGCGGCCGGTAATCCATCACTTTCTCGATGGTTTCCCAGCGCTGGCGTGCATCCAGGCCATCCAGCCAGGCCAGCTCCTCCGTGCCCAGGATCTGCAGCTTGTTCGGGTAGATGGTGTTGAGGTAGCCCGCCAGCGAGGGCCGCCGGGCCACCGTTTCCACTGCTTCGAGGACGCGGTTGGCGGCATTGCGCTGGCCCGCCAGCCAGCGCAACCCCAGGCGTTCGTGTTGCTGCTCGAACAGCTCGGCCGCGGTGATGCGTGCAGCGTTCATGCGGTCCCCGGCGAGTGCGGTGAGGGCGGGCGTCGATCAGTCGACGGTGCCGATCTGGGCCAGGCCTTCGCCGCGATGGTGGTCGACCATCCGTTCCTTGTGCTTGAGCAGCAGGCGGTCCAGCTTGTCGGAGAGCAGGTCGATGGCGGCATACATGTCCACCGCACCGGCATCCGCGTGCAGGGTGCGACCGGGCAGGGTGATGGTGGCCTCGGCGCGATGGTCTGGCTTGTCCAGCGCCAGCTGCACGCGGATCTGGCAGGGGTGCTCGAAATGCCGCGCGAGCCGCGCGAACCGGGTCTCCACGTAATCTTTCAGGGCCGGGGTGACCTCGAGCTGATGGCCATGGGTTTCGATCTGCATCTGGACCTCCTTGGACGTGGGCGAATTCGCATCTGGAGCATGCCGCCTTCGCTGTTACGCGAGTGCAGCGGTACGCGCGCGACCGTCAGCCGATGCGCACGCGTTCGTGCGATGCCGGGATGTGCAGGGCCTCGCGGTATTTTGCCACGGTGCGCCTTGCAACCGGTACGCCTTCGGACTTGAGCGACTCGGCGAGACGCGCATCGGACAACGGCTTGCGCGGGTCTTCGGCGGCCACGAGCTTGCGGATCATGTCCTGGATCGCGGTGCTGGAAGCGCTGCCGCCGCCATCGACCTCGATCCCCGAGGCGAAGAATTCGCGCAGCGGGATGGTCCCGCGCGGGGTGCGCACGTACTTGCGCGCGATCGCCCGCGATACGGTGGATTCATGCAGGCCCAGTTCCGCGGCCACGCTGCGCAGGGTCAGCGGATGCAGGGCCTGCGCCCCGAATTCGAGGAAGGCTGATTGTTCACGGACCAGGCAGCGCACCACCCGCATCAGGGTGTCGGCGCGCGCCTCCAGGCCCTTCAGCAGCCAGCGTGCCTCCTGCAGGTGGCCGCGCAGGTACTCGGCGTCATCGCGGCTGGCGTGGCGGATCATCTGCTCGTAACCGCGATGGATGCCGATGCGCGGGGTCGCTCCCGCGGCCAGCGCCGCCCGCCACAGGCCGTGCTGGCGCCAGATCACGCAGTCGGGCGTCACGTAGGTGCCCGCCGGCAGTTCGCCATGCTGGGCACCAGGCCGCGGATCCAGGCTGCGCAGCAGCTGGACCGCAGTGGCGGCATCCGCGGACGCGCACTGCAGTTCGGTGCTGACGCCGGCCAGGCCCATCTTCGGAAGCTTGGCCAGCAGGCCGGCGGTGATGGTGATGGCCAGCTCGCGGCCAGGGGTATCGGCGGGCATCACCCGCAGCTGCAGGCGCAGGCACTCGCCGAGGTCGCGCGCGCCGACCCCCACCGGATCGAATTGCTGGATGCGGTGCAGGACCTGGAGGATGTCGTCGATGGCGGCTTCGATCTCCGGCCGCAGGCTGTCGGCGATGGCCTCGAGCTCATCGCGCAGGTAGCCATCGTCGTCGATGGCATCGATCAGGGCGACGCCGATGCCGAGTTCGCGCTGGCTGAAATGCCCCAGGTGCAGCTGCCATAGGAGGTGGTCGCGCAGGGTCTCAGCGGCGGCGGCGCGGTCGCCGGCGGTATCGAAATCGTCATCGCCGTCAGAACTCGGTCCGATCCGCTGCTGCCATGGCTCGGCGTCGCGGTCCCAGTGGTCTTCGGTGGTTTCCTGCACGGGCAGTGGTTCGGGCACGCCGTCGGCGTCGCGGACCTCATGGTTGCCAGCCGGGCCGGCATCGCCGTCCTCGGCCCAGTCCAGCAACGGATTGTTGGCCATCGCCTCGGCCACCTCAGCCTCGAGCTCGGCGGTGGACAGCTGCAGCAGGCGGATCGCCTGGCGCAGTTGCGGCGTCAGGATCAATTGCTGGTGCAGCGCGGGGGACAGGCGCGGCTTCATCGCCGGCAGCATATATCCGCACGCGCACGAAAAACCGCTGCCGGGTCGCAGGTCCGATACGCTGCTTGGCAGCGCCGCTGTTACAGGCGGAATGCGTCGCCCAGGTAGACCCGGCGCACGTCAGGGTTGTCGAGCAGGTCGGCGGGGGCGCCCTGGGCCAGCACCTCGCCGTTGGCCAGGATGTACGCGCGGTCGCAGATGCCGAGGGTCTCGCGCACGTTGTGATCGGTGATCAGCACGCCGATCCCGCGGTCCTTGAGGTGGCGCACGATGCGCTGGATCTCGGTCACGGAGATCGGGTCAACGCCGGCGAAGGGCTCGTCCAGCAGGATCAGGCGCGGCTTGCCGGCCAGTGCGCGGGCGATCTCCACGCGCCGGCGTTCGCCGCCCGAGAGGCTGGCGCCCAGTTGGTCGGCGACGTGGTGGATCTGCAGCTCGTCGAGCAGGTCGGACAATTCGCGTTCGCGGCCATCCTCGTCCAGGTCCTTGCGCAGTTCCAGCACCAGGCGGATGTTGTCGGCCACCGTCAACTTGCGGAACACCGAGGGTTCCTGCGGCAGGTAACCCACGCCGCGCCGGGCGCGGGCGTACATCGGCTCGGCGGTGATGTCGTGGCCATCAAGCACGATGCTGCCGGTATCTGCCGGCACCAGGCCGACGATCATGTAGAAGCACGTGGTCTTGCCGGCGCCGTTGGGGCCGAGCAGACCCACCACTTCGCCTGCATCCAGGGTCAGGCCGAAGTCCCGCACCACCTCGCGCGACTTGTAGCGCTTGCGCAGGCCGCGGGCGACCAGCATCAGTTCGTGGCCCTGGGTGCCGGGGCGACCTGCGCGGCCTTGGGCAGGATGCGCATCTTGACCCGCCCATTGCCGGCGCCACCGCTTTCCACCTGGCCGGTCTTCATGTTGTAGACAACGCGCTCGCCGTTGAGGGTGCCGCGCTGCTGGCGGATCTCCACCTTGCCGGTGAACACCACCACCTCGGTGCGCAGGTTGTAGTCCACGTTGGCGCTGGTGGCGTTGATCTGGTTGCCGTCGTCCATCTGCTGGCGCAAGGTCACGCCGCCGCTCATCAGCGCGCGGCTGGGGTCGCCATTGCTTTGTTCGATGATGGCCTGGGCGGACGTCACCCGCAGCGTGCCCTGGGTGATGATCACGTTTCCGGTCAGCGTGCAGCGGTCGTTGGCGCCGAAGCCGCAGACCTGGCGGCCCGCCTCGATGTCCATCGGCTGGTTGCGGTCCGTGGTACGCGCGCCTGCGCCGGCGCTGAACGCCGTGGCGATGGCAGCCAGCAGCAGGGCCGGCGACTTAGCGGGAAACAGGGACATAACGGGCGTGGATATCCGCGAGGAGGGAGACCTGTTGGCGGTTGAAGTCCGCTTCCAGGCCACGGCCGCGCATTGTAAGGCCGGGTCGGGTGACGGTGACGGCCTCCCCGGAGGTTGCGCGGTTGGTGCGTGGGAAGAGGTTCAGCTGTTCGGTCTCGATGCGGGTGGCGGGTGGCACCGCGGCCGGACTGGTGGCGATGACATTCCCCCGCAGGCGCAATTCCTTGCCGTCTTCCGGCACGTTGCCCTGGCGTGCACGGACTTCCCAGTACTCGCCGTTGCGGTCGGGGACCAGGAACAGCGGAGTGGACAGGGTCATCGACTTCGCGCCCGGGTCGCGCTGCAGGCGCGGGCCGCGCAGGGTGAAGGATTCCTTGCCCTGGCTGTCCAGCGACACCAGCTCGAAATCGTGCAGCACGTAGTCCGAACGGGTGGCAAGCGCCGCGCTGTCGGTCCCGCGCGCGTAGTTCCAGACCGACCAGCCGCAGGCCAGCGCCGCCAGCAACAGCACCACGGTGAGCAGGGTGCGCCAGCTCATGGATGTTCTCCATGGGCGAGGATGGCGTCGATGCGGCCCTGCGCCTGCAGCAGCAGGTCGCTGGCATCGCGCGCGGCTCCTTCGCCGCCACGCCGCGGGGTGACCCAATGCACGGCGGGCAGGATCCATGGATGTGCGTTGGCCGGGGCGATGGACAGGCCTACGGCCCGCAGCGTGGCAAGGTCCGGGAGGTCATCGCCCATGAAGGCCACCTGGTCCAGGCCAATGCCAAGGCCCGCGGCAATCCGCTGCATGCAGGCCAGTTTTCCGCGCTCGCCGGTGTGGACGTGTGCGATCCGCAATTCGCGGCCCCGGTGCTCCACCACCGGGCTGGTCCGCGCGGTCACCAGCGCCAGCTCCACGCCGGATTCTCGCAGCAGGGTCAGGCCCATGCCGTCCTGCACGTGGAAGGACTTGGCCTCGTGGCCATCGGTGCCATAAAGCAGGCGGCCATCGGTCAGGGTGCCATCGACATCAAAGCCGATCAGGCGGATCCGCGCGGCGCGTTGCAGCAGATCATCGGAGTAGGGGGCGGTCATGCTCATACCACCCGCGCCCGCAGCAGGTCGTGGATGTTGAGCGCGCCCACCACACGCTGGTCAGCATCCACCACCAGCAGGGCATTGATCTGATGCGTTTCCATCAGCTGGGCAGCTTCCACCGCAAGCGCGCCAGCATCGATCGTCTTCGGCGCGCGGGTCATGACATCGGCGATGAGGGTGCCGCGCAGGTCCACCTTGTCGTCGTCCAGGCTGCGGCGCAGGTCGCCATCGGTGTACAGGCCGAGCAGGCGGCCTTCCGCATCGACCACCGCGGTCATGCCCAGGCGCTTGCGGCTCATTTCCACCAGCGCCTCGCTGACGCTGGCGTCGGGGCCGACCCGCGGCACCTCGTCGCCCGCATGCATGACATCGGTGATGTGCAGCAGCAGGCGGCGGCCCAGGCTGCCGGCCGGATGCGAGCGGGCGAAATCGTCGGCGGTGAAGCCGCGCGCTTCCAGCAACGCGACCGCCAGCGCGTCACCCATCGCAAGGGCGGCGGTGGTGCTGCTGGTCGGCGCCAAGGCCAGCGGGCAGGCTTCCGCCGGCACGCTGACGTCAAGGTGGATGTCGGCTTCGCGCGCCAGCGTGGACGCGGCGCGCCCGGTCATCGCCAGCAGCAGGTTGCCCTGGCGCTTGAGTACCGGCAGCAGCATCAGGATTTCGTCGCTTTCGCCGGAGTACGACAGGGCGAGCACGATGTCGGCATCCGTGACCATCCCGAGGTCGCCATGACCCGCTTCGCCCGGATGCATGTAGAACGCCGGCGTACCGGTGCTGGCCAGGGTCGCGGCGATCTTGCGGGCGACGTGGCCGCTCTTGCCCATGCCGGTGCAGACCACGCGGCCGGAGCTGCCGAGCATCGCGGCGCACGCGGCGCTGAAGGCGCCATCGATGCGCGCGGCCACCGCAGCAAGGCCCTCTCGCTCGACTGCGAACACACGGCGCCCGCTGGCGGCGAAATCGAAGACTGGCGCGGGCTGTGTCTGGGGCACGAGGCTTTCCGATAGACTGACTCATTCAGTTTACGCGAGCGCCAAGCGACCGGTCATGAACGCAGACACCATCCGTCACTTGATCGAATCCGGCTTGCCGGGCGCGCGCGCCGATGTACAGGGCGACGATGGCGTCCATTTCGAGGCCACCGTGGTCAGCGCGGCGTTTGCCGGCAAGTTGCCGCTGGCGCGGCATCGCCTGGTCTATGCCACCCTCGGCGAGCGGATGGGCGGTGAAATACATGCGCTGCAACTGCGCACCCTGACCCCCGAAGAGGCGGCGCGCTGATGCAGAAGATCATCGTCGCCGGCGGTGCGCGCCTGCATGGCGAGGTCCGCATTTCCGGGGCCAAGAACGCAGTGCTGCCGATCCTGTGCGCCACGTTGCTGGCGGACGAGCCGGTGCGTATCACCAACGTGCCGCGCCTGCATGACGTGCTGACCATCGCGCGGCTCCTGGGCGGGCTCGGCGCCGGCGTGGTCCACGAGGGCAACGCCATGACCGTCGACCCACGCAGCGTGGACAGCCACGTGGCGCCTTACGAGCTGGTCAAGACCATGCGCGCATCGGTGCTGGTGCTGGGCCCGTTGCTGGCGAAATTCGGCGATGCCGAAGTGTCGTTGCCGGGCGGCTGCGCGATCGGCTCGCGGCCGGTCGACCTGCATATCAAGGGCCTGCAGGCCCTGGGGGCGGAGATCAGCGTGGACCATGGCTTCATCAAGGCGCGCAGCAACGGCAGGCTCAAGGGCGCGCGCCACGTGTTCGAGATGGTCAGCGTGGGCGCCACCGAAAACGTGCTGATGGCCGCCGCGCTGGCAGAAGGCACCAGCGTGCTGGAGAACGCCGCGATGGAGCCGGAGGTCGTGGACCTTGCCGAGTGCCTGGTGGCGATGGGCGCGAGGATCGAGGGCGCCGGCACCTCCCGCATCACCATCGAGGGCGTGGAGCGCCTGCATGGCTGCGAACACGCGGTGGTGGCCGACCGCATCGAGACCGGTACCTTCCTGGTAGCGGCGGCGATGACCGGAGGCAGCATCGTGGCCACCCACGCGCGCCCGGACACGCTGGATGCGGTCCTGGAAAAGTTGCGCGAAGCCGGTGCGTCCATCAGCGTCGATGGGGACCGCATTGCGCTTGACATGCACGGACAGCGCCCGCATTCGGTCAACCTCACCACCGCGCCGCACCCGGCGTTTCCGACCGACATGCAGGCCCAGTTCATGGCCCTGGATTGCGTGGCCGACGGGGTGGGCGTGATCAACGAGACCATCTTCGAAAACCGCTTCATGCACGTCAACGAGCTGGTGCGCCTGGGCGCGGACATCCGCGTGGATGGGCACACCGCGGTGGTTCGCGGGATGGACGTGCTGAGCGGGGCGCCGGTGATGGCGACCGACTTGCGTGCCTCTGCATCACTGATCCTCGCCGGCCTGGTGGCCGACGGTGACACCATCATCGACCGCATCTACCACCTCGACCGCGGCTACGAGAACATCGAAGCCAAGCTGTCGGGACTGGGCGCCAGCATCCGGCGGGTCGATTGAGCGGATCCCGGGAGTCCGGCAGGGAGATCGCGACCACGCAACGAAAAAAACCCCCGCAATGCGGGGGTTTTTCATTCGCGATGGAAGTCGCTGTCCGCCTCAGCGCACGGATTTAAGCACCAGGTCGAGCGAATCCTTGCCGTTGTCGCGCTGCAGGATGCGCGCGGGCACCGGCAAGCCATCGACCACCCACACGATCACCTGCTTGCCGTCGCTGCTGCGGCTGATCTTGGTCGCGCTCTGGGACTTGCCGCCCACCGTGATGGCTTCCTTGCCGAGCAACTGGAAGGTCTGCTGGCGCGCGCTGCCGTTGTCGACCATGCGGTAGTTGAGCGGCTTGCCGGCGGCGACATCGCGGACGATGGCGAGGTTGAGCATCAACGCATCCACGTCGCCATCCTGCAACTTGACCGGGCCCACGCGGTCGGGTTTGACGTCGCCGTTCCAGCGCGCCTCGCGCTTGGTCCAGTCGTAGGTCGCGTTCTTCTGCGACTTCTTCATCAGCATCTGGGTGGTGTCGGCGCCGGACAGCGGCCGCCAGGCATCGCCACGCTCTTCGAACACGGTGGTCTGGCGCACCACGCCCAGGGGATTCTCGATGCTCAACGAGTAGTTCCAGCGATTGGCGCCGGCCGCCGCCAGGACCAATTGCGCTTCTGCCTGCACACCCTTGAGGGTAGCCTGGTAGTTGGCCACGAAGGGCTTCACCGCCCAGGCCGGCGAGGCAGCAAGCAGCAAGGTCAGCAGTGCGGTGGAGCGCAGGGTTTTCATCGGCAAGCCTTTGAAGCGGGGGGACATGACCGCCAACCGGCAGTCAGGCGACGCTGCACTCTAGTGGCAGCGGCGTAAACAACGGCTGACCATCCAGCCAGGCTTGGCCGTCCTGTTCAGCAATG
This sequence comes from Pseudomonadota bacterium, assembly GCA_040385305.1. Lineage (GTDB taxonomy): Bacteria > Pseudomonadota > Gammaproteobacteria > Xanthomonadales > Xanthomonadaceae > Thermomonas. Next base: position 19,221 of record JAZKHR010000004.1, read on the forward strand.
CGGCCGGCTACTGCCAATTGCAAGGCCGCCACGAGCAGCGGGTGCTCCACTTGCAGCACGCGCGCGGCCAGCGTTTCAACTGTGTCGCCTGCCAGCAGGGGTACCGCGGCTTGGGCGATCACCGCCCCGGCGTCCAGCTCCGGGGTCACGAAATGCACGCTGGCCCCGTGCATGGCATCGCCCGCCGCAATCGCGCGCGCATGCGTGTGCAGGCCGCGATAGGCCGGCAGCAGCGACGGATGGATGTTGAGCAGGCGGCCGCGAAAACGCTCCACGAACGGTGCTCCGAGGATGCGCAGGTAGCCGGCGCACACCACCCAGTCGGGCCTGCTGGCGGCGACGGCATCGGCCAGATCGGCATCGAAGGCGGCGCGCTCGGGGTAGGCCTTGGCCTCGCGCGACCAGCGCAGCGCGGCCGGGACCCGCTGCAGCGCCCTGGCGCCTGGCTTGTCGGAAAACACGCCGACGATCTCGGCATCGAGGCGCTGCGTCGCGATGGCATCCAGCAACGCCTGCAGGTTGCTGCCGCGACCGGAGGCGAGCACCGCGATGCGGCGCGGCAGTGGCATCGGGACCGCCCTCAGCCGATCCGCACCCGTTGGCCGTCGGCGCGCGCCACCACGCGGCCGATGGGCCGGTGCGCAAGACCAAGCCGATCCAGCGCGCCCGACACCTCCGCAACCTGGTCCGGCGCGAGCACCAGTACGAAGCCGATACCGCAATTGAAGGTGCGCCACATTTCGCGGTCGGCCACCGCGCCCTCGCGCTGCAGCCACTCGAACACCGGCGGCAACGCGATCTGCGTGGCCTCGATGTCCAGCCCCAGGCCGTCGGGAATCACCCGGATGATGTTCTCGCTGAGGCCACCGCCGGTGATATGGGCCATTGCGTGCAGTTCATGCGCGGCCAGCAGTTCAAGCACCGGCTTGACGTACAGCGCTGTCGGCGCCATCAGGGCATCAATCAGGGACACCCCGCCGAGGTCGATGTCAGCCGGCCGGCCGGCGCGATCGAAGATCTTGCGCACCAGCGAATAGCCGTTGGAATGCGGACCGCTGGAGGCAATGCCCAGCAACACGTCACCGGCACGCACCTTGCTGCCGTCGATCAGCTGCGATTTCTCCACCGCGGCCACGCAGAAGCCGGCCAGGTCGTATTCGCCGGGCGGATACATGTCGGGCATCTCCGCGGTTTCGCCGCCGATCAGCGCGCAACCTGCGATTTCGCAGCCGCGCGCGATGCCGCCGACCACGGCCACGGTGGTGTCGATGTCGAGCTTGCCGGTGGCGAAATAGTCGAGGAAGAACAGCGGCTCGGCGCCCTGCACCAGCACGTCGTTCACGCACATCGCCACCAGGTCGATGCCGATGGTGTCGTGGCGGTTCAGCTGCTGGGCCAGCTTGAGCTTGGTGCCCACGCCGTCGGTGCCGGAAACCAGCACCGGTTCCCGGTACTTGCCAGACAGGTCGAACAGCGCGCCGAAGCCGCCCAGTCCGCCCATCACCTCTGGCCGGAAACTGCGCCGGACCAGCGGCTTGATGCGTTCGACCAGTTCGTTGCCGGCATCGATGTCGACGCCGGCATCGCGGTAGCTGAGCGGGGTGGGCGTGGTCACGGTGGCCTCGGGGTGATCGGCAGGGACGGCGCAATCGCGTCCGTATCGCCTCCATTTTAGCGTGACGGCCACCTTCACGTGGACGCGACCCCCCTGCTGCGGCACCATTTGCGTTGGCCCGGCGGGTTGTCGGGCAAGGACGTGCAATGCGAAGGATGCAGCCAGGCGGGTGGATCGCGTGCGCGATGGCGCTGTTGATGTGGTGCGGCATGGCCCAGGCCCAACGCACGGAGGGCGACCGCGCCGCCGCCAGCGGCGCGTATGCGGCCGAGGTCGCCGTCCGCAACCAGACCGATGGCGAGCGCAACGGCGCCTTCGGGCGCGCGCTGGCGCAGGTGTTGGCGAAGGCCACCGGTGACCGTGGCGCCGCCCAGCGCCCGGGCGTGCGGGACGAGCTGGGCAAGGCGCGGGGCTATGTTGCCGGCTACGACTACCGCCAGGACGAAGGTGTCTCCGCCACTGGCGCGCCCAGCTTCCAGACCACCCTGGTGGTGCGCTTCAAGCAGGCCGAGGTCGACAGCCTGATCAGCATGCTGGGCCTGCCGGTGTGGCCGCAGCCGCGACCCAAGCCGGTCCTGTGGCTGGCCATCGACGATGGCAGCGGACCGCGCCTGGTGGGCCTGGGCCAAGCCAACGCCGCGCGCGCTGCGCTGGACCAGGCCAAGGCCCGCGGTTTCGCCCTCGGCCTGCCCGCCGGAACTGCAGCGGAACAGGCAGCGGTGGGCGCCATCGTGCGCGGCGACACCACCGCCATCGCCCAATTGTCGAGTCGCTACAGCCCGCCGATGCAGTTGCTGGGCAAGCTGTCCCGCGGCGCCGGCGGCTGGGTGGCGAACTGGGTCTTCGTCGACAAGGGCAAGGTGCTGTCGAAATGGAGCACGCAGCACGCGGATGCGCGCCGCGCGATGGCGGGCGGTGCCGATGGCGCCGCCGATGCGCTGTTCAAGCGCTATGCCAAGGCTGGCAGCAACGGCCCGCCCGGACGCTACCGGGTGCGCGTGCTGGGCGTCGACAGCGTGGACGACTACCTGCGCCTGATGGGTTACCTGGATGGCGTCTCCATCGTCAAGCGCGTGCAGCCCGTGCTGGCAACGCCCGGAACGCTGGAACTCGATCTTGAGCTGGCCACGGGCATCAACGGCTTCGCCCGCCTGGCCGGTCGCGGCGGGGTCCTGTCCAGTGCGTCGGCCGATGCCGCCGCCGATGACGCGCCCGATTCCGACGCGCCCGCGCCGCGCATCACCACCTTCAGGCTCGGCCGGTGAGCGAGTTGCAGCTGCGCGATGACGTTGCCGTCATTGCCCGCTTCTACCGCCGCCTGCAATGGGCAGCGCTGGCGCTCGCGGTGTTATGGCTGGTGTGGCTGCTGGCCCCGGTCCTCAGCCCGTTCGTGTTCGCAGCCCTCCTGGGATGGCTGGGTGATCCCTTGGTGGACCGCCTGCAGCGCTTCGGTCGCTCCCGCAACACGGCCGTGCTGCTGGTGTTCAGCGCGATGGTCTTGGTGGTGGTCATTGGGCTGGTGCTCCTGGTGCCGTTGCTGGAGCGCCAGATCATCACCCTGGTGCAGTCCTTGCCGGTCTATCGCGACTGGCTGGTTGCCACCGCCCTGCCATGGCTGGAGCAGAGGACAGGCCTGCAATTGCTCTCGTGGCTGGATCCGGATCGCGTTTTCAACCTGGTCCGCGAGCATTGGGAGCGCGCTGGCGGCATGGCTGCGACCGTGCTTGGTGTTGTCTCGCGGTCTGGCTTCGCGCTGCTGGGCTGGCTGGCCACCATCGTGCTGCTGCCCGTGCTGACGTTCTTCTTCCTGCGCGACTGGGACGTGCTGGTGGCGCGGGTGGCGGTGCTTGTCCCGCGCGACCACATTGGCACCGTACGCAAGCTGGCCCTCGAATCCGACGCAGTGCTCGGCGGGTTCCTGCGCGGCCAGTTGCTGGTCATGCTGATCCTGGGGGTGCTGTACGGGATAGGCCTGTGGATGGTCGGCCTCAATCTCGGCATATTGATCGGCGTGATCGGCGGACTGTTCACCTTCGTGCCCTACCTGGGACCGGCGGCAGTAGTGGTGCTGGGCGGCATCGCCGCGCTGGTCCAGTTCGGCGACTGGCAGCATCTGGCCGGGGTGGGCGCGGTGTTCGCCATTGGCCAGGTGATCGAAAGCTACTGGTTGACCCCGAAACTGGTCGGCGACCGCATCGGCCTGCACCCGATGGCGGTGATCTTCGCGGTGATGGCCGGTGGCACCTTGTTCGGCTTCCTCGGCATGTTGCTGGCGCTGCCGGTGGCCGCCGTGGCCAACGTGCTGCTGCGCTATGCGCACGAGCGCTACACGCACAGCGAGCTCTACGCCGGCGACCACCCGCCGATCGTGCTCGATGGTTATCTGGATCAGCCCGGCGCAATCCACGCACCCGGTGTGCGACCACCCGCGACCTGACATGGGTAAGCCAGGATGAGCGAGCCGGACCCGCTGGGGCCGCAGCTGCCCTTGGCGCTGCGCTACCCGCCAGACCAGCGCTTCGATACGTGGCTGGACGCGAGCGCCAGCGGCATCGTGGCCCGCCTGCATGCCGTGGCCGCCGGTGACGCGCGCGATCCCCTGTATCTGCAGGGGGCGAACGGCAGTGGCAAGACCCACCTGCTGCTGGCAGCCTGCGCCGAGGCGGACGCTGTCGGCCGCCGCGCGCACTATCTTTCGCTGGACCAGGTGCGGGGCGGGGTGCGGGATGCATTCGAAGGCCTAGAGGTCGCCGACCTCGTGGCGCTCGACGACATCGACGCACTTGCGGGCCGCGGCGATGACGAGATCGCCTTGTTCGACCTGCACAACCGCCTGCATGACGCCGGCATCGGCGTTGTCTACTCCGCGCGGCAGGTCCCCGCCGTGCTGCCCCTGGCCTTGCCCGACCTGCGTTCACGACTGACCCAGTGCACGCTGGTAGCGCTGCCCGGGCTGGACGATGGCGGTCGCGCCGAGGTGCTGCGCCGGCGCGCCGCGTCGCGCGGGCTCGCCTTCGACGAAGCCGCGCTGGACTGGATGCTGACCCGTTGCAGCCGCGACCTGGCGGACCTCACGGCGCTGTTCGAACGGCTGGACCGTGCTTCGCTCGCCGCGCAGCGGCGGATCACCGTGCCGTTTTTGCGTCAGGTGCTCGGCAGCGACTGAGGCGCGCCGGCACCCGTCGCCTGCAGTTCGGCATCCAGCGCGCGCAGCCGTTCCGGCGTACCCACATCCGTCCAGCGGCCGCGATGGTCTTCGCCGCGGATGTTTCCCGATGCCATGTGCGCTCGCAGGATCGGCGCGAGGCGGAAGCGCGGCGGCGTCTCTTCCGCGCCTGCATCGCGACTGTGCTGGCGCCAGCCGTCCAGCAACTGCGGGCGGTAAACGCCGAGCCCGGCGTATGTCAACCGATGAGCGCCATCACTGCGCACAAGCCCGCCGGCATCGAGCGCGAAATCACCCTGCGTCGCCTGCGCCGGTGGATCGACCATCACCAGATGCGCCAATCCGTCGGGGTCGCGCGGCAGCGATGCGAAATCGACATCGGTCCAGATGTCGCCATTGACCAGCAGGAATGGAGCGTCCCCAAGCAGCGGCAGCGCATGCAGCATGCCTCCGCCGGTTTCCAGCGGGGTCTGGCCTTCGTGCGAATAGCGGATGCGCAGGCCCCAGTCCGCTCCATCGCCAAGCGCCCGCGGGAATTGCTCCGCGAGCCAGGAGATATTGATGACGACTTCCTCGATGCCGCAAGCCGCAAGTTTTTCCAGGTGCCACGCGATCAGCGGCTTGCCGCCGACGGACAGCAAGGGCTTGGGCGTGTGGTCGGTCAATGGGCGCATGCGCTCGCCCAGCCCGGCGGCGAGGATCAATGCCTTCATGAAACCGCGGCCGCTGGGCGCGTTGCCATCGTCGGCTTCACCTTGTCGTCGATGAAGCGCCGTAGCGGCGCGAGTTCCGGATAGTTCGGCAACACGCCGTCGAGGTATGCGAAGAAGCGCGGTACGTCGGCCAGATATTTCGGCTTGCCATCGCGGTGATGGAGCCGGGCGAAGATGCCAATCACCTTGAGGTGGCGCTGCAGGCCGATCAGATCCGCGTCGCGTCGGAAGCGCGCCCGATCCGGCACGGGCAGGCCGGCCGCTAGCGCACGCGCGTGGTAGCGATCCAGCCACGCGTCCACGCGCGGCTCCGGCCAGCTGAGGAACGCATCCTTGAACAGGCTCAGGGGATCGTAGGCGATCGGTCCGCGCACCGCGTCCTGGAAATCCAGCACCGCCGGGCCATCGCCGGCCGGCATCAGGTTGCGTGGCATGAAGTCGCGATGCACCAGCACCTGAGGCTGCGCCAGCGCGGCGTCGATGAGCATGCGATAAGACGCGTCCAGCGCGTCCAGGTCCGAGCAGTCGAGGGTCATGCCCAGGTGCCGACCACAGAACCATTCGTCGAACAGCCGCAGTTCGCGCGCGAGCATCGCCTCGTCATAGGCGGGCAGGTCGGCAGGTGGCGCGATCGCCTGCAGCGCGAGCAACTGCGTCAGCGCGGCATCGAACAATGCATCGGCGTTGGCATCATCGATCACGTGCAGGCAGGTGTCCGTGCCGAGGTCTTCGAGAAGCAGGAAGCCAGCCTCGATGTCCTGCGCCAGTACCCGCGGGACGCGCACGCCGCCGGACTCCAGCAGGTCGCGCACGCGCAGCCACGGGCGCACGTCTTCCTTGTCCGGCGGCGAGTCCATGACGATGCGGCTTCCATCCGCGGACTGCACCCGCCAGTAGCTGCGGAAGCCGGCATCCATCGACGCGCGCAGCGGTTGCGCATGCGGGTCACTGAGCGCGCTTCGCGCCCATGCGGTGCGCAGCTCGGCGCGGTGGTCGGGATCGGGTGCGGGTTCGCTCATGGGCAAAGGGTAAACTGCCGCATCGATCCGGGCGAGGCACCCATGCAAAAACTGCTACCTGTCCTTCTTTCGGGCGGCTCCGGCACCCGCTTGTGGCCGCTGTCGCGCGAGACATATCCGAAGCAATTCCTGGCCCTGGCCGGTGACGACACCATGCTCCAGGCCACCTGGCTGCGGGTAGCGGAAATCGCCGATGCTGCGCCCATCGTGGTCGCAGGCGAAGACCACCGCTTCCTGGTAGCCGAGCAGTTGCGCCAGGTCGGCGCGCCGGCCCCGGCGATCCTGCTGGAACCTGTCGGTCGCAATACGGCGCCGGCCATCGCCGCGGCCGCCTTGCAGGCCATGCGTGATGGCGACGATCCCTTGCTGCTGGTGCTGCCGTCGGACCACGTGGTCCGCGACGCACCCGCATTCCGCGCCGCCGTGCGTGCTGCGATGCCTGCGGCGGAGCAGGGCGCGCTGGTGACCTTCGGGATCGTGCCGGATGCGCCGGAGACCGGGTTCGGTTACATCGAGGTCGACGCCCTGGCCGATTCCGGCGCCGTCCGCCGGGTGCTGCGCTTCGTCGAAAAGCCGGATGCGGCGACTGCGCAGGATTACCTGGACGCAGGCGGCTATTACTGGAACAGCGGCATGTTCCTGTTCCGCGCCTCGCGCTACCTGGAGGAACTGCGGCGACATCGCGCGGACATCGTCGATGGCGTGCAGCGGTCGTTCGATGGCGCGCAGCGAGACGGCGACTTCATCCGCCTCGACAAGCATGCGTTCGCCGCCTGCCCGTCGGACTCCATCGACTACGCAGTGATGGAACGCACCGACGCCGCGATGGTGCTGCCGGTCGACATCGGCTGGAACGACGTGGGATCTTGGTCGGCGCTGTGGGACGTCAGCCCGCAGGATGCAGACGGCAATGCCAACCACGGCGACGTGATCGCGATCGACAGCCGCAACAACTACGCCTACGCGCGTCGGCTGGTGGCGCTGGTCGGGGTCGACGACCTGGTGGTGGTGGAGACCGACGATGCGGTGCTGGTGGCGCGCAAGGACCGCGTGCAGCAGGTCAAGGACGTGGTGGCGCGGTTGAAGTCGAGCCAGCGCAGCCAGGCCGCGTTGCACCGCGAAGTGCACCGTCCGTGGGGCAGCTACGACTCGATCGACGCCGACGCCGGCTTCCAGGTCAAGCGGATCAAGGTCAAGCCGGGCGCGCGGTTGTCCCTGCAGTCGCACACCCGCCGCGCGGAACACTGGATCGTGGTGCGAGGCATCGCCCGCGTGACCCGCGACAACGACGTGTTCGAGCTGCACGCCAACCAGTCCACCTACATTCCCATTGGCGCCAGGCACCGGCTCGAGAATCCCGGCAGCGAGATGCTGGAACTCATCGAGGTCCAGTCCGGCGATTACCTGGGCGAGGACGACATCGTGCGCTACGAGGACGTTTACGGGCGGGCGTGATTTCCTGGGGCGTGCTTCCGCGACGAGATTATCGTGGATCGATCAAGGCAGCAGCGACGCCAGCCAGTCGTCGTCCGAACCCTCGTTGACATCGGCGAACAGCGGCGTCGAGAAGTAGCGCTCGCCGGTATCCGGCAGCATCGCCAGCAGCACCGAACCTTCCTCTGCACGTTCCGCCACCTGCAGCGCCGTGGCCAGGGTGGCGCCACCCGAGATGCCGGTGAAGATGCCTTCCTCCGCCGCCAGCCGGCGCGAGACCGCGATGGCGTCCTCGTCCGTCACCTGCAGCAGTTCGTCGTGGATCTCGCGGTTGAGGACGTCGGGGATGAAATCCGGGGTCCAGCCCTGGATCTTGTGCGGCTTCCATTCGTCGCCCTTCAGCAGCGAGGCGCCGGCCGGTTCGGTGGCGATGATCTTCGTTTCCGGGCGCGCCACCTTCAGCACTTCGCCGACGCCGGTCAGGGTGCCGCCCGTGCCCCAGCCGGTGACGAAGTAATCGAGACGCTTGCCGGCGAAGTCGCTCAGGATTTCCGGCGCGGTGGTGTTGCGGTGGTAGGCGGGATTGGCGGGATTGGCGAACTGGCTGGCCAGGAACCAGCCATGTTGGTCCGCCAGCTCCTTTGCCCTCCGCACCATGCCGCTTCCGCGCTCCGCGGCCGGGGTCAGGATCACCTTCGCGCCATACGCCCGCATCAGCTTGCGGCGTTCGATGGAAAAGGTTTCCACCATCGTCGCCACGAACTTGTATCCGCGCGCCGCGGCCACCATCGCCAGGGCCACGCCGGTGTTGCCCGAGGTCGCCTCGATGATGGTGTCGCCGGGCTTGAGCAACCCCTTCTGTTCGGCATCCAGCACGATCGCCAGCGCCAGCCTGTCCTTGACCGAGCCGCCGGGATTGAACGCCTCGATCTTGGCGTACAAAGTCACGTGGGCCGGCCCGATCCGGTGCAGCCTGACGATGGGCGTGGAACCGATGGTGTCGAGGAT
>JAZKHR010000004.1:28275-37798 GCA_040385305.1 Pseudomonadota bacterium
AGCATCACGGCGAGCTGGCCGCCGATCACGGCACCGACGATGCCGAGGATGATGGTCATGATCCAGCCCATCGGGTCCGCGCCCGGCTTCAGCAAGCGCGCGAGGATACCGATGACGGCACCGCCGATGATGTAACCAAAGATACCGTCGAACATGTTCTTCCCCAGTCGTTGATGAATGTCGCGGCCAGATCCTAGCAGCACCGCATGACTGGTGCGTGTTCAGCAGCAACCATGCTCGCCATGCACTTCACCGCCGGCCACGGCGGCAACGCCGGTGGTCTCGCCGCGCAGGCTGGCCGCGTGGTGCGCAGCCAGCACCCGGGCGACGCAACTGGTCACCCGCTTGCCCATCGGGATGTGCAGGAACTCGTTGGGTCCATGCGCATTGGAGTGCGGCCCCAGTACGCCGGTGATCATGAATTGCGCGCCGGGGAATTTTTCGCCCAGCATGCCCATGAAGGGGATGGTGCCGCCTTCGCCCATGTACATGGCGGGCTTGCCGAAGAACTCGTCGCTGGCCTGGTCGATGGCCTGCGACAGCCATGGCGACAGCGCCGGTGCGTTCCAGCCGGTGCTCGCCTTTTCCAGCGACAGGGTGACCCGGGCGCCGTAGGGCGGATCCCTGAGCAGGGCTTGCTGCAGCAGCTCGCCGCCGCGCTTGCCATCCAGGGTGGGCGGCAGGCGCAGGCTGAGCTTGAGCGCAGTGCCGGGGCGCAACACATTGCCCGCCGACGACAGGGCCGGCAGTCCCTCGGCGCCGGTGATCGACAGGGCTGGACGCCAGGTGCGGTTCAACACCAGCTCGGTCAGGTCGTCCGCCATCGGGGTCATCCCGGGCAGGAACGGGAACTTGTCGTAGACCTCGTTGCCGAGCACGCCCGCCACCTTCGCCGCCTGCTCCAGGCGTTCTGCGGGAATCTCGACATGCAGCCCATCGATCAGGATGCGTCCGCTGGCTTCGTCCTCGATCCTCGACAGCAGCTGGCGGATGATCCGGAAGCTGGAGGGCACGATGCCGGACGCGTCTCCGGAGTGCACGCCCTCTTCCAGCACGTCGACCGTGAGGTTGCCGCCGGCCATGCCGCGCAGCGACGTGGTGCACCACAGCTGCTCGTAGTTGCCGCAGCCAGAATCGAGGCACACCACAAGCGACGGCTTGCCGATCCGGTCCGCCAGGTGGTCGACATAGGCGGGCAGGTCGTAGCTGCCGGATTCCTCGCAGGCCTCGATCAGCACCACGCAGCGCGCATGCGCCGCGCCTTGTTCCTGCAGGGCCATGATCGCGGCGAGCGAACCGTAGATTGCGTAGCCATCGTCGGCGCCGCCGCGGCCGTAGAGCTTGTCGCCCTTGATCACCGGGTCCCAGGGGCCGAGGTCATCGTCCCAGCCAGTCATTTCCGGCTGCTTGTCCAGGTGCCCGTACAGCAGCACGCAGTCGTCGCCCACGCTGTCGCCGCTGGCCGGGACATCGATGCAGATCAGCGGCGTGCGGCCTTCCAGCTGCACCACATCCAGCTTCATGCCCGGCACCGGCTGTGCGCTGGCCCAGTCCTGCATCAGGGACACGGCGCGCGCCATGTGGCCGTTCTTGACCCAGTCGGCATCGAACATCGGCGACTTGTTGGGAATGCGGATGTACTCGACCAGTTGCGGGACGATCTCGTCATCCCACTTGGCATCGACGAACTGCGCGACCTGGCTGGCATCCATGGGCTTCTATCCTGCGTAGCGGGACGATAAGTCTACCGCCCGTGCCTGCATGGGCGTGGTAGGCGGGAGTTTTCCTACCACTCGAGGGGCGAAATGCGGGGTCGTGCGGGGGGTAGCCACCGATACGCCCGGCGCGCCTGCGCCGGCAACCTGTTCACACCGGATCGCAGCCTGCGTTGCCGGATCCACAGAACCCCAAGGAGCCCGCCATGAAGTCGCTGACCACCCTGTTTTCCTCGCTGATCCTTTCGCTGGCGCTGGCCGGCGCCGCCATCGCCGGCGAGACCGTCAATATCAACACCGCCGATGCCGCCACCATCGACCGCGTGCTGGTCAACGTGGGCCCGGCCAAGGCCGATGCCATCGTCGCCCACCGCAAGGCCAACGGCGCGTTCCGCAGCGCCGAGCAGCTGGCCTTGGTCAAGGGCATCGGCCTGAAGACCGTCGAGAAGAACCGCGACCGCATCGTGGTGGGCGCCGTGCGCCCCGCCGCGGCCAAGGGCAAGCTCGCCGCCAAGCCGACGCCGAAGCAGGTCGCGCGCCGCTGATCTGGTCCCATCGGCACCGTGCAACGGGTCCGGCGTGGATGCGCCGGTCCCGTTGCCATGCCGGCGCTAGACTGGTGCCATGCACAGGGCGCCCGACATCTTCCCGCCATCGCAGGTCCGGCGTGCCGGCAGCCAGGCGCGCATGCGCTGGAAGAACGGCGCTGGTTGGACCTCGGAAATCCTGCGCGTGCCCGACTGCGAGGACTGGCACTGGCGACTGTCGATCGCCGAAATCGATGCCGATGCCCCCTTCTCCGCGTTTGCAGGCGTGGACCGCGAACTGGTGCTGCTCAGCGGCAACGGCCTGCGCCTGCGCTTCGAGGACGGCGACACCCATGAGCTGCTGCCGCCGCACGCCCGGCTCCGTTTCGCAGGCGAGCGCGTGGCCTTTGGGGAACTGATCGACGGCCCAACCCGCGACTTCAACCTGATGTGGCAGCGGGATGCGATCGACGCGCAGCTCTGGCACCGGCCGCTGGTGGGCACGATGGTGGTGTTCGTGGATGTCGCAGAAACCTGGGCCGTGCACGTGTTGGCCGGAGGTGCCCGCTTTGCCGACAGTTCAGGCCTGGGCGAGCTGGGCCTGGGCGACACAGCGATCCTCGAGGCCGGCAACGCCCGCCAGCGGTATGTGCTGGACGGCGGTGGTGAAGTCTTGTTGATCCGGCTGCGTTCGCGCGCGAGGGTCTAGAGCAGCGCCATCCCGATCACGGCTGCGAACGCCAGCGTCGACAGGCCCATCACGCTCAACACCATTTCCCGCGGCGAACGTCCACGTGCCCACATCCACAGACCCGACAACCCAAGCAGCACCATGCCGATGGCAAAGCTGTCCGCCAGCAGGGTCCACCAACCACTGCCATACCCCTTGTGCAGGCGGTTGAACGCAGCCAGTGGGCTGTGTGAAGTGCGCTTGAGCTCGGCCGTTGCCTCGGTGGGCGAAACCTCCAGGGTCCAGGAGTCGCTGGCACTGCCTCCGCTGAAGGTCCACTTCACCGGCACATCGCCGGGCTTGCCCTTGCGGATCACCTGTGGGTCCAACTGCTGGCTCTTCTGCAACCACAGGGACAATTGTTCCGGACTGGCGCGAGCCTCGGCCGGAATGGCGAGGCTGGATTTTCCGGTTTCGTTGCTATCGCCTTGGGGCCAGATCATGTCGCCGAAGCGGTGATTCATGACCAGCCCGGTGAGACCGTACATGATGGCTGCCAACGCGCCCCACGCGCCCACCCACAGGTGGAACTGGCGGATCCAGCGATGAGTGCGGCCGGAACCACCTCGGGATGATGCGGAAAGGGCGCTAGGTTGCATGGAGAGAACTCGTCAGTAACGGTAGTTGATGCTGATCCACGCGCTGCGGGGAGCGCCCGGGGTGATGTTGTTGTTGTTGTGTGCGCTGGTGAAGTAGCGCCTGTTGCCGAGGTTCTCCACGTTCAATTGCAACTGCATCGTCGGATTCAACGTCCAGTACAGCGCGCCATCGAAACGGGTGAATCCAGGCAGCGTCACCGCGTTATCGGCACTGGCAAAGATCGCACCGCGATGGATGATGCCCAGGCCGAGGCCAAAAGTGTCATTCAGGTCATAGCGGTTCCAGAGCGAGGCCGAATGCTCCGGCAACTGGGTCAGGCGGTTACCCGCGCGCGCACCGCCGGACTGGGTGGTGGTGATTTCGCCGGACTGGTATGCGTAGCCGCCCATCACCTGCCAGGCGTCGGTGATGCGCCCGGCAATGCCCAGTTCCAGTCCCTCGGCCACCTGGCCGTCGACCAGGATCGAGCGGGTGGGATCAAGTGGGTCGGCGATGGCCACGTTGCCACGGTCGAGGCGATAGACGGCGATGCTGGCCTGCAGGTCGTGGCGGATGTCCCACTTCGCACCGATCTCGCGGTTGCGGAATGTTTCGGGATCCAGTGCCGCACTGCTGGCACTGAGCGACGCCAGTTGTTCGCCCGCACGCGGCTGGTGGGCCATGCTGTAGCTGGCGTAGAGCGACACCGCATCGACCGGCTTGTAGACCAGGCCGGCCCGCGGCGAGAGCAGGCCATCCTCGCTGCGGACGCTCGCGCCAGTGCGGTTGTTGCGCAGGTCCACGCGGAAGTCGTCGTAACGCAGGCCGACGATTGCCTGCCAGCGCGGGGACAGTTCGATCTGGTCCTGCAGGTAGACGGCGGCGACGGTCGCCACGCCATGATTGGATGCGTCGGTGGCGTTCGGCCGGAACGTCAATGGCGCCGTGCTGGTCGGGTTGGCCAACGGAACCTGCACGCTCGCGATGGTGCTGCCCGGTGCACCGAAGTATCCGGTGAGGCGCAGGTTGTCGGTGACCTGGCGGCCCAATTCCGCGCCGGCCAGCAGCGTGTGCTGCACGCGGCCGGTCGTTGCCTGCCAGGTGAGGTCGGTCTGGTTGAATAGGTTGCTGCGCGTTGTGGCCTGGTTGTACGCGGTGATCGACACCGTTTGCGCAGCGGCGCTGACCGCGCCAGGGAATACGTTCTGGTAGAACTTGTCGTAGTCGGCCCAGCGCAGGTGGTTGCGCAATGCGAGGCCGTTGGCGAACGCGTGGTCGATGGTGGCATCGAATGCGTCCACGGTGGCATGCACCGGGCTTTGCGCGGCATTGCCGAAGAAGGTGGACGGATCCACGTCGAGCGGGCGCCCGTTCAGGGAGGGCACGCCGCGGTCGGCCACGCGCTCGTCGTCGAACCGCTCATACGACAGATGCAGGCGCGTGCGGGCGCCAAGATCCATGCCGAAACTCGGATTGATGCCATGGCGCTTCAGCTCGAACCCGTCACGGAAGCTGTCCGAAGCTTCGTACACCGCGTTAAGCCGGAATCCCGCGTCCCCGGCGATAGCAGTGCCGAAATCCAGGGAGGTTCGCCTGCGGTTGTCCGCGCCGAACTGCAGGCCTCCGGCGCGATGGTCTGCGCCATCGGCCTGGCGGGTGACGCGGTTGATCACGCCGCCGCTGCCGCCCCGACCAAAGATCATCGCGTTCGGACCTTTCAGGGCTTCGGCGCGCTCGAGGTTGTAGACATCGCGGATGTACTGGACATCATCGCGGACGCCGTCGACGAAGAAGTCGGCCGTCGAGCTGTTGCCGCGCAGTACTGGCGTATCCCGGTTGCCTTCGCCTTGCGCCAGGCCAATCCCCGGCATGTAACGGAAGGTGTCCGCCAGGCTGGTCATGGCCTGGTCCGCGATCAGCTTGTCGGTGACCACGGTGACCGATTGGGGAACATTCAACAGCGCGGTTTCGGTCCGAGTGGCGCTGCGGGTCCTGCGCGTCGAATAGTCCGGCAGATACCGCTGGCCGATGACCTCGACCTTGTCGAGCTCCGTGGGCTTGCGCTGGTCGGGGCCGTCAGCCGCGGGTGCCTCTGCTCCGAAAGCAGGCGTCGCGAGCAGCAGGGCCACGGCGAATGGCACGGCGGCGGGGGTCAGGCGCTGGGCGCGAGTAGGGGACGAAGTGCCCATGGAATCCTCATCAACAGGAAACGCGGCACGAACATGGCCGCTTGATTGCTATGTTAATGAGAATAATTCTCAAATGCAAACGATTGTCAGGTGCTTGCTGCTCAGCCGCGGTCGTCGCGGGTCCAGATCCCGGCGTCGTCGATCCTGACGGGGAACTTCGCTACGGGCTCGTAGGCGGGCGGGCACAGCGGGCGGCCGTCGCGCACGTCGAAGCGCGCGCCGTGGAGCACGCACTCCACGCTCCCCTCGGCGGCGTCGAATGCCCCGGCGCTCAGCTCAAAGTCCTCGTGCGAGCAGCGGTCTTCCAGCGCGTAGACCATGCCGTCGTGGTTGAAGACCGCAATCGCGGTATCGCCGTCCCATGCGGTGGTCATCTCGCCCGGCAGCAGTCTGTCGGTCGTGCAGACGAACGCCCAGTCACCCATGTGCATGCTCCAGGGCGCGCAGGTCCTTCTCCAGGACCTCGAAGCGCAAGTCGTCGCGGGTGGGAATGCCGAAACGCTCGTCGCCATAGGGAAACGGCTTGACGAAGCCGGTGCGCCGGTAACCGCGACGTTGGTAGTAGGCGATCAGTTCGCCGCGGATGTCGATCACGGTCATGCGCATGGCCGGCAGCATCCACTCGTCGCGGACGATGCGTTCGGCTTCCGCCAGCACCTGGCTGCCGATGCCGCCGCCTTGCAGGTTCGGACGCACCGAGAACATCCCGAAATAGCCGGCGTCCGGCCCTGCATCGGAATCTTCGATGGCTAGATGCGCGCAGGCGAGGAGGGCGAAGTCGCGCTCGGCCAGCAGCACCATGCTGTCGCCGCGCTCGATGCAGGCGGAGACGTCGTCCGCGCCCGTGCGACGGCCATCGAGGAAATCCGCTTCGGTGGTCCAGCCCGCGCGGCTGGCATCGCCGCGATACGCGGATTCGACGAGGGTCACGATGGCACCGACATCGGCCAGCGTGGCCGCGCGGAATTGCAGGGCGCTCACGCCAGCAGCCTCCGTACCTTCCCCAGCGCACCGACGAACGCCTCGATCTCGTCGTGCGTGTTGTAGAAGGCAAGCGACGCGCGACAGGTGGCGGCCACGCCGAAGAATTGCATCAGGGGATGCGCGCAGTGGTGGCCTGAACGCACCGCCACCCCTTCAAGGTCAAGCAGGGTCGCGAGGTCGTGCGCATGCGCGCCCTCAACCAGGAACGACACCACCGCCGCCTTGCCGGGCGCGGTACCGACGATGCGCAGGCCCGCAATGGCCTGCATGGCCTCGGTCAGGTGCGCGAGCAATTCGGCTTCGCGCGCAGCGACCTGGGCCATGCCGATGCCGTCGAGATAGTCGACCGCCGCGCCCAGGCCGACGAAGCCGGCAATGTTGGGCGTGCCGGCCTCGAAGCGATGCGGCGGATCGTTGAACACGGTGCCGTCGAAGCTGACCTCCTTGATCATCTCGCCACCGCCAAGGAACGGCGGCATCGCCTGCAGGTGCTCGCGGCGACCCCACAGGGCACCGGTGCCCGTCGGCCCGCACATCTTGTGGCCAGTCAGCGCGTAGAAGTCGCAGCCGATCGAGGCGATGTCCACCGCCATGTGCGGCAGCGCCTGCGAGCCATCGACCACGGTCACGATGCCGCGCTTGCGCGCCTCGCGGCAGATGAGGTCCACCGGGTTGATGGTGCCCAGCACGTTGGAAACATGCGTGATGCCGAGCAGCTTCACGTCCGGCGTCATTGCCGCGAACAGGGCATCGAGGTCGAGCGCGCCCTCCGCGGTGAGTTCGGCCACCTTGATGGTGGCGCCCGTACGCTCGGCAACCAGCTGCCACGGCACGATGTTGGCGTGGTGCTCCATCCGCGTCAGCAGGATCGCATCGCCCGGCGTCAAGCGAGGCAACGCCCACGCATGGGCGACCAGGTTGATGGCGAACGTGGTACCGCTGCAGAGCACCAGGTCGTCGCCGCGCACATTGAGGAAGCGCGCCAGCGTGGTTCGCGCACCTTCGTAAGCCGCGGTGGCTTCGCTGCCCAGGGTATGCACGGCGCGGCTGACATTGGCGTTGTGGCGGCGGTAGAACCCATCCACGGCTTCGATCACCGCCGCCGGCTTCTGCCCGGTATTGGCCGAATCGAAATACACCAGCGGCTTGCCGTGCACCGTGCGCTGCAGCAGTGGGAAGTCGGCGCGCACCCGGGTCCAGTCGACGTTTGCTGTCACGCGGCCTCCAGCCGAAGCAGCGCCCGGTCCAGTGCAGACGCAAGCACTTCGCGCACCGCCGTATCCTCGATGGCGGTCACCACTTCCCGGCAGAACGCCGCGGTGAGCAGGCGGCGCGCATCGGCCTCGCCGAGGCCGCGCGACCGCAGGTAGAACAGGGCGGTGGGATCCAGCTGGCCGACAGTGGCGCCATGCGCGGCCTTGACCTCGTCGGCGTGGATCACCAGCACCGGCTGGGTATCGATCTCGGCATCGGGGGACAGCAGCAGGTTCTTGTTGGACAGGTTGGCGTCGCTGCCATCGGCACCGGCGCGGATGGTGATGCCCCCATGGAATACCGCCTTGCCGCGTCCGCTGGCCAGGCCGCGCCACAGCAGATCGCAGGCGGTGTCGCGGGCGATGTGCTCGATGCCGAGGCGGGTGTCGACATGGCGGCGGCCATCGGCGAACAGCACGCCATTGGCGACCAGGCGCGCCCCTTCGCCTTCCAGGCGCACGTTGAGCTCATGTCGCGACAACCCGGCGCCGAGTTCCAGGTCGGTGCGGGTGTAGCGGGCATCCCGCGCCAGCACGGCGTCGGTGCGCGCGAACAGGGTCGCCTTGGGGGATTCGGCCTGCATGCGCGCGTACTGCAGGCGGGCGCCACTGGCCAAGTGCACATGGGTCAGCATGTTGCCCAGATTCGCATGTTCGCCGGCTGCCAAGTGATGCTCGATCACGCTTGCGCTCGCATCGCGACCCAGCTCGATGAGATGGCGCACGTGCCACGCGGCATCGGCTCCCGCGGGCGCGCCAATGAACACAATATGCAGCGCCGCCGCGACCTGCGTGCCGGCTTCGATCCGCAGCACCGCCCCTTCGCCGGCAAGCGCCGCATTGAGCCGGGCGAATGGCTCGTCGCTGCGCTCGTAGCGACGGTCGAGGAAACTGGTGGCGCGGGGGTCTGCCTTGGAGAGCAGTCGGGACAACGGTTGCAGGGAGACCCCGGCCGGCATCGCCTCGAGTGCAGAGAGTCCGGCGTCGAAACGGCCATTGACGAAGACGATGCGCGGCGAGCCGATGCCATCGAGCAGGGAATCATCCACCGAGACCGCATCGCCATGTGCAAAGCTGCGCCGTTCCAGCGCACGCAACGGTGTGTACTTCCAGGCCTCGACGCGCGCATGCGGCAGGCCGTCGCGCAAGAGCGCATCGAGCGTTTCGCGTTGCGCGGCACTGCCGCTGAAACCGGCGGCCAGGGAATCGAGCAGGGCGCTCATGCGGCCGCCGGCGCCACGCGATCCTTCAGCCATGCATACCCGTGCGCCTCGAGTTCCAGCGCGAGTTCCGGGCCGCCGCTTTCGACGATGCGCCCTCCCGCCAGCACGTGCACGAAGTCCGGCGTGATGTAGTCGAGCAGGCGCTGGTAATGGGTGATCACCAGGAAGCTGCGGCCGGCATCGCGCAGGCTGTTGACGCCGTCGGCCACGGCTTTCATTGCGTCGATGTCGAGGCCGGAGTCGGTTTCGTCGAGGATCGCCAGCTTCGGTTCCAGCAGGGCCAGCTGGAAGATCTCGTTGCGCTTCTTCTCGCCGCCGCTGAA
>JAZKHR010000005.1:0-5259 GCA_040385305.1 Pseudomonadota bacterium
GGACCGCGCGGGCGCGCGCCGACCAGCAGGGCATAGTCGACATCCTTGAACGCGACTTCCGCGTCGTCGGTGCCGACCATGCCGGCCAGCAGCGGGAACGCGCAGTCTTCGAGTTCCATCATCACGCCCTTGAGCGCGGCCTGGGCCTTTTCCAGCGGCAGTTCCAGCATCTGCAGGATCACCGGCTGGTCCTTGCCGAGCATCTCGCCGGAGGCGATGCGGAACAGCAGGGCGTAGCCGATCTGGCCGGCGGCGCCGGTGACTGCGACTCGAACGGGTTGCTTCATTGCGATGCTCCTGGAAAGACGAAACGGCGCCCATGGCGCCGCATCGGTTGATCGAAAGGGTTCACGCGAGCTCGGCGAAGAATGCCTGGATGCGAGCCAGTCCCGGCGCCAGCTGCGGCGTCGGGCAGGTGTAGCTGATGCGCATGGCGCGCGGCTCGCCAAACGCGGAGCCCGGCACGCAGGCCACGCCCTTGGCTTCCAGCAGGGCGCTGCAGAAATCGACGTCGTTGCTGATCGCCAGGCCGGTCGGGCCGTGGGTCTTGCCGAACGCGCAGCTGATGTCCGGGAACACGTAGAAGGCGCCCTGCGGCCTTGGGCAGACCACGCCAGGGATCGCGTCCATCACCGCCATCACCTGGTCGCGCTTGGCCTGGAATTCGGCGTTCTTGGCGGTGGGCACGTCTTGCGGACCGCTCAGCGCCGCGATCGCAGCGGCGGTGACGATCTCGGGGATGTTGGTGATGTGGTTGGAGTTCATCACTGCAACCGCTTCCGCAACCGATTCCGGGCCGGCCATGAAGCCCACGCGCCAACCTGGCATGCCATAGGTCTTGGACAGCGAATCGATGAAGATCACCCGGTCGCGCAACTCGGGCCGCACCTGCACGAAATTGGCGTACTCCAGCCCGTCGAACAGCATGCGGTTGTAGATATCGTCGGTGATGACCCAGGTGTCCGGGTACTTCACCAGCACGTCGGCCAGCGCGCTCACCTCGTCGCGGGTGTAGACCATGCCGGTCGGGTTGGACGGGTTGTTGAACAGGAACACCTTGGGCTTCTTCGCCAGCGCGGCGTCAAGCTGCGCCGGGGTCATCTTGTATTCCTGCGAGGCCGGGCACGGCAGCAGTTCGACCTTGGCGTTGACGATTTCGGCGATGTCGAGGTAACTGGTCCAGTACGGCACCGCGAACGCGATGGTGTCGCCCTCGTCCAGCAGCGCTTCCGCAAGGTTGTAGATGACGTGTTTCGCGCCGATGCCGGTGGCGCAGTTGACCCGCTTGTAGCCGGTCAGTCCGATCTTCTCGATGTGGGCGAGGAACGCATCCAGCAACGCGTCGCTGCCTCGGTTGCTGCCGTACTGGCCACTGTCCTTCGCGAGCGCTTCACGGGCCGCCGCATAGACGTGTTGGGCGGGCAGGAAATTCGGCACGCCGATCGAGAAACTGATGATGTCGCGACCCTCCGCCTTCAGCCGCTTCGCCTTGTCGGCGACCTGCATGATGGCGCTGGGCTTGGCGCGGCCGATGCGCCGGGCGAGTTGAGGCATCGTGGGGACCTCGGGGACTGGGCCGCAGAGCGCGGCGAGGACGTGGGAGGAAGCCTTGAAATGTTAACACAGCAGCACCCGTCGCCCGCCCCCGCAATGCGCCGCAAGCCGCGCCGGCGCTGGCTGCAGGCCGCAAGCCTGTTCGTGCTTCTGGCGTTGCTCGGAGGCTGCGCATCGACCCAGGTGCGCACTGCAACCGATGCCTACGGCAAGCCGATGGCCATCGCCGGCAGCGTGGTGTTGATCGAGCCGGACATCGAGCTCTCCGAGCTTGGCGCCGGCGGCATCGCGGAGCCGCGCAAGGAATGGACCACCGCCGCGCGCCTGCTGTATCCGCAGGCCGCGCGCGAAGTACTGGCGACGCAGGGCATCGCCATGCGGCCGGACTTCGTGTTGCCGTCGGATGCCGGGCCGGACAACCGCCTGCGACAGCTGACCCTGCTCAGCCAGGCGGTCTCGATGAGCATCCTTCAGTACAGCCGCGGCGTGGGACCGGGCACCTTGCGCAACAAGCACGGCAAGTTCGACTGGAGCCTCGGCCCGGGCGTGGAAGAATTGCGCAAGGCGACCGGCGCGGACTACGGCCTGTTCACTTACATCCGCGACAGTTATGCCAGCACCGGCCGCACCGCCATGCGCATCATCGGCATGGTGGCGCTGGGAGGCGACATCGGAGGCGGCATGCAGGTCGGGGTAGCGTCACTCGTGGACCTGCGCACGGGGCAAGTGGTTTGGCACAATCTGCTGGTGGACCAGACCGGCGACCTGCGCAACCTGCAGGGCGCACGAGAAACTGCAGATGACCTGCTAAGAAAGGTGCGGGGTACTTCACCCATACCTGCCTCGGGCAGCATGCGATGAGCGCACGCAACCTGCTCCTGGCCAGTGTCATCGTGTTTGCCTTGGGAGCTTGCGCGTCCCGCGCGCCGCTGCGCGACAACGCCCCCGGCACCGCGCCTGTTGCCGGCAGCGACGAATCCGAACTCTGGTATGCGATGGAGCGCGCGGAAACCGAACTCAAGCGCTCGCCGCTGCGGGTGCGCGACCCCGCGCTCACGGCTTACATCAATGACGTGGCCTGCAAGGCCGCCGGGCCGCATTGCCGCGACCTGCGTACCTACGTGATGGACGTGCCGCAATTCAACGCCAGCATGGCCCCTAACGGGATGATGCTGTTCTGGACCGGCGCCCTCCTGCGCATCCGCGACGAGGCCGAACTCGCCTTCGTGCTGGGCCATGAGGCTGGCCACTTCACCGCCCAGCATTCGCTCAAGCAGTGGCGCCGGCAAAAGGATGCGAGCGCACTCTTGAGCGCGTTCCAGATGGTGGCCGCGGGAGCGGGTGCGGGCGGGGCGGCGCAACTGGGGATGCTGGCGGGCTACGCGGCCCTGTTCAAATATTCCCGCGACATGGAGCGCGAAGCCGACAGGCTCGGCTTCGACACGCTGGTACGGCAAGGCTGGGCGCCCCAGGCTGGTGCGGATCTGTGGGCAAGGATGTGGCGCGAAGAACAGACACGCCGTTACGACCGTCCGTTGCCGGTGTTTTCAAGTCACCCGGCGTCGCAGGAACGCCTGAATGAGATCAAGGCAGCCGCAGCAGCAACGCCCAAAGCCCCCCCCGAACGCGGCCGCGCCCGTTACCGCGCCGCGGTTCGCCCGCTGCTGCCGCACCTGCTGGACCAGGAACTCGGCCAGCGCCGTTACGCGGGCTCGCTGCTGGTCATCAGCGAGTTGCTCGCGGACTCCCCTGCCGAAGACAAGGGCCTGCTGACCTTCTACCTGGGCGAGGCCCACCGCCGGCGCGGGCTGGGTGACGACAAGGCTAAAGCCGCGACGTTGTATGCGAGTGCCATCGCCATGCCGGGTGCGCCCGCGGCGACCTGGCGCGAACACGGCTTCACCCAGCGCGACGCCGGCAACCTGGCCGCCGCCCGCGCGTCGCTGCAACGCTACCTGCAACAGGCGCCGCAGGCCGAGGATCGCGCCTTCGTGCAGCGCGAAGTGGAAAAGCTGGCGGGCGCCGGCCCGGGAGCAACCCGATGAGACAGATTCGCTCGCTGCTGCTTTCCATGGCAGTCGTACTGCTGGCCGCCTGCGCCGCGGGCGGACCGCTGGTCACCCCGGGGACCCAGCGCGCGGGCAGCCGCCTGACCATCGACGCCGGCATGGAGTGGACGCGAATGGCCGGCTACCGCGAGCAGCTGTGGACCATCGACGGCCCGCAGCTCAACAGCCTGCACCTGATCCCGCAGGTGCGGGAGCGCGAGTTCATCTTCCTCGGCCAGCGCCAGACCCGGCGCCGCCCCGACGGCGCGTTCTACCGCCGCGGCATGCGCCCGGACGAGCTCCGGGACCTGATCGTCGATGGCCTGCGTGCGTCCGGCGCGGTCAACGTCGCGGTGACCAACCTGCGCCCCGCGGATTTCGGGGGACGCGAAGGCCTGCGCTTCGAGATGGCCATGGATACCGAGGCCGGCCTGAAATACCGGGCCATGGCCGCGGCGTTCGAGCACGAGAACGGGCTCGCCCTCGCCCTGTTCTACGCGCCAACCGAGTACTACTTCCCGCGCGATGAAGCCAGGGTTTCGGTGATGCTGGATACCCTGCGCTGGAAGTAACGAGGCCTGCGAACAGCAGCGGCGCAATCGCGAAAAAGGCGGCCAAGGCCGCCTTTTCCCTGTCCAGCCAGCAACGGCTCAGGCGGCGAGAATCTTGTTCCACTCACCCACGCGGTCCGCATGCGCAGCCAGCGCGGCGTCGGTATCGCCTTCGATCTTCACCGACGTGATCACGTCGCCCTGCTTGACCGCATCGACCACGTCCAGGCCTTCGATGACCTTGCCGAACACGGTGTGCTTGCCGTCCAGCCAGTCGGTCTTGATGTGGGTGATGTAGAACTGGCTGCCGTTCGTGTTCGGGCCGGCATTGGCCATGGCCAGCACGCCACGGTCGTGCTTGACGCCGTTGCTGGTCTCATCCTCGAAGCGATAGCCGGGGCCACCGCGTCCAGAACCTTCCGGGCAACCGCCCTGGATCATGAAATCGGGAATGACCCGGTGGAAGCTGAGGCCGTCGTAGAAGCCGCGCCGGGCCAGGTTCACGAAGTTGGCGACGGTCAGCGGAGCCTTGTCGGCGGCAAGCTCGACGCGGATCGGGCCGCGCGCGGTGTCGAAGGTGGCGATCAGGGACATGTGAACTCCTGCAGGCAATCGGTCGGACGGCGGGCGCCGGGCCGGCTATAATAGCCGGCTTCCTTTCCAGACCAGACGTACCGACTGAACCCGGTGCGCATTCCGCATGTCCATCGAACGCCTTCGCAACATCGCCATCGTCGCCCACGTCGACCACGGCAAGACCACCCTCGTCGACTGCCTGCTGAAGCAGTCCGGCACCTTCAACGAGCGCACCGTGCTCGCCGAGCGGGTGATGGACAGCAACGACCAGGAAAAGGAACGTGGCATCACGATCCTGTCCAAGAACACCGCCATCACCTGGAACGGGAACCGCATCAACATCGTCGATACCCCGGGCCACGCCGACTTCGGTGGCGAGGTCGAGCGCGTGCTGTCGATGGTGGACTCGGTGCTGATCCTGGTCGATGCGATGGACGGTCCGATGCCGCAGACCCGCTTCGTGACCCAGAAGGCGTTCGCGATGGGCTTCAAGCCGATCGTGGTGGTCAACAAGATCGACCGCCCCGGCG
>JAZKHR010000006.1:0-3079 GCA_040385305.1 Pseudomonadota bacterium
CGACCTCGAGGAATTCCTCGTAGTCGCGGCGCTGCTTGTCCGACATGATGTCGTACACCAGCGCATGCACCTGCTTGTGGTCGAGCGCCGGGATGTTGATGCGGCGGACATCGCCATCGACGCGGATCATCGGCGGCAAGCCTGCCGACAGATGCAGGTCGGATGCCTTGTTCTTGACCGAAAACGCCAGCAGTTCGGCGATATCCATGCGTAATCCCCTGCCCCAACGATTGAGCCTTGCACCCGCGGGCCACGTCCCCAGTGGCGTCGCACGCACCCCGCAGGCAGTATGGGCGCCCGTCCCGGGGTGTCAACCGCCGTGCCCGAGTCCACTTCCGGCAGTCTTGCCGCGATCCTGTTGCAGATGAACAACGCAGCTGCGCGCCCCGACCGGCCAGCGCCGCGCCTGCTTGCCGTGTCCAAGACCCGGACCGTCGACGACATCGCCGCGCTCGCGGACGCCGGACAGGCCGCGTTCGGCGAGAACTACGTGCAGGAAGCGCTGACCAAGATAGAAGCGCTGCAGGGCCGCGCGCTCGAATGGCACTTGATCGGCCACCTGCAGTCCAACAAGGCGCAGGCCGCAGCGGAGTCGTTCGACTGGGTGCAGTCGGTCGACCGGCCAAAGCTGGTCGCCGCGCTGGCGCGTCATCGACCCGCGCACGCAGGTCCGCTGCACGTGTTGCTGCAGGTCAACATCGACGATGAAACCAGCAAGCATGGCTGCCAACCCGGTGAGGTTCCGTCGCTGGCGGCGCTGGTCGCTGCGGAGCCGAGCCTTCGCCTGCGCGGGCTGATGGCGATCCCCGCCCCGCACGCCGAGCTCGAGCCCCGCCGCCAGGCCTTTGCCGCGATGCGCGTCCTGTTCGACGCGCTGCGCACGCACCATGCCGAAGTCGACACCCTGTCGATGGGCATGAGCGAGGACTTCGTGCCCGCCATCCAGGAAGGTGCGACGATGGTGCGCATAGGCAGCGCACTGTTTGGCGCCCGCGCCAGGAAAACAGCATGACCCGGCTGCGCATCGCGAACATGGAAGCCACCCAATGAACGACGCACGCATCGCCTTCATCGGTGGCGGCAACATGGCGCGCAGCCTGATCGGCGGACTGGTCGCGCGCGGCACCGATCCGGCACGGGTGCAGGTTGCCGAGCCCCTGGCGGAACTGCGCCAGGCCCTGGCCCGCGATTTCGGCGTGGCCGTGTTCGAACACGCAGAAGAAGCGGTTTCAGGGGCGGATGCCTGGATCTTCGCGGTCAAGCCACAGGCCATGCGCGGGGTGTGCGAAGGCTTGGCGACCGCGGCGCAGGCGCAAAAGCCGCTGGCGATCTCGATCGCCGCGGGCATCACCTCCGGCCAGCTGGAACGGTGGCTCGGCGGCGATCTGCCGGTGGTGCGCAGCATGCCCAACACGCCTGCCTTGCTGGGCGCAGGCGTCACCGGCCTGTTCGCGAGCGGACGCGTCGATGCCGCTGGCCGCGACTTCGCCGACGCCTTGCTGTCGGCGGCCGGCAAGACGGTATGGATCGCCGACGAGGCCATGATGGACGTGGTGACCGCGGTGTCCGGCAGCGGGCCGGCCTATGTGTTCCTGCTGGCCGAAGCCATGATCGCCGCCGGCGAAGCGGAAGGCCTGGCGCCCGACGCCGCGCGCATGCTGGCCCTGCAGACCGTGCTTGGGGCGGCGCGGATGCTCACCGAGTCCGACGTCACGCCAGGCGAACTGCGCAAGCGGGTGACCTCGCCCAACGGCACCACCCACGCCGCCATCGAGACCTTCGAGGCCGGCGGTTTCCGCAGCCTCGTCGCTGCCGCCATCCACGCCGCCCGCGTGCGCGGCGCCGAACTGTCCGCCACCAATCCATGAGGCCTGCCATGCGCACGCAAACCTGCACTGCCCTGCTGCTGTCCCTGCTTTCGCTGGCTGCCTGCGCGCGCGATGGCGCCGCCCCCACGGCGTCGACCGCCACCGCCACCCAGTCCAGTGCATCCGCCACCACCACCGTCGGCGGCGTGACCTTGCAGACCTCGACCGTCGCCATCAAGGACCTCAATGCCACGATCGCGGGGCGCTACGGCATCGACCTCGGCAGCGAGGGCGTGTTGCTGCTGGTCACCGTGCGCGATCCGTCGGGCAACGGCATCGATCCCGGTGACCTGCAGCTGCAGGCGACCGCAGGCACGCTGACCGAGGCGCCCAAGCCGCTGCCGATGCGCGCCATCGTCACGGACGGCATGACCGACTACATCGGCGCATTCCAGACTGGCGCCCCGGCAACCGTGCAGTTCCGGCTCACCGCCACGCGTGGCGGCTCGCGCGCCGACATTGCCAGCACCGCAGAACTCTATCCGCGCTGAGCGCTCGACCACGCTTGGGTGATCCGCGTGATTCCGTTGGTGGCACCCTTGTTTCGAGAAGGGGTCAGGTTGACCTTGCCTGGTCAGGCCCTGACCCCTGTTTCTCACCGCTCCTGGCGCTTCGCCGGACGCAGATAGTGGGTGACCACATAGTTCCCGACCTGGGTTCCATGGCGAACAGCAGCCGCGTCGGCGGCGCGGAAATGCAGTCCGGCGAAGACCCGCGCATCGATTGCTTCGGCGCGTGCTTCGGAAAGTGAGTCGAAGTGGCGGACGATGGTCTTCGGCGGCAGGTCAGCCAACGGCGCCGGCAGCGGCACCGCCCCGGCGTTGAACGTCCGGCTGAACGCGACCTTTGTCGGTGCCGAGGAGTCGGCGCAAGACTGCCGTCTGAGCTCCGACCAGCGAACAAAGCGCGCTCGGGTAGTCCGGGTACGGCGGCGTGACCAGGAAGGGACGCCACGCCGGATCGCTGCTGGTACGCGGATTGCCATCTTCCGCCCAGCGGATCGCGGTGACCGGTCGCCAGAAGTTGAACGTGTACTTGTAATGCTGGTTGGCGATGTGTGCGTCTGCTTCGGCGATGTTCATCAGTGCGAACAGCCGGGCGTGTTCCCACGGGTCCATGCCCAGCCCGTCCACGATCAGGCGGACGGTGAGGTTCCAGTTGCTCCCGCCTCCAGGCCAGAACCGGGCCACGTCGGTTTCATCGGAATTGGG
>JAZKHR010000006.1:3179-9940 GCA_040385305.1 Pseudomonadota bacterium
GAATTGGGAGGCACTTCGGATCGCGAACGGGGTGACCAACGCCCAGCCTGCGAACAACGGCGTAATCGCCGCGGGAAACGCCGGGTTGGGCGTTGGCTGGTACACGCCGGCAGCGGGACCGAACAGGTAGGGAAGATGTGGCGTGGCGGAGCCGTCGCCAACGCGCATCGCCAGGATGGCTGCCGCGGCGTTCTCGCCTGCGACAACGCCATCCTCCTTGGCAGTGCCATCGGCGATGGCGGCGAGCCGGGTGGCGTAAGCGCCATTGACGATGGCGATGGCGGCGGCATTCTCGGGCACGGCGGGCAGGAGCCCCAGCAGGGATGTCCTGGCGGCCGCAGCCACGGCCGCCTCGGGGGATGCGCCCGAGTTGGCCGGCGGGACGATGGCGTACACGTCGTAGCGCCGGTCGATCGAGTTGAGCGCGTCGTGCACCGCAATCTGGACGATGGCCATGGCACGCGCCTGCTGCTGCGGCGCGCCGAAGCGGGCGGCGACGCTGCCCGCGGTGGCATTCCAGTCGGTGACGGCATCGGCATGGGCCTGCCCGGAGATTGCGAGAGCAATGGCCGAGCACAGCAGCCAGCGAAGCGGACGGTTGGCGATGCTGCGAGAGGGGCGTGCGGAAGAGTCGAGCTTGGTGGTCATTCGAAAGTCCTCGGTGCGCTGTGGCGCGTCATTCGGCGCGATGCCGCGAGACTGCGGCTGCGTTGTTCCGGACCTGTCTTGCGCAGCGGCGCGGGTGGCGCGGGGGCACATGCCGGATCAACACATGGGGCAACGGGAGCATGTCCCAGCACCGGCCATGTAGCCTGGGAGGATCTAGTCGATCCTCGAAGCCATTGTTGGCATGGAAGATGCTTCAAGGCGCGTGCGACGCGGGGATGTCGCGACCACCGCGTAGCTTCAGGCGGGCTGGGCGTCCGACCACGCGCGGATGATCCGCGCAATCTCGTGGACGCCATCGGTCAATGCCGCCGGTCCCGGTTGCAGGATCAGTGGCGACTTGATCTCGTGCAGGTCACCATCGCGCACCGCGGGAATTGCATCCCAGCCGGGGCGCGCCGCCACCTTTTCCGGACGGAATTTCTTGCCACACCAGGAGCCCATGATGATGTCCGGCGCGCGGCGGATCACTTCATCGGGATCCTCCAGGATGCGCGCCTTGGCCAGTGACTCCAGCGCGCGCTCCGGGAAGATGTCGTCGCCCCCGGCGATGCGTATGAGCTCGGCCACCCAGCGGATACCGGTGATTGGCGGCTCGTCCCATTCCTCGAAGTAGACCTTTGGCCGGCGCGGCAGGGCTGTCGCCTCGCGCTTGATCGCCTCCAGCCCGCTTCGCAATCCATCCGCGTATTCCTGCGCACGCTGGCCGGCACCGACCAGCGCGCCAAGGCGCACGATGTAGTCGAGGATCCCCTCCACGCTGCGGTGGTTGCTGATCCACACCTCGACGCCGTGGCGGATGAGATCTGCCGCAATGTCGGCCTGGATGTCGGAAAACCCGACCACGAAATCCGGCTCCAATTCCAGGATGGCCCCGATCTTCGCGCTGGTGAACGCGCTGACTTTCGGTTTTTCCTTGCGCGCGCGTGCTGGCCGCACGGTGAAGCCGCTGATGCCGACGATGCGGTCCTGTTCGCCCAGCGCGTACAGGACTTCGGTGGGCTCCTCGGTCAGGCAGACGATCCGTTGCGGGCCGATGACGCGCCCGCTCACGGATACAGCATCCGCCTGGACCACGACCCCGCGTCATCGCGCTCGTACAGCCGGCGCTCGTGCAGGCGAAAGCCCGCGCCGTACCAGAACTCGATGCTGCGAGGCACGATGCGGAACCCGCCCCAGTGCGGCGGGCGCGACACTTCGCGACCGTCGAACTCCTGCTCGACCTCGGCAATCCGCCGCTCGAACGCCTCGCGGCTGGCCAGTGTCTCCGACTGCAGCGATGCCCACGCGCCCACCTGGCTGCCGCGTGGCCGGCTTGCGAAATAGGCATCGGCTTCGGCGTCAGCCACGATCTCCACATCACCCTCGATCCGCACCTGCACGCCCTGCCGCACGCGCGGCCAGTGGAACAGCAATGCGGCGCGCGGGTTGTCCTGCAACTCGCGGCCCTTGCGTCCGTGCAGGTGCGTGTAGAACACGAAGCCGCGTGCGTCGCGCGACTTCAGCAGCACCGTGCGTGCGGACGGCCGTCCATCCGCGGAGGCGCTGGCGATGGTCATCGCGGTGCGGTCGGGTTCGCCGGCGGCGAGGGCCTCGTCGAACAAGGACTCGAAGGTGGCCAGTGCTTCTGCGTGGAGGTCGGTCATGCCGGCATTGTCGCGCCATGCGGATCGCCTTGCATCCGGCTGCTAGCATGATGCGATGCACGACAACGCCACCCTCGTCCTGGTCGGCCCGATGGGCTCGGGCAAGAGCGCCATCGGGCGCCTGCTTGCGGGGCGGCTTGGGCGCGTTTTTGTCGATGTCGATGTGCTGATCGAGGAACAGGCGGGGCTCGCCATCAGCGAGATCTTCGCCGCCGAGGGCGAAGCTGGCTTTCGCCTGCGCGAGGCCGGGGCCTTGGCGGATGCGCTGGTCAGGCCCGGCACCGTCATCGCCACCGGCGGCGGCGCGGTGCTCGCAGCCGCCAATCGCGCGGCCATTCGCAGCGCGGGTACCGTGGTGTACCTGCAGGTCGATGCAGACGCGCAACTGCGTCGACTAGCTGGCGACACGCAGCGGCCCTTGCTCGATGTCGCCGATCGCGCACAGCGGCTCGCCGACCTGCAGGCACAGCGTGAGCCGCTGTATCGCGACGTGGCCCACGTGGTGTTCGACACGAGCGTGCACACCCCCGCGTCTGCTGCCAATGCGCTGGCCGCGATGCTTGCACCCGCGATGGAGCGCACGGCATGAACTCGGCGATTCGGCAGGTCGAAGTGGGCGGCGCGCAGCCATACCGCATCTGCATCGGCCCGGACTTGCTCGACGATGGCGCGGCGCTTGCAGCGCACCTGCGTGGCCGGCATGCCCTGGTGGTCAGCGACAGTCACGTGGCACCCATTTATGCCGCGCGCGTACAGGCTGCACTTGCGGCGGCGCGGCCGGACGCGTTGCTCGGGCTGCATGTGATCGAGGCCGGCGAGGCATCCAAGACCCTGCAGCATTTTTCGGGCGTGATCGATGCGCTGGCCGCGCTCGGCGCCACCCGCGATGCCTGCGTGTATGCGCTTGGCGGCGGCGTGGTCGGCGACCTGGCGGGGTTCGCCGCCGCCTGCTGGATGCGCGGCATCGACTGCGTGCAGCTGCCCACCACCTTGCTTGCAATGGTGGATTCCTCGGTCGGCGGCAAGACCGCGGTGGACATCGCCCAGGGCAAGAACCTCGTGGGTGCGTTCCACCCCCCGCGAGCAGTGTTCGCCGACACGACGACCCTGCGCACCCTGCCGGTCCGCGAACTGCGCGCGGGCCTGGCCGAGACCATCAAGTACGGCGCCATCGTCGATGCCGCGTTCCTCGGCTGGCTGGACACCCATGCCGAGGCGCTGCTGGCCGGAGACGACACCCTGCTGGCAGAAGCCGTCGCCCGCAGCTGCGCGCACAAGGCGGCCATCACCGAGCGCGACCCGTTCGAGCATGGCGAGCGCGCCCTGCTCAATTTCGGCCACACCTTCGGGCATGCGATCGAGGCCGAGGAAGCCGCTGCGGCAGACGGCTACGGCCACGGCCTCAACCACGGCGAAGCGGTGGCGGTGGGCATGCTGCTCGCGGCGCGGCTATCGGCAGCGCTCGACATGTCCACCCGCAGCGATACCAGCACCCTGCAGGCCCTCCTGCAGCGTTTCGGATTGCCCACGACGATTCCGGCCGGGCTCGATGCACGCGCGCTGCTCGCGCGAATGCGCCTGGACAAGAAAGCCCAGGCCAGTGGCTTGCGTTTCATCCTGTGGGACCGCCCCGGCTGCGCGCGCGTAGTGGCGGACGTGGAAGAGGCAGTGGTGCTCGAGGTGTTGCGACAGGGGTAGCGCGTCGTCGCCCGCCGTGCGGCGCCTGGCCCGGATATGAGAAGCGCATCCGGGATCTCGCACTCGATCCATCGGCGGATGCGGCCTTGGTCCTGACCGGATCACGGCCTTGGGCTGGATCGCCAGCCGCGCGGCGCGCCGTACAATTGGCGTATGCGCCTGCTCCTGCAACAACGCCCCGACGGCCGCGAAGCCCCGCGTTTCGTCCAGCTCCAGCTCCAGCCCGACCTGCTGGGCGGGTGGACGTTGCTGCGCGAAACCGGGCTGATCGGCGGCCGCAGCACGCTCAAGCGCGAGCAGTACGGCGACCAGGCCAGTGCGCTGGCGGCGCTGGAAACGGCCCGCGACGCGCAGATCAAGCGCGGCTTCCAGCTCATGTTCGCGCAGGGTGCCGAAGCACCGCGCTGACCCACCGCAACGAACCGGACGTTCCCGTGACCGCCAACACCGACCCCTCCTTCAACAGCAGATTCCTGCGCGCCCTGCGCCGCGAACCCGTCGACCGCACCCCGGTCTGGCTGATGCGCCAGGCCGGCCGCTACCTGCCGGAATATCGCGCCACGCGCGCCAAGGCCGGCAGCTTCCTGGCCCTGGCCAAGAACCCGGAACTGGCCTGCGAAGTCACCCTGCAGCCGCTGCGCCGGTTCCCGCTGGACGCCGCCATCCTGTTCTCCGACATCCTCACCGTGCCGGATGCCATGGGACTCGGTCTGTACTTTGCCGATGGCGAGGGCCCGAAGTTTGAACGACCGATCCGAGACGCCGCCGACATCGCCCGCCTCGCCGTGCCGGACATGGAAACCGACCTGCGCTACGTGATGGACGCGGTGCGCACCATCCGCCGCGAACTTGGCGGCAGCGTGCCGCTGATCGGCTTCTCCGGCAGTCCGTGGACGCTGGCCTGCTACATGATCCAGGGCAGCGGCAGCAAGGACTGGGGCAAGGTCAAGGCCTTGGCGCTGAACGATCCTGCAGCGATGCATCGCCTGCTCGAAGTCGTCACCGACGCGGTGATCGCGTACCTCTCCGCCCAGCATGCAGCCGGTGCACAGGCGCTGCAGTTGTTCGACACCTGGGGCGGGGTGCTGTCGCCGGCGATGTACCGGGAATTCTCGCTGCCCTACCTGGTCCGCATCGCCCATGCGCTGCGCGCGCTGGATGCGCCGGTGATCCTGTTCGGCAAGGGCAACGCGCCCTACCTCGATGACCTGTTCGCCTCCGGCGCCGACGCCATCGGAGTGGACTGGACGGTGACCCTGGAAGACGCCGCGCGCCGCGCCAATGGCCGGGTTGCACTGCAGGGCAACCTCGACCCGGCCATCCTGTACGGCAACCCCGATGCGGTGCGCGCGCAGGTGCAGATTGCACTGGACGACTACGCCCGCGGCAACGGCGGCTCCCGCGAGGGCCACGTGTTCAACCTGGGCCATGGCCTGTCGCCGGACATGAACCCGGACCACGTGGCCGCGCTGGTCGATGCGGTCCATGCCGGGAGCGTTCAGCGCCAACTCGGTTGAATGTGGGGCATGCGCCTGCTGCCCGCTTCGACAATGATTGCCGCCCTGCTTTGCGTTTCCTGTGCGGGTCCGGTGCGCATGGACACCGATGGCTGGGGCGTGGAGCGGCGCATGCAGGGTCGCCAACCGGCGTTGCTGAGCATCAGCACGATCAATGCCGGAAGCGCTTTGGCGAAAGACGCGATCACCCGGGTTCCGGTGCGGGCGCGGGAACGCGGACGGCTGCGCATCGCCATCAGCGCGGACACCAGTCTCGTGCAGGCCTGGACGCCGGGCGCGGCGTTGTTCGATCCGCAGCTGGATCGCGCGCTGGATCGGCTGGCCGCGCTCGGCGGACGTGAATCGCGCCGAACCGAATTGCGCCTCACCCTCATGCCGGAACGCGGTGCGCGCCGACTGGAGGCTCTGCACGCCGCCACCGATGTACTGGTGATTGATTTGTTGTTTCCCGTTCCCGCGCAACCGCGTAGCCGTAGCGCGGTGCTGGATGCCGCATTGGCCACCGGCCTGCACGAAGCCGCGCATGCCCTGCGGCCCGCCGGCGCACGGGACCGCGCCGACGACGAATATCGCGCCAGCCTGGTGGCCGCCTGCTTCCGCATCGACAGCGCCCAGCGCGGTGATTCGATCAGCTTCAGCCCACGGCAGGTGGCTGCACCGAAAGACTTCGCCCTCGCCCACAGCGCGACAGAGGCGCAGGGTGTGCAGCACGATCTGGCGGGTGCGCTCGGCAAGGCCACGCTGGAGGGAAGCGACCGCCACGGCATTGCGGTGTTGCAGGCTTTTTGCAGGCAGCGATTGGCGCAGCCGCCGCGCTGAGCATCACCGGAATCGCACCACCGCAGTCACTCCATCGGTGAGCTGGCGCCCCTCTGCCCGCGGCCCGTGGCGGTGACGATCATCGCCCAGCCGTTCCCCCAGGACGAGGTTCCCATCGAGCCGATGCAACGGTCTGGCCTCGCTGCCTGCTTCCGCTCCGCCTGGTTCCGGGATGCATGACGGCCTACACCGTCACCACGCGCCGCAGGGCCTCGTCCAACATGGCGCCGGTCACCGGCTTGCGCAGGAAATCATCGAAGCCCGCGGCCTGCGCCTGTGCTTCGGCATCGCCGTCCGAGCGTGCGGTGACTGCCAGCAGCGGCGCCTTGAAGCCTTGCGCGCGCAAGGTGCGGGCCAATGCCAGACCATCCATGCCGGGCAGGTCCAGGTCGAGCAGGCCGGCATCGAAGCCCTG
>JAZKHR010000006.1:10040-16390 GCA_040385305.1 Pseudomonadota bacterium
GCAAGGCCAAGGCCGCTGCCACCGTAACGCGCGGCAGTGCGCACGCCCTCGGCCTGCTCGAAGCGGCGGAACAAGCGCGCCACCTGCTCCGCGCTGAGGCCCGGCCCGCTGTCGAACACCACCAGGCGCACGCCACGTGGCGCCAGCGCGCCGACTTCGAGGCCCACATGCCCGTGCTCGGTGAACTTGATCGCGTTGCCCAGCAGGTTCAACAGGATCTGCTGCAGGCGGGTGCGATCGCCGTGCAACGCCTGCGGTGCATCGTGATCCAGCGCATCGACGAATTGCAGGCCCTTGCGTTCGGCCACCGGCGCCATCAGCGCGGCGACCTCGTCCAGCAGTGGGCGCAGGGCGAAGTCTGCGTTCACCAGTTCCAGTTTGCCGGCCTCGATACGGGCCAGGTCCAGCGCGTCGTTGACAAGCCGCAGCAAGTGTTCGCCGGCGCGGCGGATGGCATCGACGTGGCTGCGTTGGCGCGGATCCAGGCTGGTGCCCTGCAGCAGTTCGCTCATGCCGAGCACGCCGGTCATCGGCGTGCGCACCTCGTGGCCGAGGGTGGCGAGGAAGCGCGACTTGGCCTCCGATGCCTGCTCCGCCAGCACCCGCTTGGCTTCGGCCAGCTGCCATGCATGGCGGCGCTTGAGCCGGGCGCGATACGCCCAGGCCGCGGCCGCAAGCAGCGCCAGTGCCGCCAGGGCGAACAGCAGCCGTGCCCATCGGGTCGCCCACCAAGGCGGCGGTATCTGCAACCCCAACGCCTGCTCCAGCGCCGGATTGCCCGCTGCGTCGCTCGCACGGACGCGCAGGCGGTAGCGGCCCGGCGCGAGTCCACTGAACACGCGCTCGCCACCGGCATCTAGGGCAATCCATTCGCGGTCGAAGCCTTCCAGCTTCGACCAGTAGCGGTTCGCTGCCGGGTCATCGAACGCGAGCAGGCGCGCACCGATGCGGAATTCGCGGTCCTGTCGCTCGAGTTGCAACGGCGAGCGCAACCCCAGCTCCTGCCATTGGCCCTGGCGACGCACCGACGCGTGGTCGACGCGCAGCGCCGGGGAAGCCGCGACCGCATCGGCCGCATCGGTGTCTACCAGGGTGATGCTGCCATCCGCACCTGCTGCGGCCAGCACGCCCCGTGCGCTCAACGCCAGCGCTCGGTCGAGGTATTCCTGGCTGCTGCCATCGCCCTGCACGCCGAAGCGGCGCAGGGTTCGGCTGCGCGGATCCCAACGGTACAGCCCGCGCGAGGTGGCGACCCAGACCCGATGCCGCGCATCCACGCGCATCGCCGAAGCCGCCACCGCAGGCATCCCGGCGGCCATGCCCACGCGCGTGCCAGGCTGCCAACGGCCATCGAGCCGGCGGTATTCCTGCAGTCCCGACACGCGCTGCAGCCACAATATGTCGCTGCCGTCGAAGGCCAGCGCGTACACGCGTTCTGCCCCCATTTCCCGCAGCGTGCGGAAACGCCGATTCAGCCGGTCCAGCCGGGCCACGCCCTCGTTGCCGCCGACCCATACTTCGCCGCTGGTCGACAGCACCAGGCTTTCGATGTCGACCGTGCCGAGCCCGCCGGCATCGCCCGCTGGAATGTCCAGCAGCAGCCTGCCGCTGGCGGTATCGCGCTGTTGCACGCCGCCGCCGGGCGCCGATAGCCACAGGCTGCGATCAGCGCCTACCAGCAACTGTTCGATGCTCCCGCCCGGCACCGGATCCAGCGCATCGTCGGCGCGCCACTCGTCGATCGCGCCATCCACGCCAATGCGGAGCAGGCCGGTGCGATGGCCAAGCCAGAGGCGCCCCGCGCCGTCTTCCGCAATCGCCACCAGCTTGACGTTCTGCAGGCGGTCCAGGCTGTCCGCATCGAGGCGCTGCACCGTGCCATCCACCAGCAGGCGCTCGACCGTGCCGTTGTAGCCGCCCAGCCACAAGCCGCCGTCGCGCGCGGGCGCCAGGGCGCGGTACATCGCGCCCTGCAGGCCGTCGCCGGAACCGGAATAGCGCGCCGACTGTCGCCACTCCGAATGCAGGTAGCCCAGGCCCACTCCGGTGACCGGCACCCACAGGCCGCCTCCACGTTGCGGCAGCAGGCTGCTGATCCCGCGCGGGATATCCGGCCCGCCCGTGCGCACCGGTTCCGGCGCACCCGCGCCGCGTTGACGCCACAGGCCGCGCTGGCTCGCGATCCAGGAGGCCCCATCTCCGTCGCGAACGATGCCCATCATCGCGTTCGGGCGCTGGAACATCGGCGACCAGGCCGGTTGCGACCAACGCCCCCGCGCATCCAGGCGCCACACGCCTGCGGCGGTGCCCACCCACAGGCCGTCGGCCTGCAGGGTGATCGAGTACACCAGCGGCGCGCCATCCGCCCCGGGCAGTCTCACGCTGCGCAAGCGTCCGTGCTGCAGCCGGGCCAGTCCGGCATCGGTGCCGATCCACAACGCACCGTCGGTGCCAGGCGCCAGCGCCAGGATGGTGTCCGATGGCAGCCCATCGGCGGCTTGCGGATCGTGGTGGTAGCGGGTGATGCGCCCATCCCCGCCTAGCTGGTGCAGGCCACCGTCGTAAGTGCCGAACCAGACCGTGCGGCCTTGCCTGGCGAAGGCCCAGGTGTCGTCGCTGCCGATCGCCGGGTGTGTCGCCTTGCGGTAATGGGAGAACGCCTGCCTGCGCGCATCCAGCACGCTGATGCCCGCGCCTTCCACCGCCACCCAGACGCGGTCAGTCGCGTCCACCATCAGTGCCTGGATGTTGTTGCCGGGCAGGCCTTGCGGGTCAGCCGGATCATGTCGCCAGACCTGCATGCCGATGCCGTCGTAGCGAGCCAGGCCATCGGCGGTGGCGATCCAGAGGTAACCGGCGGCATCGTGGGCGAGCGCCTTGATGTCGGTCGAAGGCAGGCCCTCGCTGCTGCCGACGATGCGGAAGCGCGGGCGTTCCGGCACCGCCGCGAACACGCACGCGCAACACACCCACAACAGCAGCACCCGCCATCCCTTGCGCAGCATCGGTCTCCTCCCCGCTTCCATGCTGGCAACGTTGCGTTCCGCGCGCAAGCGCCTTGGGCGCCTCCCGCGCACTAGAATCGAGCACGGCCATGCAGGCAGCGTCCTGCGCCAGGCAGCAACGTCCAACGACCGCCATGGGGAGCCCATGCTGAAGAACACACGCGATGACTGGGGCAGCATCAGCAAGTCGCTGCATTGGCTTGTGGTGGTGCTCGTCCTGGTCATGGCCTGGCTCGGCCTGACCATGGGCGACCTGCCCAACGGTCCGGACAAGATCGCCACCTACGCGCTGCACAAGTCGATCGGGCTCACCATCCTCGGGCTGGTGGTCGTGCGCGTGCTGTGGCGGCTATACGCTGGGTATCCGTCGCCCGTGGCAGGGACGCCTGCGTGGCAGGCGCGCTTTGCCTCGCTCTCCCACCTCGCGCTGTACGTCTTGCTTCTGGCCATGCCGCTGGGTGGCTGGGTGCTCAATTCCGCGTCCGGCTATCCGCTGCAATGGTTCGGGCTGGTCAACCTGCCTGCGATCACCGGCAAGGACCACGACCTGCACGAGCTGGCCGAGGACCTGCACGAATGGATGTTCTGGGCGATGGTGACGCTGGTGGTGCTGCATGCAGCGGTAGCGTTCTACCACCACCTGTTCGTCCGCGATGCCACCCTTGCCCGCATGCTGCCGCGCGGCTGGCTGCGCGTGCATGCACCGGAGGCGGGCGATGTCGATTAGGCCGTTGCTGTTGCTGCCATTACTCGCCGCGGCGCCGGCGTTCGCTGCCGACTACACCCAGGCACCTGGCTCCCGCCTCGCTTTTGCCGGCAGCTACCAGGGCGAGGCATTCACCGGCAATTTCCCCGGCTTCGCCACCCGGCTGTCATTCGACCCGAAGAACCTGGCCAAGGCGCGCCTCGATGTCACCATCCCGCTGGCCACCGCCACCACGTCCAACGCGGACTACGACAGCGAACTGCGCGGAGCAGCATTCTTCAACCCGGCCAAATTCCCGCAGGCTCGCTACACCGCGACCAGGTTCCGCGCGCTGGGCGGCAATCGCTACGCGGCCGACGGCATGCTCACCCGGCGCGGCGTGAGCAAGCCGGTGACCCTGGCATTCACCTGGGCCCCGGGCGCGCGTCCGGTGCTGGCAGGAAAGGCGACGGTCAAGCGGCTGGCGTTCGGTATCGGCGGCGGGGACTGGGCCGACACCACGCTGATCCCGGACGCAATCGCGATCACCACCAGGGTGGTCCTGAAGCCCCTGTAGGAGCGGCAATCTGCAGCGACCGCCTCTCCGGGCATTCGCGCCATTGCGGCCGCCTACACGCGTAGAAACCGCTGCACCGCTTCCACGTCGAACGGCCAATCGCGTTCCGCATCGCGCCCGTCGTCGCGCAATACCGGCACGCGCAGCCCGTAGCGCGCTTCCAGCGCGTCGTCGTTGTCGATGAACACGCTTTCGAATTCCGGCGCCCGCGCCATCGCCAGTACCTCGAGCGCAAGGTCACAGAGATGGCAGTCGTCTCGCTGGTACAGGATCAAGGCCATGCGCTGGCGTCCGGTGGCATTTTGCGGTGGGCATAGAATAGGCGCCCCGCGTTCGGGCACCGCACATGGCCGTCAGCACCTTCGACCTCTACAAGATCGGCATTGGCCCGAGCTCCTCGCATACGGTGGGGCCGATGCGCGCGGCTGCGCGCTTCGTCGAACACCATTTGGCGGAGGCAGGGCGGTTGCAGGACGTGGCACGCGTGCGCGCCGAGGTGTTCGGATCGCTGGCCATGACGGGCCGCGGCCATGGCACCGACAAGGCGCTGTTGATGGGGCTGGAGGGACACTGGCCGAATGCCATCGATCCCGACCTGATCCCCGACGCGCTTGCGCGCATCCGCGGCGACAAGCGCATTCGCCTCAACGGCAGCCATGAGGTCGCGTTCAACGAGAAGACCGACCTGATCATGAACAAGCGGCAGAAGCTGCCGTTCCATACCAACGGCATGCGCTTCGCCGCGTTCGACGCCAGCGGCGCCGAAATCGCCAGCCGGGACTACTACTCGGTCGGCGGGGGTTTCGTGGTCAACCAGGACGAGGCCGCCGAAGACCGCATCGTCGCCGACACCACTCCGCTTGCCCATCCGTTCTCCAGCGGCGACGAATTGCTGGCGCGCTGCGCGGCATCGGGGATCAGCATCGCCCAGCTGATGCTGGAAAACGAACGCGCCTGGCGCAGCGACGCGGAGATCCACGAAGGCCTGCGCGCACTCTGGCGGGCCATGCAGGACTGCGTGGCGCGCGGCATTCGCCAGACAGGCACGCTGCCAGGTGGCCTGCACGTCACGCGACGCGCGCCTGCCCTGCACACCGAGTTGTCCAGCAAGCCGGAAGCCGGCATGCGCGACCCGCTGACCGTGCTGGACTGGGTCAATCTGTATGCGCTGGCCGTCAATGAAGAGAATGCCGCGGGTGGGCGGGTGGTGACGGCGCCGACCAATGGCGCCGCCGGCATCATTCCCTCGGTGCTGCATTACTACGACCGCTTCTGCCCGGGGGCCAACGAGGCGGGCGTGTTCGAGTTCCTGCTGACCGCGGCCGCGGTGGGCATCCTGTACAAGGAAAACGCCTCGATCTCCGGCGCCGAAGTCGGCTGCCAGGGCGAGGTGGGCGTGGCGTGCTCGATGGCCGCCGCCGGCCTTACCGCCGCGCTCGGCGGCACGCCCGGGCAGATCGAGAACGCGGCCGAAATCGGCATGGAACACAACCTGGGGCTCACCTGCGATCCCATCGGCGGGCTGGTGCAGATTCCCTGCATCGAGCGCAACGCGATGGGTGCGGTCAAGGCCATCAACGCCTCGCGCATGGCGATGCGTGGCGACGGCAAGCACAAGGTCTCGCTGGACAAGGTCATCCGCACCATGCGCGACACCGGCCGCGACATGCAGGACAAGTACAAGGAAACCTCGCGCGGCGGGCTGGCGGTCAACGTCATCGAGTGCTGATGGATACCGGATGACGACCCCGTCACGCCGAAGCCGGCGCAATTGGGCTTAGACTCGCCGGATGCAAGCGGGACTCAGGCGCGTGCTACAGGGGGCACTGCTGACCGGCTTGTACTTCGCCGGCGCGGTGATCGCGGTGTTTTACCTGCGCACCCCCGCCGACGTCACCCTGTTCTGGCCCGCCGCCGGCATCGGCTTTGCAGCGGTGCTCCGCTACGGCCTCGGCTACGTGCTGATCATCCCGCTGGCGACCCTGCTGTTGCATCTGCTGCTGGTCCCGGTGCCGCCCGAGTTCCTGCCGTATTCGCTGGGCAGCAACACCGCCGCCACCCTGGCCGCGGCCTGGTACGTGCG
>JAZKHR010000007.1:0-5068 GCA_040385305.1 Pseudomonadota bacterium
GCATGCCGTAGCCGCCGGTGTCGTAGATCACCGCGCCCTTCAGGGTCACGATCCAGGGGCCGCGCGCCACCAGCGCGACGTAGGGATTGGCGGCATCGTGCGAATAGAAGTTGACGAAGCCGGACTGCACCTCGATGGTCTGCGCGTCCTCGTCCATGGCCACCAGTTCCGGGAACTCGGCGGCGATGCGCCTGTACTCGATCGACGCCGCCTCGATGGCCTCGACCAACTGCGGATGGCGGCTGGCGAAATCGAGAACGATGGCATCGGCCAGGCCGGTGGTGCGTGCCTTGCCGTGGGCGCGGAGCGGGGCGAGGGTGTCGAGCAGGGTCATGGCGTGGTCCTTGGGTCTGGCGCCCCGGTCATGCGGATACGGTGCGCAATCGGACATTATCGGCAATCTGCGGCCCGCCGGTAGGCGCGATCCGACCGAATCGCGGGTGCGTTCGGGCGAAATGACGGTAAGATCCGGCGAAATGCCCATTTCGCCTGCCGATGAGTCCCTCCTGTCCTTGCTTCGCGAGGACGCACGCGCTTCCACCGCGGACATCGCGCGGCGGCTGGGCCTGTCGCGCACCACCGTGCAGAACCGCATCGAGCGGCTCGAGCGTCAGGGGGTGATCGCCGGTTACACCGTGCGCGTTCAAGACGACTACGAGCGCAGCCGGATCCGCGCCCACGTCATGATCACCGTGCGGCCCAAGCAGATGCCGGCGGTGGTCAAGGCGCTGGAGGCACTGCGCGAAGTACACCTGCTGTATTCGATCAGCGGCGGCTTCGACCTGATCGCCCTGGCGGTGGCGCCGACGGTGGGCGTGATGGACGAGTTGACCGACCGCATCGGCGCCATCGACGGGGTCGAACGCACCACCAGCTCGATCATCCTCTCGACCAAGTTCGAACGCTGAGGCTGGCCTACAATGCCGGCCCCATTGCGTCGCGACTGCCCTTGAAGAAGTCGGATTTCCATTACGAGTTGCCTGCGGAGCTGATTGCGCAGGCGCCGCTCGCCGAGCGTTCGGCCAGCCGCCTGCTGGTGGTGCCGCCGGGTGCTGCCGGCTTCGAGGACCGCGGCATTCGCGACCTGCCGGCGTTGTTGCAGCCGGGCGACTTGGTGGTGTTCAACGACACCCGGGTGATCCCCGCGCGGTTGTTCGGCCACAAGAAGGGCAGCGGCGGCCGGGTGGAGATCCTGATCGAGCGCTTGCTGGGCGGGGGCGAGGCGCGCGCCCAGCTCGGTTTCAGCAAGCCGCCGCGGCCAGGGAGCAGGATCACCCTGGATGCCGGCGGTGAAGCGGAAGTGCTGGAGCGCGACGAGGGCTTCTGGCGCCTGCGCTTCCACGTGGGCGAGCCCCTGCAGGACTGGCTGCAGCACGCCGGCAGCCTGCCGTTGCCACCGTATATCCATCGCGCGCCGGGCGCGGACGACACCGAGCGGTACCAGACCGTCTATGCGCGCGAGATCGGCGCGGTGGCCGCGCCCACAGCAGGCCTGCATTTCGACGAATCATTGCTGCAGGCGCTGCGCGCGCGCGGCGTGGAGTTCGGCCACGTGACCTTGCACGTCGGTGCCGGCACTTTCCAGCCGATGCGGGTGGACGACATCCAGGACCATCGCATGCACAGCGAATGGCTGAATGTGGGCGCGGAACTGGTGGAGCAGGCGAAGCGCACGCGTGCGGCAGGCGGGCGCATCGTCGCGGTCGGGACCACCGTGGTGCGCGCGCTGGAGAGTGCCATGCAGGACGGCGAACTGCAGCCGTTCTCCGGCGAGACCAGCATCTTCATCTACCCTGGCTACCGCGTCCGCAGCGTGGATGTGCTGCTGACCAACTTCCACCTGCCGGAAAGCACGCTGCTGATGCTGGTGTCGGCGTTTGCGGGGCAGGCGCGCGTGTTCGCGGCGTACGCACATGCGGTGCGCGAGCGCTATCGGTTCTTCAGTTATGGGGACGCGATGTTGCTGTATCTCGAGGCAGCTCCTTGATGCGCGCTTGCAGAGTGTCGCAGCACGCGGCGTGGGCGGCGGGGATCTCTACCCGGCTTTTGCGAACGTCGCTGTTCGAAGCGCCGCCGCGCGCCATCCATGGCGCGCTTTCCGAGATCCCCGCCGCCCACGCCGCGTGCTTGTGCACCGTCGGGCAGCGCGCATGAGCCGCATGCAGTTTGAGTTGCTCGGCACCGACGGCGCCGCGCGCCGTGGCCGCATCACTTTCCCCCGCGGCACCATCGAAACCCCTGCGTTCATGCCGGTCGGCACCTACGGCACCGTCAAGGGCGTGCTGCCGCACCAGGTGGCGGAACTGGGCGCGCAAATCATCCTGGGCAATACCTTCCACCTGTTCCTGCGGCCCGGCCTCGCCGTGATCGAGGCGCATGGCGGGCTGCACGGTTTCGCCCGCTGGGACGGACCGATCCTCACCGACTCCGGCGGTTTCCAGGTGTTCTCGCTGGCGCATCGCCGCAAGATCAGCGAAGCCGGCGTGACCTTCGCTGCGCCCACCGACGGCAGCAAGGTGTTCCTCGGCCCGGAGGAGTCCATGCACATCCAGAGGGTGCTGGGCAGCGACATCGTGATGATCTTCGACGAATGCCCACCGGTGACCGTGGATGGCCAGCCGGTCGACAAGGGCATCATCGAGCGCTCGATGCAACTCTCGCTGCGCTGGGCGGAGCGCTCCAGGCGCGCCCACGAGGGCAACGATGCCGCGCTGTTCGGCATCGTCCAGGGCGGCGTGCACCATGATTTGCGCACGCTGTCGGCCAACGGGCTGCAGCAGATCGGTTTCGATGGCTACGCCATCGGCGGGCTTGCAGTGGGCGAGACCGAGGCCGAGCGAAATACCATGCTCGAGCACACCGCGCCGCAATTGCCGGAAGATCGCCCGCGCTACCTGATGGGCGTGGGCCGCCCGGAAGACCTGGTGGAGGCGGTGGCGCGCGGGGTGGACATGTTCGACTGCGTGATGCCCACGCGCAACGCCCGCAACGGCCATTTCTTCACGGCCACCGGCACCATCCGCGTGCGCAACGCCCAATACGAGCGCGACCTGCGGCCGATCGAGGAGGGCTGCGACTGCCACGCCTGCGCCAATGGCTTCAGCCGCAGCTACCTGCGCCACCTCGACCGCTGCAACGAAATGCTGGCGCCGATGCTGGGCACCCTGCACAACCTGCGCTACTACCAGCGCCTGATGGCGCAGATGCGCGCGGCCATCGAGACGGGAACCTTTGCTGCCTTCCGCGACTCCTTTTACGCCGCAAGGCAGCCCTGAAGGGCCGCGTCTCCGGCGGCATGGCATAATTCCCGGCTGACTTTGCCGCCTCCATAGGGACATTCCACATGAATCCGCTCGATTTCCTGATCGCCCCCGCCCACGCCCAGGCCGCTGCCGCCGCTGGCGCGCCCAGCATGATGTCCACCCTGCTGTTCCCCATCATCCTGATCGGCATCATGTATTTCCTGATGATCCGCCCGCAGATGAAGCGGCAGAAGGAGCACCGGGCGATGCTGGAAAAGCTGGCGCGCGGCGATGAAGTCATCACCAACGGGGGCATCGTGGGCAGCGTGGTCGAACTGGGCGAGGCCTTCATCACCGTCGAGATCGCCAATGGCGTGCAGGTTCGCGTGCAGAAGGGCGCGATCGCCAACGTGCTTCCGAAAGGCACGCTGAAAGCGGCCTGATTCCACCTACGTTCCTGAAGGCGCCGGCCATCTAGGTCGTGCG
This sequence comes from Pseudomonadota bacterium, assembly GCA_040385305.1. GTDB lineage: Bacteria > Pseudomonadota > Gammaproteobacteria > Xanthomonadales > Xanthomonadaceae > Thermomonas. The sequence goes on from JAZKHR010000007.1 coordinate 3,729, forward strand.
CGGGGTTTTGCGATGCTCGAATACGCACGCTGGAAATACCTGGTCGCCCTGATCGTGCTCGCGTTCGGGGTGCTGTACGCGGTGCCGAACGTGTTCCCGCAGGATCCGGCGGTGCAGGTGACCGCCAACCGCGGCGCAAAGGTCGATGCCGCCCTGCAGCAGCGGGTGGAGGCGGCGCTGAAGAAGGCGGCCGTCCCGTTCTCGGGGAGCAGCATCGGCACGGACGGCAACTTGCTGGTCCGCACTGGCAGTGCGGACGCCCAGGCCCGTGCCTCGCAGGTGATCCGCGATGAACTCGCCACGGGTTACGTGGTGGCGTTGAACCAGGCGTCCACGGTGCCCGGATGGCTGGAGGCGATCGGCGCCAAGCCAATGTTCCTGGGCCTGGACCTGCGCGGCGGCGTGCACTTCCTGATGCAGGTCGACCGCGAGGCGGCATTGAACAAGCGCTTCGAAGCCACCGCCGAGGACATGCGCGTGCTGATGCGCGAGAACCGGATCCGCTACAGCAGCGTTGAGCCGCGTGCGGACGGCAGCGTGGTGGCAACCCTCGGCACGGGCCAGGACGTCGACAAGGCACGCCAGCTGATCACGCGCGACATGCCCACCTACCGCATCGACGTCCTCGGCAGCACCATCTCCGTTCGCATCCCGGAGCCGGAGCTGGCGCGGATGCTGACCGAGGCGGTGCAGCAGAACATCGGCACCATCAACAACCGTATCAACCAGCTGGGTGTGTCCGAGCCGATCATCCAGCGCCAGGGCGCCGACCGCGTGGTGGTCGAGCTGCCGGGCGTGCAGGACACCGCGCAGGCCAAACGTATCCTCGGCGCCACCGCGACCCTGGAATATCGCGGCGTGGTCGAAGGCAATGCCTACGAGGCTCGTGACAACGGGCTCGTTCCGCCGGAAGCCCGCGTGTACGAGCGCAAGGAGCTCGGCACCGACGGCAAGCCGATGCCGATACTGCTCAACAAGCGCGTGATTGCTTCGGGCGAGCAGTTGCAGAGTGCGTCCTCGTTCCTCGATTCTCAGTCCGGCACGCCGGCGGTGAGCGTGCGGCTGACCAGCGTGGGCGGCCAGCGCATGTTCGATTACTCCAGCCAGAACGTCGGCAAGCCCATGGCGGTGGTGTACATCGAACGCGTGCCGGAAGTGAAGGTGGTCGACGGCAAGGAAGTGCGCAGCATGCGCACCAGCGAGCAGGTGATCTCGGTGGCCACCATCCAGAGCACGCTGGGCCGGGATTTCCAGACCACGGGCCTGGAAAGCATGAAGGAAGCGGCGGACCTCGCCCTGCTGTTGCGCGCAGGCGCGCTGGCGGCACCGATGGATTTCAT
>JAZKHR010000008.1:0-16383 GCA_040385305.1 Pseudomonadota bacterium
GCCTCAACGCGACCGACATCGCGAAGTTCCACGGCACGCAGACGTCGCTCATCTGGTCGCCGCGCTCCAACATCGACCTCTACGGCAACACCGCCGCGGTCGTGGAGTACGACAACCTCGGCGTGCAGATCGCGCTGGGCACCGACTGGCTCCCGTCCGGCTCGATGAACATGTCGCGCGAGCTCCGCTGCGCCGACGAGCTGAACCAGACCTATTACAACAAGTACTTCACCGACAAGCAGCTCTGGCAGATGGTCACGCTCAATGGCGCCGCGGTCACCGCGATGGCCAACAAGACCCATGCAGTACGCCGCGCGGCCGCGCGGCGCGGCGCGGCCTGGGTTTCATCCATGGGTGCTGGGCGGGACGTGCGCATAGGGATGGCTCAGTGGGTGATGTCGCCGTGGGCCAGGTCGCCCGGGCCGATTACCGGCGGCGTGGTGAAGGTGTGGTGCGGCGCCGGCGACGGCACGGTCCACTCCAGGCCCTTCGCGCCTTCCCACGAGCGCGCCTCGGCCTTGGCGCCGTACTTCAGCGAATGCAAGAGGATGGCGAACATCATGAACGGGGTGACGAACATGCCGAACGCGCCGATCGTGCTGATCAGGTTCCAGTCCGCGAACACCACGTTGTAGTCCGGGATGCGGCGCGGCATGCCGGCCAGGCCCAGGAAGTGCTGCGGGAAGAACAGCACGTTGACTGCCACCACCGACCACCAGAAATGCACCTTGCCCCAGAACTCGCTGTACATGCGGCCGGTCCACTTCGGCCACCAGTAGTACACCGCGGCGATGATCGAGAACAGCGCGCCGGTCACCAGCACGTAATGGAAATGCGCGACCACGAAATAGGTGTCGTGGTACTGGAAGTCCGCGGGCACGATGGCCAGCATCAGGCCGGAGAAACCGCCGATGGTGAACAGGATCACGAACGCCACCGCCCACAGCATTGGCGTCTCGAAGGTCATCGAGCCGCGCCACATGGTGCTGACCCAGTTGAATACCTTCACTCCGGTCGGCACCGCGATCAGCATGGTGGCGAACATGAAGTAGATCTCGCCGCCCAGCGGCATGCCCACGGTGAACATGTGGTGCGCCCACACGATGAAGCTGAGGAACGCGATCGACGCGGTGGCGTAGACCATCGCCTGGTAGCCGAACAGCGGCTTGCGGGCGAAGGTGGGGATGATCTCGCTGGCAATGCCGAACGCCGGCAGGATCATGATGTAGACCTCGGGGTGCCCGAAGAACCAGAAGATGTGCTGGAACATCACCGGGTCGCCGCCGCCGGCCGCGTTGAAGAAGCTGGTGGCGAAGAACTTGTCGGTCAGCAGCATGGTCACTGCGCCCGCCAGCACCGGCATCACCGCGATCAGCAGGAACGCGGTGATCAGCCAGGTCCAGCAGAAGATCGGCATCTTCAGCAGGTCGACACCGGGCGCGCGCATGTTGAGGATGGTGGCGATGATGTTGATCGCGCCCATGATCGAGCTGATGCCCATCATGTGGATGGCGAAGATCACGAAGGCCACGTTGTTGCCGCCCTGCAGCGACAGCGGCGGGTACAGCGTCCAGCCGCCGGCGGGGCCGCCGCCCGGCAGGAACAGCGTGACCAGCAGCATGCTGAAGGCGAACGGCAGGATCCAGAACGACCAGTTGTTCATGCGCGGCAGGGCCATGTCCGGCGCGCCGATCTGCAGCGGCACCATCCAGTTGGCCAGGCCCACGAACGCCGGCATCACCCCGCCGAAGATCATCACCAGCGCGTGCATGGTGGTCATCTGGTTGAAGAACTCGGGGCTGACATGCTGCAGGCCCGGGCTCGCCAGCTCGGTGCGGATCACCACGCTCATCGCCGCGCCGATGATGAACATGATGAAGCTGAAGATCAGGTACAGCGTGCCGATGTCCTTGTGGTTCGTGGAGAAGAACCAGCGCTCCACGAAACCCGGCTTGTGGTCGTGGTCGTCGTGGACGTGCTCGTTGGAAGCAGCGACGGCGGCGGCGTTGTAGGTGGACATGGCCTGGACCTCTAATGCTTGATTGGGTGCCGCGATGCGCGGATCAGCCGGCGGCCGCGGCGTCAGCCGGGGCCTGCGCGGTTGGCGGGGCGGCAGTGGCCGCGGCGGGAGCAGTTTCGATGGCGGGCGCTTCAGCGGGCGCGGCGGGCGCGGCCACGGGCGGCGGCGCACGCTTGGTTTTCTCCGCTGCCAGCCAAGCCTGGTAGTCGGCCTTGCTCACCGCGCGCACCACGATCGGCATGAAGCCGTGGTCCTTGCCGCACAGCTCGGCGCACTGGCCGCGGTACACGCCAGGGGTCTCGATGTCGGCCCAGGCCTCGTTGACGATGCCGGGGATCGCGTCCTGCTTCCAGCCCAGCGCAGGCACCCACCAGGCGTGGATCACGTCGTCGGCGGTCAGCACGAAGCGGATCTTGGTGTTGACCGGCAGCACCAGCTGGTTGTCGACATCGAGCAGGTAGTGCGGGAGGTTGGCGGTGCGCGCATCCACGCCGCTCTGGCGGACCTCGTCGCTCTTGCGGTCGAGGCGGCTGGTGAAATCCACGCCCTCACCCATGTATTCGTACTTCCACATCCACTGGTAGCCGGTCACCTTGACCGTCATCGCGGCGTCGCGGGTGTCGTACATGCGCATCAGGCCCGAGGTGGCCGGGAATGCAAGTGCGATCAGGATCAGCACCGGCAGCCCGGTCCAGATGATTTCCAGCTTGGTGCTGTGGGTGAACTCGACGTCGGCCACCGCGCCCTTGGACTTGCGGAAGGCGAACATCGCGTAGGCCATGGCGCCGAACACGATCACCCCGATCACCACGCACACGATCAGCACGATCATGTGGGCGTCGTACGCCGCATGCGCGGTCGGGGTCACCCCACGCGCCATGTTCAATTGCCAGCGATGCGGATCGGCGTGGCCTGGCGCTTGCTGCGCGTAGGCCATCACCGGCAAGGCCAGCGCCGCCGCCAGCGCCAGCATCCTGGACGCGCCTGTTTTGAATCGACCGGGTGTCATCACATCGAGCCCCACTGCCTGAATGCCTGAAGTCGGCCAGTCCGCGCGAAACATTCGCCGCGGAACCGCCACGTTTCGGAAGTATTTACGTATGCCAGCCGGCCAAGGAGGCAGCGGGTTGGAACAACCATGGAATTTTAGCGGTGGGGCCCGGTTGCAGCAACCTTTGCGGCATTTGCGGGAGTCGCCCTCGGCGCGGGCGGCACTACACTAGGCGCCCATTCCATTGCCCCGGGCGCGATGAGCACCGACGCCACTCCAGCCACTCCCATAGCGCCGATCCTGTCCCCGGAACTGACCGTTCTGCCATCGACACGCCGCGCTGCCATTACCGCCGCGTGGGCGCTGGACGAGGCCGCCCATGTGCGCGACCTGCTGGCCCAGGCCGCGCAGCCGGAGGCCGACCGCGTCGAGGTCCAGGCCACCGCCGCCGAGCTGGTGCGCCGGGTCCGCGCGCGTGCGCCGGAGCAGGGCGTGGTGGAGGCCTTCATGCGCCAATACGACCTCGGCAGCGAGGAAGGCGTGCTGATGATGTGCGTAGCCGAAGCCCTGCTGCGCATCCCCGACCAGTCCACCGCCGATGCCCTGATCCGCGACAAGCTGGGCGATGCCAACTGGCGCCGCCACGTGGGCCAGTCGGACTCGCTGCTGGTCAATGCCTCCACCTGGGGCCTGCTGCTGACCGGCAAGCTGGTCAACCTGTCCGATGCGACCCAGCGCGATGTGCATGGCGCGTTCGGCCGCCTGGTCGGCAAGCTGGGCGAGCCGGTGATCCGCACCGCGGTGCGCCAGGCCATGAAGATCATGGGCCACCAGTTCGTGATGGGCCGCACCATTGGCGAGGCGCTGGACCGCTCGCGCAAGGGCGACAACGCCGCCTACCGCTATTCCTTCGACATGCTCGGCGAAGGCGCGCTGACCGGCGCGGATGCGGCGCGTTACCTCGAGGCCTACCGCCAGGCCATCCACGCGATCGGTCGCACCGGTCCATTCGCGGACGTATTCGCCGCGCCCAGCATCTCGGTCAAGCTGTCCGCGCTGCATCCGCGCTACGAACACGCCAAGCGCGCGCGGGTGCTGGCCGAGCTGGGGCCCGGCCTGCTGGAACTGTCCGCAATGGCCAAGGGCTACGGCATCGGCTTGACGATCGACGCTGAGGAAACAGACCGTCTCGAATTGTCGTTGGACCTGATCTTCCATGTGCTGGCGGATGCGTCGCTGGCCGGCTGGGACGGGTTCGGCATCGTCGTCCAGGCTTACCAGAAGCGCGCACCTGCAGTGATCGACTACATCGCCTCACAGGCGCGCGCGGTGGGCCGGCGCATCCCCGTGCGCCTGGTGAAGGGCGCTTACTGGGATGCCGAGGTCAAGCGTGCGCAGGTGGAAGGCCAGGCCGGCTATCCGCTGTTCACCCGCAAGCCGAATACCGACGTCAGCTTCCAGGCCAACGCGCGCCGGCTGCTGGCCAACAGCGACGCGATCTACCCGATGTTCGCCACCCACAACGCACAGACCATCGCCGCCATCCACCGGATGGCGCGCACCGAGCTGGGCGGCCCTGCCCGCCAAGGCGCCGGCTTCGGCTACGAATTCCAGAAGCTGCACGGCATGGGCGACGACCTGTATGCCGAAGTCATCCCTGCCAACAGGCTCGATGTTCCATGCCGCGTGTATGCACCCGTGGGCAGCCACGAAGACCTGCTGCCCTACCTGGTGCGCCGCTTGCTGGAGAACGGCGCCAACTCCAGCTTCGTCAACCGCATCACCGACGAAGCGATCGAGGTCGCGGACCTGGTCCGCGACCCGGTCGAGGTGGTGGCCGCGTTCAATCCCATCCCGCATCCCCGCATCCCGCTGCCGGTCGACCTCTACCGCAGCCAGCAACAGCCAAGAGACAACTCCATGGGCCTCAACCTTGCCAACGACGACCAGCTGCGGACGCTTGCGGCCGCCATCAACAGCGCAGGCGCCGGCAGCTGGCGCGCGGCGGCGCTGGTGCCGGGCGCCACGCCAGAAGGCGCGCTGATCGCGGTGACCAACCCCGCCGACCGCCGCGAAACCGTCGGCCAGTGGCAACCAGCGGATGCCGCCACGGTCGAGCGCGCACTGGCGAATGCAGTGGCAGCGCAGCCCGCATGGGACGCCACGCCCGCGGACAGCCGCGCGGCCATGCTGGAACGCGCCGCCGACCTGCTTGAATCGCGCATGCCGGCCTTCATGGCGATGTGCAGCAAGGAAGCGGGCAAGACATTGGCCGACGGCATCGCCGAAGTGCGCGAAGCGGTCGACTTCCTGCGCTATTACGCCATCCAGGCGCGCGAGCATTTCGCACCGATCGCCCTGCCCGGGCCCACCGGCGAATCCAATCACCTGCAGCTGGCCGGGCGCGGCGTATTCGTGTGCATCTCGCCGTGGAATTTCCCGCTGGCGATCTTCGCCGGGCAGATCGCGGCAGCGCTGGCGGCCGGCAACACGGTCATCGCCAAGCCGGCAGAGCAGACCAACCTGATCGGCCATGCGGCGATCCAGCTGTTGCACGAAGCCGGCATTCCCGCTGCGGTGCTGCAGTTCGTTCCCGGCGATGGTGCAACGGTCGGCGCTGCCCTCACCCGCGACCCGCGCGTGGCCGGCGTCGCCTTCACCGGCAGCACCGAGACCGCACGCGCCATCAACCGCGCGCTCGCCTCGCGCGACGCGGGCCCGATCGCCACCCTGATCGCCGAGACCGGCGGCCAGAACGCGATGATCGCGGACAGTTCTTCGCTTCCCGAACAGGTGGTCAAGGATGCGCTGGCGTCGGCGTTCACCTCGGCCGGCCAGCGTTGCTCGGCAGCGCGCGTGTTGCTGGTGCAGGACGACATCGCCGACAAGGTGGTGGGCATGCTCGCCGGTGCGATGGCAGAACTGACAGTCGGCGATCCCGGCCTGCTGTCCACCGACGTTGGCCCGGTCATCGATGCCGATGCCAAGGCCATCCTCGAGGCGCACGCGGCGCGCATGCAGGCGCAAGGCAAGCTGATTGCGCGGGCCGCGCTGGGCCCCGGCACCGAACATGGCACCTTCTTCGCGCCCACCGCGTGGGAACTCGATTCACTCCACCAGCTCGACAGCGAGAAATTCGGTCCCGCGCTGCACGTGATCCGCTGGAAGGCCGAGGACCTCGACGCCACGGTCGATGCGATCAACGCAACAGGTTACGGCCTGACCCTGGGCATCCATTCGCGCATCGATGCCACGATCGAGCGCATCGTCAGCCGCGCCAAGGTCGGCAACATCTACGTCAACCGCAACCAGATCGGCGCGGTGGTCGGCGTGCAGCCGTTCGGCGGCCAGGGCCTGTCCGGTACCGGCCCCAAGGCCGGCGGCCCGCACTACCTGCCGCGCTTCGCCACCGAGAAGACGGTGACCGTCAACACCACCGCCGCTGGCGGCAATGCGAGCCTGTTGACGCTGGGGGACTGATCCGCGTGCGCCCAGCTGGGTAGCGCGCGGCACAATTGCCACGCGATGGGCTGCGCAAACCGCAAAAAAAAGCCCCGCCGAAGCGGGGCTTTTCTGTTTGCGCTGGCGAGATTCAGAACTTGTAGTTCACACCGACCGCGAACAAGTTGGCGCTGCCGTCGTACACGCCGGTCAGGCGCGAACCGCTGGACGAGAGCACGTTCACTGTCGGGTCGTCGATGGTGATGCGCTGGTAGGCGGCATCCAGGGTCATGTGTTCGTTGATGCCCCAGCTCATGCCGATCGAATACAGCATGCGATCGTCATCCGGCAGGCGCGGGGTGCGGTCGAGGTCGTTGGTCGGCGACTCGTCCATGGCGATGCCGCCGCGCAGGGTGATGGCTTCGCTGAAGTCGAACTCCACGCCCACGCTGTAGAACATGCTGTCCTCCCAGTTGAAGGGCTCGACGCTGTCGGGCTGGAACTGGTTCTCGAAATCGATCACCACGCTCTGCAGGGACGTCCAGCCGGTTTGCTGGATATCGGCGTACAGGCGCAGCCCATCGTTCACGTTGAACTGGGCGCTGACGGTGTCGATGCTGGGCGTGGTCAGCTTAGCGGCGCCGCCGGTATCCGCGAATCCGTTGCCCAACACCAGCAACTGCGGAATGGCGGCGCGGCGGGGATCATTGGCGGGAAGCGCGGCGTACGCGGCGGCGAGGTTGCGGAAGCCCGCCTGGGCGCCGGCAAACGTGGGCGGCACGCTGAAGTCGGCCTGGCCGTCGATGGCGTGGTCGACCTCAGAGCGGTGCGAGTAGCCGATGCTGAAGGTCTCGTCCGGGGTGAACTGCAGGCCCGCGACCCAACCGGTGCCGTTGTCGGCGCCGGAGATTGCAAGCGATCCATCGGTGATCGGGTTGCCGATGGTGCCGCCGGGGATGCCCGCCGACGCCAGCAAGCGGCCGAAGTCGATGCCGTTGGCCAGGGTCACGTCAGCGCGCTGGTAGATGAAGCCGGCGCCGAGCGACAGGGTGTCGGTGACTTGGTACGCGGCCGACAAGGTCAGCGCCGGCACCTTCAGGTCCGACGTGGTCGCGTTGTAACGGCCTACCCAGGTCGGCTCGTACTTGGTGGCGAGACCGAACGGCGCGGTAATGCTGGCGCCCAGGGTCAGGCGCTCGAAGGCGCCGCTCAGCGGCAGCACGATGGCGATCGCCGGAACCACGGTCGGATCACCCGGATCGCCGCCATCGCCGCCACCGATCGGCACGCACACCGTCGCGCTCACCGGCGTGCAGGCACTGCCGGTGAAATTGGCCGTGAGGTCGATCACGGAGATGTCGTTCTGCACGGTCAGCGTCTTGAAGTTCGACATCGCCGCCGGGTTGTTCGACACCACCGCGGCATCGTCCTTGGCCACGGCACTGCCGGCATTGGCGCGGCCCAACGCCTTGGTGCTGTTCTCGCGAAGCTGGAAACCTGACGCGCTGGCCTGGCCAGCGCCGAGGATCCCAAGCACGGCGAGCGCGAGGGCACTGGCGCGAACGCTGGAATGAATCTTCATGCGAATTCGTCTCCGGATACGGTGTTACGGGGAGGGTGTGTTGATCGCGACGGGTGCTGCGCTCGGCAGTGGCTATATCGGAACAACGCTGCGTGGTATCGGGACCTGCCTCCGCAGTAGTCCGTCGGCATACGACGCCGTATGCAATATAGCGTGGAACTTAACCTCCAGCTAACAATTCTGGCTGCGCTTTGGCAACGGTTACAGTGGCGAAATGTTCGTCGGCATCGACCAGCGCAAGAGAACCCTGATTCGCTGGGCGACCCCGACCCTGTTCGCCGCCCTGTGGCTGGCCTATGTGGTCGGCGCGATGCGGGCGCCTTCGCTGCGCCATGGCCTGCAGCTGGATTGGGGCGCGCTGTCGGGGGGGATGGATTCGTGGCAGGCCTGGCGCGGCGCGCTCCTCGATGGCAGCGTCCTGCGCCTGTTCTCCGCGCTGTTCCTGCATGCGGACTGGATCCACCTGCTCGGCAACCTGGTGTTCCTGCTGATCTTCGGACTACCGTCGGAACGGGTCATGGGCGGTTGGCGCTTCATCGGCCTGTTCCTGCTCGGCGGTGCCATCGCCAACCTGGCCGCGGTGCTGGCGATCGGCGCGCCCGACCGGATCATCATCGGTGCCAGTGGCGCGGTGTCCGCGGTCATCGGCGCGTATCTGGCCCTGTTCCCCGGCGCGCGGCTCGGCGTGGTGCTGCCGCTCGGGGTGTTCCTCGAGTTCGTGCGGGTGCCAGCGTCGCTGCTGATCGGGCTGTGGGCGCTGCTGCAGGTGGTGTTTGCCTATAGCGGGCCGGCGTTCGGCGCGGTGGCATGGCCGGCGCACATCGCCGGCTTCCTGTTCGGGGTGGTGTTCGCCCTGCTGGCCCGGGCGGCGATTGCCCGCCGCCTGCGCCACAAACGCGGTTACTGAGCCTTCGTCGGCGTCGGTCTCGCGGGCACGGTTGCAGCAGGCGCCACCGCCACCCCGGCCATCTTCTTCAGCTCCAGGAGGGCCGAGGCAATCGGCGCCTGGCCAGGCAGCGCGTCGCCAGCGTTGTCGCCTTCCATCGCCTCGGCGTCACCCTGCAGATGGCGCGAGAGCGCGGCTTCGTTGATCGAAATGCCGCCGGGTGCTGCGCCTTCGGGCTTCAGCACCACGTCGGGGACGATGCCGAGCGCCTGGATCGAACGCCCGCTCGGGGTGTAGTAACGCGCGGTGGTGAGCTTCACCGAATCGCCGTTGTCCAGCGGCAACAGCGTCTGCACTGAGCCCTTGCCGAAGGTGCGGCTGCCGACCACGCGCGCTCGCTGGTTGTCGCGCAGGGCGCCGGCCAGCACCTCCGAAGCACTGGCCGATCCGGCATCGACCAACGCCACCACCGGCGCGCCCTTGAGGCGGTCGCCCGGGGTTGCGTCGAAGCGGCTGTTGCCGATCGCCTCGCGGCCCTTGGTGCTGACGATCCCGCCCTTCTCCAGCAATTCGTCGGCGATCTGCACGGCACCGACCAGTAGACCCCCGGGATTGCTGCGAAGGTCGATCACCAGGCCGCGGAGCGGGGCATCCTTCTGCAGGCTGTCGACCGCCTTCACGAAATCGGCCGCGGTTGCGACCTGGAAGCTGCTCACCCGTACGTAGCCGAAGCCGGGCTCCAGCATCCGCGAACGCACGCTGGTGGTGCGGATGGTCTCGCGCAGCAGGGTCACGTCGAACGGTTCGGGCGTGGCCTCCCTCATCACCTTCAGCACCACCTTGCTGCCGGCCTTGCCGCGCAGGGGCGCCGAGGCATCCGCATCCGCCGGGCCAAGCAGCTTGCCGTCGATGGCGATGATGCGGTCGCCGCTGCGCAGGCCGGCGCGGTCTGCCGGACTGTCATCAAGCGGCGCGATCACGCGCAGGCCCCCTTCTGGCAACTGCTGCAGCTCCAGCCCGACGCCGTCGTAGGCGCCGCTGGACTGTTCGTCGAACCGGTCCGCATCCGCCTTGCGCAGGTAGGCGCTGTGCGGATCAAGGTCGAGCAGCAGGCCGCGCACCGCGGCCTGCATCAGGGCACGGTCGTCGACCGGATCCACGTAGGCCTGCTTGACCGCGTTGTAGACCATCACGTAGCGGCGGATCTCGTCGAGCGGCACCTTGGCCAAGTCGGTATCGGCCGCGTCGGGGTCGTCGCTGGCGGCAACGTCGACCTCCGGGGTCTCCTCGTCCTGCGCCGGCGCAGGCGTCGCGTCCTGCGCACTGGCAAGCAAAGGCACCCCGCCAAGCGCGAGGGCGATCAACAAGGGAAGCGGCCTGATCCGCATGCTTGGGCTCCGGGTTGTAGCGGTGTTGGCTTGGACCCGCGGCGCCTGCCGGGGTTCCGCCATCATGCCTGCAGCAGATGTTGCCAGCGCGTCGCGGCGCTATTGCCGTGACAGCCAGCTGCCCGGATCCACCGGCTGGCCGTTGCGGCGCAGTTCGAAATACAGGCCCGCCCGGTCCTGCCCACCGGAACTGCCGACGCTGGCCACCGGGTCGCCGCGCTTGACCGCGTCACCGGCGTCGCGCAGCAGGCCGTCGTTGTGCGCGTACAGGCTCATGTAGCCGTTGCCATGGTCGATGATCAGGATCATGCCGTAACCGGTCATCCAGTCGGCGAACACCACCGTGCCGTCCGCCACTGCCTTGACCGGGGTGCCGGCGCTCGCGCCGATCAGCACGCCGTCGCTGCGTCGCCCATCCGGCATGCGCCCGCCATAGCTCGCCAGCAGGCTGCCGCTGACCGGCCAAGCCAGGCCGCCAACGCGCAGGGTCGGCGTACTGGCCACCTGGGTGCGTCTCGCGGCTGGCGCCTTGCTGCGGGGTGCCACAGTCCGTCGCGCCGTTTCCGCCTTCGCACGCGCGGCGTCGCGCGCGGCCTTCGCCGCGGCGGAGCGCAGTTGCGCAAGCAAGTTCTGCAGCGCCCTGGCGTCGCGGCCCAAGGCCTTCTCGCGGCCGGCGCGGTCCTGGTATTGCTTGTCGATGCCGGCCAACATGCCGGCGCGTTGCTTGCGCGCGGTTTCCAGCGCCTGCAACTGCTCGCGCTGCTTTTTCTGGTCGCTGGCGAGCGCGGCGCGGCGCTCGGTGATTTCGCGCTCCACCAGATCGATCCGCGCCAGCTCCGCGGTGATCTCGCGGATTCGCTGCACCCGCCCGCGCTGCAGGTAGCCCTGGTAGGTCAGCACGCGCTCGGCCTCGGCCAGGCGGTCCTGCGCCAGCATCGCCTTCAGCGGCGCGTCGCCACCCGCCAGCTGCGAGGCGCGCAACAGCCCCGCCAATTCCTCGCGCTTGGCGGCCAGGCCCGCCGCGGACTGCGCGCGTTCGTCCTGCAACCTGGCGAGGGTGGCGGAGTCGCGTTGCAGCGTGGTTTCGGTGCCGCGCAGGGCGCGCTGGACGCCGCCCACCTGCTCGTCGGCCTGGCGCAACTCGCGAGTGACTGCACCGCGCTGGCCTTCCAGCTTGCGCCGTTCGCTGGCCACGCGTTGCAGTTCCTTGCGCACCTCCTGCAGGCGGCGTTCGGCATCGCGCTTGTCGGCCTGCGCTGCGGCGCCGCCGGCGAACGCCAGGGCAAGAGTCAGGGCCAAGGCCGCGCGCATGCTCACGCCGGCAGCAACAGGCTGCGCCCGCTCATCGCCTCGGGTAGCGGCAGTCCCAGCAGATCGAGCAGCGTGGGCGCGATATCGCGCAACGCGCCGCCTGCGCGCAGCGACGCAACCCGCTCGCCGACGTACACCAACGGCACCGGCCCGACCGTGTGCGCGGTGTGGGGTTGGCCCGTCGCCGGGTCGCGCATCATTTCCAGGTTGCCGTGGTCGGCGGTGACCAGCACCGCGCCGCCGACGCGTTGCACTGCGTCGCTGACCTGGCCGATGGCAATGTCCACCGCCTGCGCGGCCAGGATCGCCGCGGACAGGATGCCGCTGTGGCCGACCATGTCCGGGTTGGCGATGTTGCAGACGATGGCGTCGAAGCGCTGCTGCTCGATCGCATCGACCAGGATCGCAGTGAGTTCCGGCAGGCTCATCTCCGGCTGCAAATCGTAGGTGGCAACCTGCGGGCTCGGCACCAAGGTCCGCGACTCTCCGGCGAAGGCGTCTTCGCGGCCCCCGCTGAAGAAGAAGGTGACATGCGCGTACTTCTCGGTTTCGGCGATGCGCAGCTGGGTCAGGCCGGCATCTGCAAGGATTTCGCCAAAGGTGTGGCGCAGGTCGTCGGGCGCGAACGCGGGGGGCGCCGGCAACCGGGCGTCGTACTCGGTCAGGCAAACGAAGCGCGACAGTGCCGGCCGCCGCGCCGCGAAGCCCGCGAACGCGGGCTCGACGAAGGCAGCGGCGAGCTGGCGCGCACGGTCAGCGCGGAAGTTCATGAACACAACGGCGTCGCCATCGCGCATCGGCAGGGCGCCGTCGAGCGCGGTCGGCGCCACGAATTCGTCGTTTTCGCCGCGCGCATACGCTGCATGCAGCGCCGCCATCGCATCGGTGGCGTGTTCGCCCCCGGCGTCGACCATCGCATCCCAGCCGCGCTGCACGCGTTCCCAGCGCTGGTCGCGATCCATCGCGTAGTAGCGCCCACCGACGCTGGCGACATGCGCGTTGCCGAGCCGGGCGCACACGGCCTGCAAGTCCAGCAAACTGGCTTGGGCCGACCGCGGCGGAGTGTCGCGGCCGTCAAGCAATGCATGCACCGCTACTCGTGGCACGCCCTCGCGATGGGCCAGTTCGAGCATCGCGAAGATGTGACGCTCGTGGCTGTGCACGCCGCCGGGCGAGAGCAGGCCGATGACGTGCAAGGTCCCGTTCGCCGCCTTCGCGGCAGCGCACGCCGCGCGCAGCTCATCGTTGGCGAAGAAGCTGCCGTCCTCGATTGCCGCATCCACCCGGGTCAGGTCCTGGTAGACGATGCGGCCGGCGCCGAGGTTCATGTGGCCGACTTCGGAGTTGCCCATCTGGCCATCGGGCAGGCCCACGTGGCGTCCTTCGGTGTGCACCAGCGTATGCGGACGGGTGGCCAGCAAGCGGCGCCAGTTGGGAAGCTCGGCCTGCGCCAGGGCGTTGTCCTCGACTTCCTCGCGATGGCCCCAGCCGTCCAGGATCAGCAGCACGACGGGCTTGGGACGCGGGGCGGGGGGTACGGGCACGGAACCTCCAGGCAGATGGCGCAGTCCCGCGGCACGGGCATGCAAGGATTGTAGCGAAGCGCCACGATCACCGGCCTGTAAACCATTGCGCCGCCGGCCGCATCACAGCCCGTAGCCATCACCGGAGTTGCCCATGAAACGCACGCTGCTGTTCACCGCCCTGCTGGCCTTCGCCGGCGCCGCCTCCGCTCGCCCGGACAACAACAGCGGCCGCGACATCGACAAGATCAACAGCAGCATCACCGCCGTGGCAGGCCAGGCGCATGGCGACCTGAGCACCGTCAACGGCAGCATCCGGATCGAGGACAACGCAATGCTCGGGGATGCGGAAACCGTCAACGGCAGCATCCGCGCCGGCAACGGCATTCGCAGCGGTGGCCTGTCCACGGTCAACGGCAGCATCCAGGTGGGCACTGGCGCGCGCATCGACGGCGACGTGGAAACCGTGAACGGCGGGGTCTTCATCGACCGCGGCAGCAACGTGCGCAGCGGGGTGGCCACGGTGAACGGCGCGATCGGCATGGTCGACACCGACCTGGGTGGCGGCATCGAGACCGTCAATGGCGACATCACCGTGGGCGCGGGCTCGCACGTCAAGGGCGGCATCCACGTCGAGAAGCCGGGCAAGAGCTGGGGCATCCGCCTGGGCAAGCCGAAGGTGCCGCGGGTGGTGATCGGCCCCAACGCGGTGGTCGAGGGGCGGCTGTTATTCGAGCGCGAGGTCACGCTGTACGTGCACCAGAGCGCGCGCATCGGCGCGGTCAGCGGTGCCACCGTGCAGCGGTTCACCACGGCTACCCCACCAAAAGAGTGAGCGCGGGCCCAGCGCACCCGCTGTAGCGCCGCTAGAATCGGGGAACGCCACCTGGAGTCCCCCGATGCGCCTTGCCATCCTTCCGCTCGCACTGGTATCGCTCAGCCTGGCTGCTTGCAGCCCGCGCGACACCTCCCAGCCCGCCGCAGCAGCCACCGATGCGCCCGCCGCCAGCGCGGTCGCCGCCAGTACCCATGCATTCGATGCCGCGATCAACGCCGGCGATTTCGCCGAACACGTGCAACAGCTGGCCTCGGACGACTTTGGCGGACGCGCACCGGGCACCCCGGGCGAGGACAAGACCATCGAGTACATCAAGGCCCAGTTCGCGCGAATCGGCCTGCAGCCCGGCAATGGCGGCGACTGGTTCCAGACGGTACCGATGGTGGAGACCACCGCGGACGAATCGTCGTCGCTGGACATCGCTGTCGGCGGCGCCACGCAGGCGCTGAAATTCGGCGACGACATGGTGATCGGCACCCGCACCGGGCAGGCCCAGGTGAACATCAAGGACAGCCCGTTGGTGTTCGTCGGCTACGGCGTGGACGCGCCGGAACAGCAGTGGAACGACTACGCCGGCATCGACGTCAAGGGCAAGACCGTGGTCATGCTGGTCAATGATCCGGGATTCCACGCGGGCGATGCCAAATTGTTCGACGGCAAGCGCATGACCTACTACGGGCGCTGGACCTACAAGTTCGAGGAAGCCGCGCGCAAGGGCGCCGCCGCAGCGCTGATCATCCACGACACCGAAGGCGCGTCCTATGGCTGGGACGTGGTCAAGAATTCCTGGACCGGGCCCCAATATGACCTGCCGGCCAAGGATGATCCCGCGCCGCGGGTACCCGCCCAGGGCTGGATCACCGGCGACGCCGCGCAGGCGCTGCTGAAGGCGTCTGGGCAGGACCTTGCCAAGCTGCGCGCTGCTGCCAACAAGCGTGGTTTCAAGCCCGTGCCGCTGGATGCCAAGGTGTCGTTGGCGCTGAAGAGCAGCAGCGTCGAAAAGTCCTCCCGCAACGTGATCGGCATGCTGCCGGGCAGCGAGACACCGGACGAGGCGATCGTCTACCTGGCCCACTGGGACCACCTCGGTACCCACGAGGGTGAGACCGGCGACAACATCTACAACGGCGCAGTGGACAACGCGACGGGCGTGGCCGGAATCCTCGAGGTTGCCGAGGCCATGCGCAAGGCCGCCACCCCGCCGAAGCGGTCGGTGCTGTTTCTCGCCGTGACCCTCGAAGAATCGGGCCTGCTCGGCTCCAAGTACTACGTGGCGCACCCGGTGGTGCCGCTGGAAAAAACCGTGGCAGTCATCAACCTGGATGCACTCGCCCCGATCGGCAAGGCCCGCGACATCACCGTGGTCGGCACCGGCAATTCGCAGCTGGAGGACGTCCTTAAAACGGTGCTGGACACCCAGCAGCGCACCGCGGTGGGCGAAACCAACACTGCGGCAGGCTATTACTTCCGCTCCGATCATTTCAACTTCGCCAAGGCCGGCGTGCCCGCCTTGTACGTCGACAGCGGCACCAACCTGATCGAGGGCGGCCAGGCCGCGGGCGACGCGGCGGGCCAGGACTACACCGACAACCGCTACCACAAGCCTGCCGACCAGTTCGATGCCACGACCTGGAAGCTGGATGGCATCGTCCAAGACTTGGAGACCGTATCGGCGGTTGGCCAAGCCTTGGCTAACGACGGTAAGTGGCCCAACTGGTACGAAGGCAACCCGTTCAAGGCGGCCCGCGACAAGATGCTGCCCGCGACGGCCAAAGCCAAGTAACTCCCGGCTCGACATTTCACGATGATCGGGCCGCCGCGCGCGGCCCGATTTGCGCTGGACGAATCGGCTAGGCTGGACCCTCAATCCAAGCCCGGGGAGGGTTGCCATGTCCATCGCTTACTGGTGCATCTTGATCGCCGCCGTCCTGCCCTATGTGTGGGTCGGCTTCGCCAAGAGCGGTGCGGCCGGCTACAACAACAAGGACCCGCGGGGCTGGCTCGCCAAGCAGGACAATTACCGCGTGCGCAATGCCAATGGGGCCCATCTGAACGCCTTCGAAGCATTCCCCGCGTTCGCGGCCGGCGTGCTGATGGCGCAGCTGGCGAGTGTCGACCCTGGCCTAGTTTCTATGCTGGCCATCGCATTCGTGGTGTTGCGCGTCGTCCACGGCATTGTCTACCTGGCCGGCGCCCATGCCATCCGTAGTCTCGTCTGGCTGGGCGGACTGGCCTGCGTGCTGGCATTGATGGCCTCCGCAGCGTTGAAGGTAGCCACCTGAGCACGGTCGAGCAGTAACCCACCTGATTATGTCTCGATCTCCAAAAAACCCCCGCACCGGTAGCTACGGGGTGTTGGTTAAAGACCCTGGCGAAGACCTGTTGCGATGTTCGTGCGTTCGG
>JAZKHR010000009.1:0-17847 GCA_040385305.1 Pseudomonadota bacterium
GCCTGCAGATCAACGCCGCCAACTGCGTGCACTGCAAGACCTGCGACATCAAGGATCCCTACGAAATCATCACCTGGGTCACGCCGGAAGGCGGCGCCGGGCCGAACTACCTGAACCTTTGAACGGAAAAAAGCCGGCTTGCGCCGGCTTTTTCATCTGCATTCCAGGTGTCAGAAGTTGCCGACCGGGACGTAGCAACAAACGTAATTGCCCACGATCCCTGGCTGATACCCTGCCGCGCCTCCGTTCATCCAGAACTTGATGGTCGCGCCATTTTGCCAGCCGATGTCGGAGAGCCCGTCGCCGTTGTAGTCGCCGACCGCAAATGGCACGAACCCTGCGCCGCCGTCGCCAAGGTATGCGCTGGAGACGAAGGTCGACCCATTGAGTTTCCAGTAAGCGGCCGCCGTGCCCCCGATGAACAGCAGGTCGAGGTTCGCGTCGCCGTCCACGTACCCGGCGGCATAAGGCACGTAGCCGTTCCCATAGGCACCCACGATCACCGGGCTGAAGCCGGCACTACGACCGTTGATCCACATCTTGACCTGGGTCGCGCTGGCCCACACGATTTCGTCGGCGCCGTCACCGGTGAAATCACCCGTGGTGACCACGCGGAAGCCGGCACCGCCGTCGCCCCCGTTACCGGTAGCGGTGACCGTGGCGCCATCCAGGAGCCAGTACGTGATCGCGGTGCCGGAGCGGAGCAGGATGTCGGACTTGCCGTCGCCGTTGACGTCCGCGGCCGCGATGGGTTCGTAGCCGTTGCCGTACGAGCCCATGGGATAGACCACGTAATTCCCGCCGCCCATGTTGAACCAGATCTTCATCTGGGTGCCGTTCGCCCACAGGACGTCCGCACCGGCCGCGCCATCGAAGTTGCCGAAGGCCACGACCCGCCACCCTGTCCCGCCGGTGCCGAGGTAGGAATCGAACGTACGCGTGGTGCCGTTCATCGCCCAGAAGGCCAGCGCGGTATCGCCCCGCAGGAATACGTCCGATCGGCCATCGCCATTCACGTCGTAGGGAACCCGGCGCGCGGCGGTCGGTGGCGGGGTGGGCGCGGACACAGGAGCCACGCGGAACGAAGCAATGATCGGCATGGTCTGCGCCAGGCTTCGCGTGTTGTCCGAAACATCGGGCACCCCGGTCGGCGCACCGTTGTAGTTCACCGATGGGTTGGCGAAATGCCGGATCGTGAACTGGCTGGATTCGGGGAGCCGATACGCCATCACCGTGTAAAAGCCGGTGACCTCCGCCTGGCGATACCCATAGGAATAGGGGTGTGCGCCAGCAGATGAAGCGTCTTCCGTGTTGTGGGACTGACCCATCTGGTGACCCAGTTCGTGCGCGAAGGTTTCCTCCCGGCAGAAATAGGTCTTGCCATCGACTTCATCCTTGTCGGACCCGTCAGCGACCACGCTGTAGCCGAACGCTTCGTCGGCAGCACCAATGGTCCTGCCCTTCGCACCCAGCAGCCAGGCAATGCCGCAACCGTCGTTCTCGGGGGTACGGAGCGGTCGCAGCAGCACCACCAGGTCGCCGCCGTAAGTATCGCGGGCCGTGCGCAAGGGCTGGAGCGCGGGGTCGACCGCGACTGCGCCCGTACCACTCTTGAACCCGGTGAGCTTGGACAAGGCGTCCGAGTTGTCCGTGGCGTCGGCGAAATCGACCGGCAGGGCATGCGCCAGGCGCACGCGAGACTGGATGCCGCTGTTGGCATAGGCCTGGTTCGTGACCTCCACCAGGTTGTTGATCCGGGTGCGGGCCGCCGACTCACCGCCGCGAGCCTGCGCCAGGCCGGGAGTAAAGCCGACCACGACATCGATGACCGGCGAATCCGACGCCTGTACTCCCGCGCCTGCGGGCAGTTGATCCTTGGCAAGGATCCGGGCGTCGCCCTGCGGGCGCACGAATGGGGGCGGCAACAAGACGTCATCGCTTCCCGGCCGGTTGCCATCTTCCTCGTTCGGACCAGCCACCAGCCACCCACCGCGTGCATCCGTGGTGAGGCGCACGGTGCCATTGGGCGTCTGCAGGCTGCCGAACACCGCTTCCGCACCAAACGTGATGACCGCATCCGTGCCATCAGGGGCGGTGCCAACGAAGGTCCAGTTGCCATCGGGGTGTTCGACGTGCCGCGTGTACTTCAACGAGGCAACCCCGCCCTCGGGGAGAGGCAAAGAAAGCCTGCCGCCCTTGATCGCCTGCAGGGCGTGGGCCTCACTGAACGCCACCGGCACCCATTGATGCGAGCCGGAACGGTAGGGGGCACGCAGCGGATCGGGTACTGCCACTCGGCCGGGGTCAACCGTACCGCCCAAGGGTGCGCGTGCCACGGAGGGCGCAGCGCCAGCGGCCACCGGCGCGTCGGCCAGCGGCGGGAGGGGATCCCCACCCGGCCGGGCCGGCCCACCCTGGCTGCAGGCAGCCACGGCGAGGGCCGCAAGCAAACCCAGCATCCAACGCCGGGAACCGGTGTGACTCACCAAGGGGGTATTCATGACCGAATGTTACGGTCTGCCATCGCAGGGAGATGCGCATTGGTGCTCAAATTAAGATAAATGGAACCCCTGTCTTCAACGCAAGTTCACCTGCGTCGACGCCTTCCGCCCTCTCGACGGTCACCAACCCCTGCGGCGTGACATCGAACACGCCCAGCTCGGTGATGATGCGGTCGACCACGCCGACCCCGGTCAGCGGCAAGGTGCACGCGGGGATGATCTTGGCCGCCCCGGTCTTGGTGGTGTGTTCCATCAGCACGACGACGCGCTTGACCCCGGCCACCAGGTCCATCGCCCCGCCCATGCCCTTGACCAGCTTGCCGGGCACCATCCAGTTGGCCAGGTCGCCCTTGTCGGTGACCTCCATGGCGCCGAGGATGGCGAGGTCGATGTGGCCGCCGCGGATCATCGCGAAGGAATCGTGGCTGCCGAAGTAGCTGGCGCCCGCGACCGCGGTCACGGTCTGTTTGCCGGCGTTGATCAGGTCCGCGTCAACGGTGTCTTCCGTCGGAAACGGGCCGATGCCGAGGAGTCCGTTTTCGCTCTGCAGCCAGACATGCATGCCGGCGGGGATGTGGTTGGCCACCAGCGTCGGCAGCCCGATGCCGAGGTTCACGTAGGCGCCGTCGCTGAGTTCCTGCGCGGCGCGCGCGGCCATCTGGTCGCGGGTCCAGGCCATGTCAGTGCTCCTCCGGCTGGCGAATGGTGCGTTGTTCGATGCGTTTTTCCGGCGTGGCGTTGACCACGATGCGGTCGACGTAGATGCCGGGCAGGTGCACGTGGTCAGGATCGATGTCGCCGATCTCCACCAGTTCCTCGACCTCCACCACGCAGGCGTTGCCGGCCATCGCCACCGCCGGATTGAAGTTGCGCGCGGTCTTGTGGAAGACCAGGTTGCCGGCCTTGTCCGCCTTCCACGCCTTCACCAGGGAGACATCCGCCTTGAGTGCGGTTTCCAGCACGTACCAGCGGCCATCGATCTCGCGCGTTTCCTTGCCCTCGGCGACGATGGTGCCGTAACCGGTGGCGGTGAAGAACGCCGGGATGCCGGCCCCGCCGGCGCGCAGGCGCTCGGCCAGGGTGCCCTGCGGATTGAATTCCAGTTCCAGTTCGCCGCCCAGGTACTGGCGTTCGAATTCCTTGTTCTCGCCCACGTAGGACGAGATCATCTTCCTGATCTGGCGGGTCTCCAGCAGCTGGCCAAGGCCGAAACCGTCGACGCCCGCGTTGTTGGAGATCGCCGTCAGGTCCTTGACCCCGGAATCGCGCAGCGCGGCGATCAGCGCTTCGGGAATCCCGCACAGGCCGAAGCCGCCGACCGCGAGGGTCTGGCCGTCCGCGACGAGCCCGGCGAGGGCCGCATCTGCGCTCGGGAATTGTTTGCTCTTGGTGGCCACGTCGACGGCTCCATGCATGCGGAAAGCCGCCAGTTTACCGGCTCACGCAAGCCCGCCCACCGTACTTAAGGACACTTGGATCCACTGAGGGGGCTCGCATTCGAGACACATGCGCGCCTTCAGGGTTGGAGGCGCGGCATTGCCGTGTTCACGCAGCCGCATTTCGAGCGGCGTAGCCCGTTGAGCCGGCTTGCATGCCGGCTGGCGTCCCCGGGCTCGCAGCGTTGGTGCCCGAAGTCCCCGATCACCCGGCATTCCCGACGACCTGCGGGACAGTCCGTGCCACTTTCGAGCAAACACGCAGCGGCCGTCGGGTAAAATGCGCGGTCTGTTCCTCCCCAGGATTCCCCGCTCGATGAAGATCCTCGTCGGCTACAAGCGCGTGGTGGACTACAACGTCCGCATCCAGGTCAAGCCGGACGGGTCCGGCGTGGTCACCGACGGCGTCAAGCTGTCGGCCAACCCGTTCGACGACATCGCGCTGGAAGAAGCCCTGCGCCTGCGCGACAAGGGCATCGCCACGGAAGTGATCGTCGCCACCATCGCCCCCGCAGATGCCCAGGCCCACCTGCGCAATGGCCTGGCGATGGGCGCCAACCGTGCCATCCACGTGGTGGTCGACGGGCCGATCCAGTCGCTGACCGCGGCGCGCACCTTCCTCAAGCTGATCGAGAAAGAGCAGCCGGACCTGGTGATCCTGGGCAAGCAGGCGATCGACGACGATGCCAGCCAGACCGGCCAGATGCTGGCCACGCTGTGGGGCCGCCCGCAGGCGACCTTCGCCAGCAAGCTCGATATAGCCGATGGCAAGGCCACGGTGGTGCGCGAGGTCGATGCCGGCCTGGAAACCCTGGAAGTGGATCTGCCGGCGGTGGTCACCACCGACCTGCGCCTCAACGAGCCGCGTTTCATCAAGCTGCCGGACATCATGAAGGCCAAGAGCAAGCCGATGGAGAGCATCGCCTTCGCCGACCTTGGCGTGGATGCCGGTGACACCCTGAAGACCACCTACTTCGCAGCGCCCGCAAAGCGCAGCCGAGGCGTGATGGTCAAGGACGCGGCCGAACTGGTCGCCGCACTCAAGCAGAAAGGGTTGCTGTAATGAGCAAGGTCCTGATCATCGCGGAACACCTGGATGGCAAGCTCAACGCGTCCACCGCCAAGTGCGTGTCCGCCGCGCAGGCGCTGTCGCCCGAATCCATCGACATCGTGGTGCTTGCCGCGGATCCCGCAGCCGTTGCCGCCGAAGCCGCGCAGATCTCGGGCGTTGCGAAGGTGCTCACCGTGGCCAACGCCGCGAACACCAACGCCATCGCCCAGGTGCAGGCGCCGCAGGTCGCGCAACTGGCCGCGGGCTACAGCCACGTGTTCGGCCCCAGCACCACCTTCGGCAAGGACCTGATGCCGTGCGTGGCCGCCCTGCTCGGGGTGGCCCAGGTGTCCGACGTGATGAGCATCGAATCCAGCCACGTGTTCAAGCGGCCGATCTATGCCGGCAACGCGATCATCACCGTGGAGGCGCCGGCCGACCACGCCGTGGTCGCCACCGTGCGCACCGCGTCCTGGCCAGAAGCGGCGCGTGGCGGCAGCGCCGCGGTCGAGGCTGCGAATGTCGACGCCGCCCTGCCATCGCACACGCGCTACGTGGGACTTGCCGCCGGCAAGTCCGACCGACCCGACCTGCAAAGCGCCAGGCGCGTGGTCTCCGGCGGCCGCGGCGTGGGCTCGCAGGAGAACTTCAAGGTCGTCTACGACTTCGCCGACAAGCTCGGCGCCGCGGTCGGCGCGTCGCGCGCCGCGGTCGATGCAGGCTACGTGCCCAATGAACTGCAGGTCGGCCAGACCGGCAAGATCATCGCGCCGGAGCTGTACATCGCCATCGGCATCAGCGGCGCCATCCAGCACCTGACCGGGATCAAGGACGCCGGCACCATCGTCGCCATCAACAAGGATGGCGATGCGCCGATCTTCGAGATCGCGGACATCGGCCTGGTGGGGGATTTGTTCACGGTGTTGCCGGAGCTGCAGGCGGCGCTGTGAGTCCAGGCGTGGACAACCGCCTGCACGCCATGGTGGTGTTCGGGACGCGTCCGGAGGCCATCAAGATGGCGCCGGTGGTGCTTGCGTTGCGCCAGCGCGGCGATATCCGCGTCAGCGTGGCGGTGACCGCGCAGCACCGGCAGATGCTGGACCAGGTCCTCGCGCTGTTCCGCATCGCGCCGGAACACGACCTGGACCTGATGCAGCCACGGCAGGACCTCGAGTCGCTGTTTTCGCGCATCCTGCTGGGCATGCGCGACGTGCTCGCGGACGCGCGCCCGGATGTCCTGCTGGTGCATGGCGATACCAGTACCACGCTGGCCAGCGCGCTTGCCGCGTTCTATGCCAAGGTGCCGGTGGCGCACGTGGAAGCGGGCCTGCGCACCGGCGACCTGCAATCGCCGTGGCCCGAGGAAATGAACCGGCGGCTGACGTCGCCATTGTCCTCGCTGCACTTCGCGCCCACCGCCACCGCCCGCGACAACCTGCTGCGCGAAGGCATCTCGGGCGAGTCGGTGCACGTGACCGGCAACACGGTGATCGACTCGCTGCTGCAGGTAGCCTCGCTGCTGGAGTCCGACCCAGAGCTCCGCCGTGACATGGCGGTTCGCTTCGACTTCCTCGACCCGAGGCGAAAGCTGGTGCTGGTGACCGGGCACCGGCGCGAGAACTTCGGCGCCGGGTTCGAGCGCATCTGCGCCGCGCTGGCGGAAATCGGCACGCGCGACGACGTGCAGGTGGTCTATCCCGTACACCTGAATCCCAGCGTGCAGGAACCGGTCACGCGCCTGCTGGCGCGGCAACCCAATATCCACCTGATCGAGCCGCAGGACTACCTGCCGTTCGTGCACCTGATGCAGCGCGCACACCTGATCCTCACCGACTCCGGCGGCATCCAGGAAGAGGCCCCGTCGCTGGGCAAGCCGGTGCTGGTCCTGCGCGACACCACCGAGCGCCCGGAAGCGGTGGCCGCGGGCACGGTCAAGCTGGTGGGTACCGACGCGCACGGGATCGTGCATGCCGTGTCTCATCTGCTCGACGACGATGCCGCCTACCGAGCGATGGCCCAAGCCCACAACCCATACGGGGATGGCGCCGCGGCAACGCGCATCGCCGATATCGTGTCCCGATTGCATGCGAGGCGCCCGCCCGCTTGAGCCCGCAAGGCCGCTGCGGCGCGGCCCCTGCTCACCGTCTCAGGGGGCGGCAACCGATGACCCGCTCCCCGGGCATTTCACGGGATCGGTTATCATGGATTTTCATGTATCCGGTCGTTTTGCGTACACCGGCCACCCACTGATCGAGGTTTGCATATGAAGCTTTTCGCGGCTCTAGTCCTGACAGTCGTCCTCGCAGGGTGCAATCCCCAGGAAGGAGTGCCGCCGGCCCAATCCTCCAGCCCGGCCGCTACATCGGCGCCTGCCGCTCCGGCCGCCGCAGGCGAATACAAGATCGTGAACTGGAGCCAGAAGGGCACTGCCCCGGGCGCCGAGTTCAACGTGCAGCGCGATGGCAACTCCGGCATTTCTTTCGAGCTCAACCAGCCGGTGCCTACTGCCGAAATCACCGGCACGTTCGACGGCAAGCCGCTGACCGGCATCGCCACCAACGGGGTCATCGTCACCGCCACGATCCCGGGCGAGTACCTGGCCGAGGCTGGCACCTATCCGGTCGAGTTGCAGATTCCTGACCTCGGCAAGAAGATCCCCGCGGGCAATTTCGAAGTGAAGTAAGCACGGCGTGACCGATTCCGCTCGAGCCCATCGGATGAACGCTGCAGCGTCCAGATTGATCCCGATCAACGATCTACAGCGCTATTCGCAAGCGGTGATCGCCCGCCTGTTGCCGGGGGCGGAGCGCGTACTGAAAAGTGGTCATTTCGTGCTGGGCCCCGAGGTCCGGCAGTTCGAGTCCGATTTCGCGGCGTACTGCGGCGTTGGCCACTGCGTCGGCGTCGCCAATGGTACCGATGCGCTTGAACTCGGCTTGCGTGCGCTTGGCGTGGGGGCAGGCGACCACGTGCTGCTCGCGGCGAACGCCGCCATGTACGGCACCTCGGCAGTCCTTGCGATTGGTGCAGTACCGGTCTTCGCTGATGTCGACGAGACGACATGCCTGCTGACCGTTGACACGCTGCAGGCGGCCGTCGACGCCGCCGGATCCATGCCGCGGGCGGTCATCGTGACCCATCTGTACGGCCGGCTGGCGCCGATGGCGTCCATCGTTGCGCTGTGCCGGCGCCTTCGCATCGCGATCCTCGAAGATTGCGCGCAGGCGCACGGCGCAACCGATGCGACAGGCGTGAGGGCAGGCGCGTTCGGCGACATTGCCGCCTTCAGCTTCTATCCCACCAAGAACCTCGGGGCCGTCGGTGACGGTGGCGCCGTCACCTGCAACGACGAGCGCCTTGCCGAGAATGCGCGCAAGCTCCGGCAGTACGGCTGGTCGCGCAAGTACACGAACGAACTTGCAGGCGGCCGCAACTCCAGGCTCGACGAAATGCAGGCCGCGTTCCTCTGCTCGCTCCTGCCCGACCTGGACGCGCGCAACGCGCGCCGGCGCGAGATCGCCAACCGGTATTCGCTCGAGATCAACCACGCCGATATCCAGGTTCCCGCGCCCGCTGGCAACGAGTACGTTGCCCACCTGTTCGTGGTCCAGAGCAGGCAGCGCGATCGCCTGGCCTCGCACCTGCAGGCGTCCGGCGTCGCCTCCGACATCCATTACCCGATCCCGGACCACCGCCAGCCCGTGCATGGCGATCGCTTCGCAGCCGTGGGCCTGCCCGCGACCGAAGCGTTGTGCGAGCGGGTGCTGACCTTGCCCTGCTTCCCGGAGATGACGGAGGACGAGGTGGGCAGGGTGATCGCCGCGTGCAACGCCTGGCGCAGCGACGGCGCGGGCATGCCATGAGCGGCACGGAAGACCTCTCGCGTTTCGCCAAGCTCGGGTTCGAGGACTTCCGGCGCCTCGCTGCTGACCACTCTCTGACCCCTTACGAGAAGATCGGCTTCCCGAATTCCTACCGCGCAGGCAAGGAGCCGCAGATCTTCGCGGACATCCTCGCCAAGCTGCCTGGCTTGCAGCGCCCGGGCGCCGTCGTGCTGGACATCGGCCCTGGCTGCAGCGACGTGCCGAAGATGCTGATCGCGCACAGCCGCAGCCTCGGGCAGGAACTCCACCTGGTCGATTCGGCCGAGATGCTCATGCAGCTCGAGGAATCGGAAGGCCTGCACAAGACCGCGGCGTTCTATCCCGAATGCCCCGAGTTACTCGCGCGCCTGCACGCCCGCACCGATGCGGTGATCGTGTACTCGGTGCTGCAGTACATCTTCGTGGACACCAACCTGTTCCGGTTCCTCGACCAGACCCTGGCGCTGCTCGCGCCCGGCGGCTCGCTGCTGCTGGGTGACATTCCCAACATTTCCATGCGCAAGCGGTTCTTCGCCAGCGGCACCGGCAAGCAGTTCCATCGCGATTTCACCGGCGGTGACGAGGACCCGCTGGTCGTGCATGGCCAGATCGAGGACGGGCAGATCGACGACGCCGTGGTGTTCGCCATCCTCCAACGCGCGCGTGCGGCGGGATTCCATGGCTACATCCTGCCCCAGCCTTCGCACCTGCCCCAGGCAAACCGCCGCGAAGACATCCTGATCGTCCGCCCGTAGGAGCCCGTCGATGACCCGGCGCAACTTGATCATCGTCGGCGACAGTGCGTTCGCTGAAGTCGCTTACGAATACTTCACCCACGACTCGCCCTACCAGGTCGTGGCGTTCGCGGTGGAGCGCGAGTTCCTGACCAGGGACAACCTGTTCGGCTTGCCGGTGGTGCCTTTGGACGAGCTGCAGGAGCGCTATGCCAGCGCTGACCACGCCTTCTACGCCGCGCTGGTCTATACCCGGATGAACCGCCTGCGCACGCGCCTCTACCAGCAGGTCAAGGCGATGGGCTATGCGCCCGCTTCCTACGTCAGTTCGCGCGCGTTCGTCTGGCACAACGTCGAGATTGGCGAGCACGCCTTCATCTTCGAGGACAACACGCTGCAGCCCTTCGTCGTACTCGGCGACAACGTGGTGCTGTGGAGCGGCAACCACGTGGGGCACCATTCGCGGATCGGGGACAACTGCTTCATCGCCTCGCAGGTCGTGGTGTCGGGGTTCTGCAGCATCGGCGCGAATTGCTTCGTCGGCGTCAATGCAACGTTTGGCAACAACCTGTCGGTAGGCGATGACTGCCTGATCGGAGCCGGTGCGCTTATCGCACGCGACATCCCCGCCGACACGCTGGTGAAGGGAAACCTCGCCAGCGGTGCGCCCGGGGTGCGCGCGAAGTTCGGGCTGGACCCCGCGGAATGAAGTGGCGGAAGCTGGGACTGGTGTACCGGCCAGACGGGACGGCGCCGTGGGCACGCACCCACGGCATGCTGCCGACACCGCTCGACATGCCGGAGCTCGGCATCATCCGGATCTTCGTCACATGCTGCGACGACGCCGGCATCAGCCGTCCGGGCTTCGTGGATGTGCGGCGGGATGATCCAACCCGCGTCGTCAACCATTCGCGCCTGCCGCTGATGGACATCGGCCTGCCGGGCACGTTCGACGAGAGCGGGGCACTGGCGACCAGCGTGGTGCGCTGCCCCGATGGCCGCTTGTTCATGTACTACGTGGGGTTCGAGATCGGCACCCGAATCCGTTATCGCCTGCTGTCCGGTCTTGCCATCAGCGAGGATGGTGGGCAGTCCTTCCGGCGCCACTCGAGCACACCGGTACTGGAGCGAACCCCCGAGGACCTGTATTTCCGCGGCGGCCCCTTCGTGCGCCTGGAGGATGGCGTGTTCCGCATGTGGTACGTGGGCGGGAGCACCTGGCTCGACATCGCCGGCAAGCCGATGCCGGAGTACCGGATCAAGTACCTGGAGTCGCGCGACGGCATTGCCTGGGGTGGGCAAGGCCAGGTCGTCGTGGACATCACGGAGCCCGACGAGCATGGGTTCGGGCGCCCTTGGGTGGTGCCACGGCATGACGGCGGCTACACCCTGTATTACTCGGTTCGGCGCAAATCGCTGGGCGCCTACCGCATGGGTTGCGCGACCTCTCCCGACGGCCTGTCGTGGCGGCGGCACGACGGTGAAATGGGGCTGGATGTCGGGCCCGATGCGTTCGACAGCCACGCAATCATGTATGCCGCGGTGATCGAAGTGGACGGACAGACCTATTGCTACTACAACGGCAACGAGTTCGGCCGGGACGGTTTCGCGGTTGCGGTACTGGAACAGGCATGAATGACCTCCGCGTGGAGCGCTTCCTTCCGGAACTCGCGGAAGAGTGGAATGCGTTCGTCGCTGCCAGCAAGAACGCCACGTTCCTGCTCGATCGCAACTACATGGATTACCACCGCGACCGCTTCATCGACCATTCCCTGCTGCTCCGGGACGGGAACCAGCTGGTCGCGCTCCTGCCTGCCAACGAGGCGCAGGGCTGGCTGCACAGCCATGCCGGCCTGACCTACGGCGGGTTGCTGCTGGGAATACGCACCGGAGCCGACGCCGCGCTGGCGATGTTCGCGGCCCTGCGCGGTTACTTGCGCGCGAATGCACTGTCGGGGATCCACTACAAGACCATCCCGTCGATCTACCATCGCCATCCGGCCGAAGAGGACCGTTACGCACTGTTCCGGATGGACGCGCGCCTGACGCGGCGCGATGTGTTGTCGGTGGTGCCGGGCGGAGACCGCATCCGCTACCAGGACAGGCGCGCCCGCGGGGTCAAGGCTGCGCGCAAGGCAGGGGTATCGGTTGCCGAGTCCACGGAATTCAGTGCGTTCTGGGCAGTGCTCGAAGAAAACCTGCACGCGCGCTTCGGCACTGCTCCGGTGCACTCTCTGCGAGAGATCTCCCTGCTGCGGGCACGCTTCCCGGCATCGATCCGCTTGTTCGAGGCAACCAGCGATGGCAGCGTGGTGGCCGGCTGCGTGATTTTCGAAACGCATCGCGTCGCCCACGTGCAGTACATTTCGGCAAGCGAGCGTGGCAAGGCGCTGCATGCGCTCGATGCAGTCTTCGACCACCTGCTCAGCGAACGCTACGCGCACAAGCCATTCTTCGATTTCGGCATCTCCAACGAAGAAGCCGGGCGCGTCCTCAACGCCGGGCTGGTCGCGCAGAAGGAAGGCTTCGGCGCCCGCACCATGGTCCACGACTACTACGAACTCCCCGCATGAACGACAACGCCCGCAAGACGGTTTCCGTGGTGGTTCCGGTCTACTTCAACAGCGAGTCGCTGCCCCTGCTGCTGGACCGCCTGCAGGACGTGGAGCGGCAGCTGGTCGCCAGCCACGATGTCCAGCTCCAGCTGATCTTCGTCAACGACGGTTCGCGCGACGGCTCGCAGGAAGCATTGCTGCGGATCAAGGCGCTCCGCCCGGAGGCCACGGTGGTCAGGCTGTCGCGCAATTTCGGCGCCGTGCACGCCTCTCGCACCGGCTTCAAGTTCGTGCAGGGCGATGCCTTCGTCATCATCGCCGCCGACCTGCAGGACCCGCCGGAACTGCTGCTGGAGATGGTGCCGCGCTGGTTGGCGGGCAAGAAGTTCGTGATTGCGGTGCGCGAATCACGCGAGGACCCGCTGGGTTCGCGCATCTACTCGTGGCTGTACTACCGGTTCCTGCGACTGCTGGTACTGCCCGGCTACCCCGAAGGCGGTTTCGACATCGCGCTGATGGACCGGGCGATGCTCGAGCCCATGCGCAACTGCTCGAAGAACGCATTCACGCCGCTGCTCGCCTACTGGCTCGGCCATGAGCCGAGCGTGGTCCAGTACCACCGGCCGAAGCGCGAACACGGCAAGTCGCGCTGGACGTTCCGCAAGAAGTTCAAGACCTTCTTCGACGTGATGCTCGGTTTCTCGGTGACTCCGATCCGGATGATCTCGGCGATTGGCGCAATCGTTGCCGGTGCGAGTTTCCTCTACGGGCTGACCATCATGCTGGGCGCTGCCATGGGCCGGATCCCGGTGATGGGTTACGCCAGCCTGGTCACCCTGATCACCTTCCTGCTGGGGCTGATCATCCTGATGCTGGGCATCATCGGCGAATACCTGTGGCGGGTCTTCGACGAGGTCAACCTGCGGCCGGAAACCGTCATCGACGAAGTGATCTGAGCATGCGATGGTCGGATCCCGAATTCCGCCGGTTCCTGCTGGCGGGCCTGTTCAATACCGGACTGGGGTACCTGCTGTACCTCGCCTTCAATGCAGTGGTCGACTATCGCGTCGCCTACACGCTGTCGTACTGCGTCGGCATCCTGGTGGCGTATGCGGTCAGCACCTTCTTCGTGTTTCGCCGTCCGTGGCGCTGGCGCAGCCTGTTGGCTTTCCCCAGCGTCTATGCAGTTCAGTACCTCGCCGGCCTTGCCCTGATCTGGGTACTGGTCGGACAGTTCGGGCTCCCCGAGGCCTGGGCGCCGCTGGTGATCCTGCCGGCCACCATTCCGCTCACCTTTGCCATCAGCCGGTTCATCATCAAGGGACGCACGCATGACCCAGTTCCACGTTGAAGACTGCAAGGTCATCGAACTGCCCAAGTTCGCGGATCCGCGGGGCAACCTCACCTTCGTGGAAGGCGAGCATCATGTTCCCTTCCCGATCAAGCGCCTGTTCTACATTTACGACGTGCCGACGGCAGCCAGCCGCGGCGCGCACGCGCACAGGGACCAGCACCAGTTCCTGATCTGCCTGTCGGGCAGCTTCGACGTGGAGATCGACGATGGCCGCGACAAGCGCATGGTCCACCTCAACCGGCCGTGGAAGGGCCTGCATGTCCCCCCCACCATCTGGGCGGCGGAAGTGAACTTCGACCCGGGCACCCTGTGCCTCGTGCTGGCGTCTGACGTGTTTTCCGAAGCGGACTACATCCGCGAGTACGACGCCTTCATCGCATCGCGGGAACCGCGCGGCTGACCAACCCAGGTCACGGCGGCGTTTGCGTTTCCGCGACGCTCTTTGCCTCCGGCACCGGACGCGGCGGGAATGGCCGCAGGCGATGGAACGACTGGAAGTCCGGGGAAAACAGGTTGAGTCGATACCTGATCAACAGGCCCATCAGTCGACGCCGATGCTCTGGTGAAAACTCGCAGATCGTCATGATGTCGGCGCACTGGGTGCTTTCGGGATCGGCCGCCAACTTGCCCATCGAATACGAAACTTCGACCACGTAAGTCGACAGGTACTTTGCGTGCTCCCAGGCCAGCGTCGACAGGCGCAGCTGCAAGGCGGAAAACAGCAGGATCACGGCGATTGCCACACCGGCAAGCACCTCCCGCACCCTGGCGCCATGCGCCATGTAACGCAGGTCGCGATAGACCAGCAGGCCAAGTGCCGCCAGGTGGAGTACGTAGAACATCGCGTAGCGTGGTTGGTGCAGGTACTCGAAACCGAACTGCGGCACGCGCTGTACCACGATGCCCAGCACCAGCCCGTAGCAAAGCAGCATCACCCCCATCGCCATCAGCGTCACCCTGGTGAAGGCTGGGCCGCCGGTGTTCCTGGCGAAAACGGCGCGCCACCAGAACCAGCCATGCGCTGCGAACATCCCGAGCCCGGCGATCCAGGCGAATGTAGACGCACCACTGCCGAACAGCGTTGCCTGGTTCGCCTG
Organism: Pseudomonadota bacterium; assembly: GCA_040385305.1. GTDB lineage: Bacteria > Pseudomonadota > Gammaproteobacteria > Xanthomonadales > Xanthomonadaceae > Thermomonas. The sequence goes on from JAZKHR010000009.1 coordinate 14,592, forward strand.
GTGCACCAGCCCGTCGGTGAGCGGGATGGCCGCGGCCTTCCAGATGGAAGGGTTGAGGAACGCCTCTATCGAACGGGAGCTGGAACCGGCACCAACGCCCTCGGGACCCAACATGCCGAGGACCCAGTAAAGCACCCGCGATAATGCGAGTCCGGCCAAACCGTAGACCGTGAAGGTCCTGAGCTGGCCGGGTTGCCTGGACCGATGCGCCAGCAACAGCGCTGCGTAGACACTGGCAAACACGGGAAACATGACCTCATCCAGCGCGAGTCCAAGCAGGAACGTCGCACCCAGGATCCCCACGCGTGCCTGCGGCCGCGCGAACACGAACCACATGTAGGCAGCAGCCAGCAATATCGGCAGGAACCACAACGTGGCCAAGGGCCAGCTGTAGACATTGGTGCTGTTGAGCGACAGCACTGCAAGCGCCAGCGCTGCCAGCAACCAGTACTCACGCCCGCCCCAGCGGTTCAGCGGACCCGCCGACGCGCGTGCGAGAACGCCGACAAGCGCGATTCCGCACAGGGTGCCGACCAGGCCCTCCAGGCGGAAATCCATCCCGTAGAAACGCGTATGGAAGAACAGCAGCATCTTCTGCAACGGCAGGTTGGTGTCCGCCTGGTTCGCCTGCACGAAGAGGTCGTATGGCGAAAAGCCCTGCTCGATGAACTTGCCGAGGAAGCCGTCCAGGTAGCGCCATGCATCCGACTGGATCAGCGGGATCGCCGTCACCAGCGAATAGCTGTAGGTATTGATCACCATCGCAAGGGCAATCAGCAACGGGATGACGCGGAACATGAGGATGTCGCGCTTTTTGCGCGTTGTCGTGGCCAAGCCGGCAGGCTGCTGCGCGGGGGCGGGGGATTGCATGGTGGTGCTCAAGCCTGGCTCCTGCTGGAACGGTAGGTGTGCGGAATCCACGCGCCCCAGCGTTCTTCGTAAAGCGCCTTGTTGCGTTCGAACAGGCGCTGCTTGGCGTCGTCCCCCAGCGCATTGAAGCTGGCGGAAAGGTGGTGATGGACGAAGACATCATCCGCGCAGGCGACGCTCCAGCCCGCCTGCTCCACACGACGGCAGTAATCGTCGTCTTCGAAGAAGCCAACGCCGTAACATTCGTCCAGCCCGCCGACGGCTTCGAACACCTTGCGCGGCATCGCCACGCAAAAGAACGCAACCGTCCGCATCGGGTGGCGCTGGCCAGGATGGGCGAGGGTGTAGCGGCGCGCCTGCTCCACCATTTCCGTCATGTCCGTGTAGGCAATCTCGATTTTCGCCTCGTTGCCGATGTTGTTGGTGACCGGGCCCAGCAAGCCCAGCCGGGGCGACGTGCGGAAATGCGCGCACAGGGTGCGGATCCATCCCGGCGTCACGTAGGTATCGTTGTTCAGCAGGATCAGCACCTCGCCGCTGGCCGCCTGCAGGCCGATGTTGTTGCCCGCGGCAAAACCGAGGTTGTCGGCGTTGAGGATGAGCCGGCGCTGTTGCCCCGGCGGCGCATGTTGATCCCTCCACGTGGTGAGCCGCTCCGCCGAGCCGTCAGTGGAGGCATTGTCCACGACGATGATTTCCAGGTCGGGGTAGTCGCCGGAGGCATCGAGGCTCTGCAGGCAGGCCTCCGTGTAAACCCAGTTGTTGTAGGTCAGCACGATCACGCTGACCCGCGGCTCGCGCGCCTCCACGACCGCCTGGTCGAACGCCTCCGCGCGATGGCGCCAGGTCTGGCCAGCCGCGAAGGCCTGACGGGCCTCGCTTCCGGATCGGTCCGCCAGTGCTGCTGAGACCGCCATGGAGAAAGCGTCGGCATCCCGCGCGGTGCGCACCAGATCGCCGAACTGCGCCATCTCCGGCAAGTCGACGGCCACCACCGGCTTGCCCGCCGCAAGGTATTCATAAACCTTGACCGGATTGGTGGCCAGGGTCAGCGGCACCACCTGGAATGGAAGCAGGCAGACGTCGAACCCATGCAGCCAGTACGGCAGGTCCGCGTATGGCACTTCGCCGACAAGGCGCACGTTGGGCTCGCCGGCCAGCAGCGCGGCAGTCCCACTGGTATCGCTGCCGATCAACAGGACTTCAGCCTCCGGGTGGGCGCGCGCTACGGTGCGCACCAGTTCCGGGTCGAACCACTCGGCGATCGCGCCGAAGTAACCGATGACGGGGCGGCCCTGCGGTTGCCGGTAGATCTTCGCCGGGGTCGCCGAGAAAAAACCGTAGTCGCAGCCGTTCCTGACCACGGCGATGTTGCGCGCTTGCGAAGCGATCCGCTCCCGCAGGTCATCGGACGTCACCACCACAAGGTCGGCCTGGTCGATGATGTCGGCTTCCCCGCGCAGGATCCCCGGCGCGTTGTTGTCGAACCCGGCGTGGTGGTCCATGCAGTCGTACACCACGCGCGCGTCCGGACAGGACATGGCCAGCGCATTCCAGAACGGGTGCTGCACGATGGAAAGCGATGACCGGGTCTGCGTCCACCCGAGCAGGCAGGCAAAGCTGGCGCGTAGCTGCGCGTGCTGCGCAGGATCCGGCATGCCGTGGTAGATCGCCGGACGGCCCTGCAGGTTGAGGTGGATCTGGAACAGGCGTCCGCTGGCGTCGAGGGGCTCCACGCGGAACCCCGGCGAGGGCGAGTCGTCGAAATTGTTGGACAGGTAGAACACGCGATGGCCCTGCCCCGACATTGCCCGCGCCAGGTGCTGGGGCCGCTGGGTGCGGAAGTGCCAGTCGATCACCGACCAGACGAAGACATCCGCACGAGCGTCCGCGGCAGCGAGCTGCACGGCGCGATCCAGCTCGCGCGTAGCCGGGACGGTTGTCCGTTCAACCTCTCCAGGCTGGGTCGCTACTGGCAGCTCGAAGGTCGCCGCAGGCGCCTCTCGACCCAAAAATGCGCGCAGTTTCCTGCGGTCCTCGCTGCCCCATCTCCCGCCCAACAGGCGCATGGCCACCCGGAACGGCCGCGACCAGCGCCAGGACCGGGACTGCAACACCTGTCCAAGCGTCTGCGCGGACTCGGACAGTTGCTGGTTGCGGATACGGAGCCTGAAATGGTCGTCGCGCAGGTCCGCGACCTGAGCTTCCAGCAGGGCGGCATGCGCGCTCGCGGCGTCGCGTTCCCTGCCCAAGGCCTCGGTTGCTTCGCGCAGATCCTGGACTTCGGTCGCCAGCGTCGTCGCGCGGGCCGATAGGTCGTCGTTGGTCAAAGCCAGCTGCGCAAGCCGCGACGCTTCCTGCGTAGCGCGCTCGCGATGCAAGGCCA
>JAZKHR010000009.1:17947-80433 GCA_040385305.1 Pseudomonadota bacterium
TCCCGGGTCGTGGCCTGCATGCCCTGGATGTCGGTTGAAAACACGCCGATCACGTCGCGCTGCTGCGCCGTCACCAGGTCCTGCAACTGCTCCACCGCGCGCCTGCCTGCAACGGCGTCTTTCGTTACCAGGTCTTCGGCACGCGCCGCGCGTTCCCACAGTTGGCGGTGCCGCCAGCGCCAGTCGGCGGCCAGCGGTTGCAGCAACTCCTGCATGGCGTGGAAGCCGGTGAACAACCCGGCCACGGCCGGCGCATCCAGCGGCTTGCCGACACCTGCAGACAGCGCATCCCAGATATCCTGGATCGGGCGAGGCAGGCCTGCGTGTGCGCCACCGTGATGGCGCAGGCCAGGATCCAGCAGGCCGCTGGCGTGCCCGCCTCGTGCGGGGCCCGCCAGCCGATCTCCGCCGGGCAGGCTGCTCAGCAGATCGAGGGCGCGCTGGCCATCGGCAAGCAGGAGATCGTAACTGAGCAGCATGTTTGGAACCGCGCAGGCATGCACCGCCGCCGCCGCGGTGTATTCGAGCCACAGCCACAAACCGCGCTCAAGCGAGAGTCCATCGCGCGCCGCCAGCGAGGCGGCCACTTCCATGGGATGCCGCAGCATCAGCACCGCCCCGATCGGCATGCCGACCCGCGCGGCTTCCTCGATCCAGAGGGGCGCGAAAAGCGAAGCGCGCGGATCCTTCAGGACCCAGGCAGGCTGGCGTGCGCGGTCCTGTTGCAGGTACGCGCGAATCGCCGCACGGGCGCGCTGCGCGGCGGGCGCGTCAGCCCAGTCGTGCGGGATGGCCGCGGGCTCGTTCCAGGCGGCGCCGAACTCCGCCAACAACCGATCGTGCAACTCCACGGCAAAGGCATCTTCCCAGTGGCCGTCCTGGTTGCCCAGGCTGCCTTCGACGACACGCGTGCCCGGGTCGAAGCCGCTGGCCGCAATGACGCGCGCCAGCGCGGTGGTCCCGCTGCGGTGCATGCCCAGCACCAGCATGCCGTCACTGGGGGCAGCGGCACCCGCCCCCGAACGGTCGACGTCATTGGCCATCCCCGCTCCCCCGCTCGGTCAGCGCGCGGGGCGCGGCGCGTTCAACGGATCCACCGGCACCGACGGCACCGGCGCAGGCAGGTTCGCGGGGACGTCTGGCAGGTCCAGCAATTCGAAGCGCTGGCCAAGGGTGCGGCTCAACGCCGTTGCCTGCTCGTCTGACTCGACGATGTAGGGAACGATCATCAAGACCAGCTCTGTCTTGTTGCCGCTGCGGCTGCGCGACTTGAACAGGTTGCCGACAAGCGGAACATCCTTGATGAAAGGCACGCCTCCATTGCCGTCCGTGCGCCGTTGCGACATCAGCCCGCCGAGGATGACCGAACTGCCGTCGCGCAGGCTCAGGCTGGTGCTGACCGCGCGGTTGAAGATGGAGGGCGACTGCACCGAGTCGTCAGACGAGATCGGCAGGGCCTCACTCACTTCCTGGCGAATCTCGAGGTCCACCCGGTTGTCGGAGTAGATGGTCGGCTTGATGTTGAGGATGATGCCGGTCTTGCGGTACTGGATCGACTGCAGGATGTTCGAGGTACCTTCGGTCTGCTGGGCCGAGGCCGTCTGCGAGGAAAGTGTGGGGATTTCGGTGCCCACGTCGAAGCTGGCCTCCTCCCCGCTCTTGACCATGAGCCGGGGCGTGGACAGCACCGACAGGCGGTTGGCATCGGCAAACGCGCGCAACTGCGCACGGGCCTGGCCGGCGATGTCCAGGATATAGGTCAGCCCGCTGGCCCCGTTGGAATTGGTGCCGCCCAACACGCCGGAGCGGACCGTCCCGCCAAAACGGCCGATGTCGTTCTTGGCCAGCCAGCTCACCCCGAACTCTTCGCTCGCGCCGAGAGTGACCTCCGCGATAGTGACTTCGATCATCACTTGCCGAGGCGACTTGTCCATCTGCTTGATCAACGGCAACACCCTGCCCCAATCGGACGCCTTGCCCTGGAAGATCAACGCATTGCGGGGGCCGTCCAGCAACAGGCGCCCACCGGTCAGGCTGCCCAGTCCGCCGCCATCGGCGCTCGCAGGCGCCGCTGCCGCCACCGGCGCCGGCGCCGGCGCGGCGGCATTCTGGGTCGTCGGGGCTGCGGGATTGAGCAGGGAGGAGGTCTCACGGGCCGGGTCGCGCGTGTTGGAGGTATCGCGGATACCGTTGAGGGTGTTGACGATTTCCTCGGCCAGCGTGTTGCGCACCGTGTAATAGAACAGGCTGTCGTCGCCCGCGGTGGGGTTGGGCTGGTCGATCGATCGCGCCCACTCCACGGCATGCTCAAGCGCCTCCCGGTCTGCCGCGAAGATGATCACCGTGTTTGAAGCCGCCACCGGAAGCACCACCACCGCGGCAGCCTGCACACCGCCTTGGCCGCCATGCAGGCTTGCGCCATAGCCTTCGGCTACCAGTACATCGACCAGTCGCCTCGCCAGTTCCGTCGCGTTGATGAACCCCGGCTCCAGGCGGGCGCTGACGCGTCCACGCATGAACGGACGGTCCAGCACGCGGATGGCGGCCACGGCCTGAGCCACCAGCTCGCCCTTGCCGAACAGCACGATCGCGTTGCGATTGGGATCCGGCTGGATCTGCAGGCCGCTGTTGGCGAACGCGGTGTCGAGCCACTGGCTGACATCGGAAATGCGCACCGTATCCAACTCCACCAGCTGGAACACCGGCCGTTGCGAGGTGGGGACATTGGGCTGCGAGCGTCCGCTCAGGATCAACGGCGCCTCGAAGCCGGTGCCTTTCGGAACCGTCTCGAACACCACGATGCCGTCTTCATAGACCGCTGACACGCCATAGGTCTGGAGGATCCGCGTCGCCAGGCGATAGAAGTTCTGGGGCGATTGCGGGCCAGAGGTCCGCAAGGTCACCAGCTCGCTCATCTGGGCCACCGAAGGCGCCATCTGGAATCCCACGCCCAGGATCGAGCCGAAGAACTCATTGATGAAAGCCGGGACCGGCATGCCCTCGATGTTGGCGTTGATCGCCTGCCCGCGCAGCGGCGGCAGCGCGGTCCCGGCGTTCATGCCGGCGATCGCTGGTTGCGCGCCCGGCGGCGTGGGGGTGTCGCGGCGTTGCAGGCCAGGCTGTGTGCTTGGCTCCCGGCCCGACAAGAGCGCCTGGCCATCCAGGGCTGTCGCTTCCGGCTTGGGCGCACGCAACGGTTCCGGCAGGGCCACGCGACTTTGTGTGGCGCACCCCACCAGCAGCATGCTGCCCACCAGCCAGCCTGAACCCGCAAGCGCCCTCTTCATGAAGTTGTTTCCGCTGTTCATTGGTTTGGGGTCGACTGTGTTGGGGTGTTGTTGGCGGCGGGGCATTTGGCCGTGGCGATGGGTACGTCCTCCTTTGAGTACAGCGCGCGCTGGAACAGGCATGCGTTCCGCTCGAAGCCGATGGCTTCCGCGCTCACGCTGCGCAGGATGGTACCGTCCGGGAGGGGCTGGCCAACGCCGACGCTGACCTGCTTGCCGCCAGCCTCGACCAGTGCCGCGCGCGCGGGTCCGGTCACGACCCCCAGCAAACGCCAGGTCGCCACTGTGGCAGAGCCTGCCTGAGCGACCGCGGAACCGGTCCACAGCCGCCCGTCCCGCAACACCGCGAAATCCCCCTCCGAATAGCGCTCCATGGCGGCGCGTGCCGGAACCCGCATGGCATCTTCCACCGCACCCGATGCCGCGGGGGATGGCAGCGGCCAGAGCACGCCCAGCACGACGCCCAGCAGGGAGCCCGCCGTCGCGGCTACCAGCAGGGGCTGCTTCCAGACGAACTCAGGGAGACGCATCCGAACTCCTGTCGGCGATGCGCGCGAAAGCCACAAGGGTCAATGAATACGTCTTGTTTTCCCGGTTCATCACCATCGCCTGGTCCACCACGGTGAGGACGCTGCGCTTTTCCACTTGCTGGATCATCTGCACGACCTTGTCGGGCGTTGCCGCCCCGGAAATCACCACCGGGATGCGCCAGAGATCCGCATCAGCCGTGACGCGTTGCGGTTCCTGGGACTGGATCTGCACCGCTTCCCCACCGGCCGACTGGCCCAGGTCGCGCACCCAAGTCATCAGCTGGGCCTGGGCCACGCCGACCGTCTCCACCCGGGGGATCTCGGCATCCAGGCCCCGGCGCACCCGGGCAACCGACTGGGCGCGCCCGATCCACGCATCCTGACCCGCCAGCGCGCGCATTTTCGCCAACTGCTCGGTCTTCTGGGAATAGTCGAGTGCCTGCGCGGCGCGCAGGTCGAGCAAAACCAGGAAGACGTAGACCGCCAGGATCAGGGCGATGGCGGCAATCCCCGCCTGCAAGCGGCGGTTGCCCGCGATCTCCTGCAACAACTGTTCCCGACGCACCCGCAAGGAAACCGTCATCGGGTGGTCCGTCCGGGGGCAGGGCGCACGATGCGGGCCTTGATGCGAACCTCGTCCTGGTTCCGTCCGAGTTCGACATTCACCGCATCGAACAGTTCCGACGCCTCCCAGGCGCGCGCAAGGGCCGCCGGATCCGGCTGGGCCATCTTCACGTCCACCTCAAGGTTGGAAGCATCGGACATGCGCCACTCCAGCACCTGCCCACTGCCCGACGGGATCAGCTGGGCGACGGCCGCCATCAGCCGCAACTGCGGGGCGGGGGGACGCAGGCCCAGCAGCGAGTTGATGGTGTCGAGGTCGCGGCCGGCCGCCTCGCGTGCGTCCAGGATCCGCCCGAGGTTGCCGCCCTGGTCGGCAATCTCCTGCTCCACCTGACGGGTGGCCAGCCACAACTTGGCAGTTGCGCCGAGGGGCACGAACAGCGCGGCCGCGAGCAGTCCGACGACGACCGCGACCAGGTGCTTGCGGTACTGCACGGCCATGTCCGACACAGCGCGCGAACGCTTCCCACTCCACGGATGTTCCGCGATCGCCCACGCTTCCACGAGCGGCAGCTGTCCCGCCGGCGCCAGCCCGGCGCCGCGACGGAACCAGTTCCATTCCTCGAGGCTCGGGGGGGATTCCCACCATTCGCTGGCCAGCAGCACGAAGCCGCGCCAGATGCGTCCCTCGATGCCGCGGTCCATCGCCACCAGCACCTCGCCCTCTGCGAGAGGCACGCCGCGGAACAGGGATTCCGGCAGGATCCGCCGTGGATTGACCACAAGCTCGCCATCGGGGCCGGCGTCGCGCACGGAACGTGGCCAGGCCCACAACATGGCCCGGTCGCCAGCCCATTCCGCATGCAATTCGAAATCCGGGAACGGAACCCAGCGCGAGGCGGTGATGGCCACGAAGCCGCGACGCTTGCGTTCGGGCACCGAGGTCGCATCCAGCACGGTGTAGGCACACAGGCCGCGCGCCAAGACCCACTCCCGGGCGGACCCGCCCTCGGTCAGCCCTTCAAGGTCGTTTTCGCGCCTCAGGTAACGGCTTGGCGAAAACAGCCGCCGCAGGCCTCGCCAACGCGGGGGGGCTGGAATGGTTGTCTCGGGGAAGGGTGAGTCCATAGTTCTCGCGCCAGGGCCTGCCGCCATCGTCCCACGGAGTCAGGGTCCAATGGATCGTCTGCACGGTGCCGCCTTGTGGGGCCCAAAGCCGCATTGTTCCGGAATCGGCAGGATACAGCCACATCTGGCTGTCATCCGAAGGGGCGATCCCGATGAAGCCGTAGACCTCGTACAGGTTCGCGAAGGGTTCGATCGCCCGTCTCGCCACGATGCGGTCTGCAATGTCCGCGTCCACGCCCGGCAAGACGCCCAGCACCCTGGCGGGCGCGGTGTTGATGTTGATCGCCGGGGTCCGGGCATTGGTCAGGGTCCGCATGACCTCGCTGTCGTCCAAGGACGAGAGCGCCTGGTCCCAGCCTTTCACCACGCGCAATTCGAGGGGCGTCGCCAATGGCCGATTGGACGGGGGACGCCTGCCTTCGCTCTCGTATTGATCGCGTTCCGCACTGTTCAAGCGGTAAAGGTCGTCCTTGTCCTGGAAATCGAGCAGCAGGTTGGACAGGGTCGGAGCCGGCAAGGCATCGAAGCCCAGTTGCGCCCACCAGCGTTCCATCGACGACGCAGAGGTCCAGTTGAACCCCAGCAGCCCGCGATCGTCCTGCAGCGAGAATGCGGTGGACCCGAGTCCGGCGTAGGCCCGCCCATCCAGGCTGATCTCGTTGCCGACCGGGGTCAGCACGATCGGACGATCCATGCCCTCGGACGAAGCGCGGTCGGCCTCATTCATCACGATCGATTCGTCGACGGTCAACCCACCGAATGTCATCCGCTGCGTCAGCAGCAGGTACAACACCGTGGCCTTGGTACTCGCGAAATCCAGCTCGGCATCCTCCAGACGCTTGCGCTGGACCTCCTGCTCAACCAGCCGCTGGGTGATCAAGGCCACGGTGCCGGCCAGGATCGACAGGATCACCAGCATGGCCAGGACCAGCACCAGCACGAATCCCGTCTGGCGATAGCGAGTCGGCATCAGTCCTGCTCCAGCTCGTACGGGCTGACGATCGGCTTCAGCGAACCCCGCACGGCCGCCATCAATGGCGGGGCGCGGGTGTCGCCGCGCCCGCCGCGCCTGAGCACGACTGCGGCCGGCAGGCCCTCGGCCAGTCCCAACTCCGGTGGCCAGGAGTCGTGGATCTCTCCCTCGCCATCGACATAGCCGAACGACACCCGGCCGGCATCTGCCAGCGGCGCGCTCCAGCGCACGCTGCCGCTTTCGGAATACCGCATCTCCCACCCGCCTTCCCTCCGCGGCCGCAGCGACCACCCGATCTCGGTGACGGCCCCGATGTCGCCATTGGCCGGGTCGAGGGTGACCCCGGTGAAGCGCCGGGCGTCACCGCGGAAGGGGATGTCACGGATGGCATAGAGGTTGCGGATCGAGTCGCGGAACCATGCACTGAACAGCGCGCGCCGGTCGATGATGCCGCTCTGGGCAACCACGCGTTCCTTGGCGATCCTGTAGTTCCCCAGCATCTGGAACATCAGCAGGGACACGAACGAGATCAGCATCAGGGTGACCAGCGCTTCCATCAGGCTGAAGCCTGCCGCGGCGGTCCAGGCGGGCGGGTGCTGGCGACGCATCAGTCCGCTTCCATCTTGCCGGTCTGCAGGTACCCGAGCTGGCGCAGCGTGAACCGGTCGACCGCGCGCGATCCCTGCAGGACGCGGACGTCGACCTGGTACAGGCCCACCTGGAACAGGTTAGGAAACCCGACCTGGGTCACGCTCGCCTTGGGCGGCTCGAGCGGCACCGCTCGCCATTGCACCTGCAGACCATCCAGGGCACGGCGGCCCGAGGGCTGGGTCATTGGATTCACCCCATGCATCATGTCCAGCGCCGACAGCCGGACTTCGGCCACGCTGCGGCGATCCGAGATGCGCTGCAGGGTGATGGTATTGGTCGACAGCCATCCGTAAAGCGCGAACGCGCCAAGGCTGAACACCACCATCGCCACGATGGCCTCCAGCAGGGTGAATCCCCCGGCAACGCGACGCGAAGCACCGAACTGCCTCATGGCTGCATGGCGGGGTCGCAGAACGGGCCTGCGACGCGAACCGTGCGGGTGCCGTAATCGTTGCCGAGCTCGACCGTACCCCCCTCGCACACGCCGTTCCCGTTGACGCGCCAGGTCTTGGGGGCGCGCAGGCGCCATTCCGCGGGAACCCGCAGCGGTGGCGCCCTGGATGCCAAGGACGCCTCGCTGATCTCGATGGACTGGCCGCGGGCGCGCGCATCGCCGGGGAGTGCGCGGATCTGGTCCAAAAGGGAATCGACCACGCTTTGCCGGCGCCAGCTGTCGATCCCCCGCACCATCGACGGCGCCACCATGGCCGTGGCCAGCCCCATGATGGCAAGCACGACGATCATCTCAAGCAGGGTAAAGCCACCAGGCATTGCGGGTTGCCGAGACACCAGGCGGGCGTTGCCAACGCGTAGGCCAAACCAACCCGGGACTGCAAGGGAGCCGCGATGCCGCATGCGGGCCGGCGTCAGTTGCTGCCCGCCACGTGACCCACATCGGCGTCCTGGCCTTCGCCACCAGGCTGGCCGTCGGCGCCGAAAGAATACAGGGTGTAGGGCGCATCGCCGCTGGGCGTCGGCGAATACTGGTACGGCTTGCCCCACGGGTCCGTGGGCACTGACTCGTCCAGATAGGGGCCGGCCCACCCACGCGCGGCTTCGGCGTTCCCAGGCTTGCTGGTCAGCAGGCCAAGACCTTCCTGTTCGGTCGGCCAGCGGCTGATGTCCAGGCGCATGGTCTGCAGGGCGCCGCCCAGCATCTTGATCTGGGTGCCGGCGGTCTGGACCTTGGCCTTGTCGGCCTGCCCGAACAGGCGCGGCCCGACCAGGCCCATGATCAGGCCGATGATGACCAGTACCACGATCATTTCCAGCAGGGTGAATCCGGCCTGGCGCGGGACGGCGGGAAAGCAGCGACGTTGCATCTTCAATGCCCTTGGAGAAATGAGTGGAGTGTTTCAGACCGCTAGGTCGTTGGCGCTGGTGATGGCCAGGATCACCCCGAGGATGATGGTGCCGATCATGCTGCCGATGATCAGGATGGCGATTGGCTCCAGCAGGATCAGCACCCGCTTCATCCGGTTGCGACCCGCCTCTTCATACAGCTTGGCCAATGAATCCAGCATGGATGCAAGCTTGCCGGAGCGCTCGCCGACCCGGACCAGGTTGTAGCCGGTGGCGGTCAGGGCCTCGTGGTCTTCCAGCGCATCGGCGAGCGAAGCGCCGCCCCGTACGGCGCGGGTGACTTCGCCCATGCGTGCGCGACGTTGCGGCAGTTGCAGGCCGGACTGGGCAAGTTCAAGCCCGCGCATCAGGGGAACCTTGTTGCCCAGCAGCGCGCCCAGCACCTTGGCCCAGCGCGCGGTGTCTGCTTCGACCAGCCACGGCCCGACCACGGGCCAGCGTGACAAGCCATCGAGCGCCCGGGCACGCAATTCCGGCTTGCGCAGCGCCCAGCTGGCGCCAACGGCCATGGCGGCGATGACCAGCAGCAGCAGCCAGAAGTTCTCCCGGGTCCAGGTACCGAATGCCAGCACCACCCACGCGAGCACCGGCAGGTCATTGGCCTGCTCCAGCAGCGAGGAGAACTTCGGCACCACGAAAATGAACATCACCGCCACCGCCGCGATGCCCGCGAACACCAGCACGGCCGGGTAGATCAACGCGTTGCGCATCTCGTTGCGCAGCTGCTGCTCGTATTCCATCTGCGCACCGGCGTCGCGCAGCGCCCGGCCGAGTTCACCGGTCAGCTCGCCGGCGCGGGCCAATTGCACCACGTACTCCGGCAACGGCAAGCCACTGGTGGCCAGCGTGGCGGAAAAGGCCTGGCCGCGCTGCAGGTCTCGCGACATCCCGGCGAATGCGCTGACGATGCGTGGATGATGTGCGCCCAATGCCTGGCTGCCGACCGCATCGGCGATCGACACGCCAGAGGTCAGCATCGTCGCCAGTTCCTGCAAGGCCAGGATCACGTCCGCCATGCGCAGCCGACCGCGGCGCTCCTTGCCGCTGCCTGCCTCGCCCGAACGCACCTCGATCACCGACAGGCCGCGCCGCTCCAGCGCGCGCGCGGCCTCGCGCTCGTTGTTGGCGCGGAGCATGCCTTCCAGGCTGATGCCCTCGCTGTTCAGGGCCTGATAGTGGTAACGGGGCATGCGGGGCTCAGCTGCCGGTGACGCGCAGCACTTCCTCCACCGTGGTCAGGCCCTGCCAGGCCTTGAGCAGGCCGTCGTCGCGCAGGAAGCGGTGGCCTTCTTCGCGTGCCAGCTTCTTCATGTCATTGACCGAGGCACCGCTGACGATCAGGTGCTGCATCGCTTCCGACACCGGCACCATTTCATAGATGCCCAGGCGCCCCCGGTAGCCGGTGTTCATGCAATGCGCGCAGCCCACGGCCTCCATCCAGCGCGGCGCCAGGCCCGGCAGCACCCTGTGGGCGAAGCGCTCGGCTTCTGCCTGGATGCTGGCGGGCACGGCGTGCGGGCGCGCGCACTGCGGGCACAGGCGGCGCACCAGCCGCTGCGCTTGCACCGCGCGGATCGGCGTGGCGACCAGGAATGGCTCAACGCCCATGTCGATCAGCCGGGTGAAGGCACTGATCGCGTCGTTGGTATGCAGCGTGCTCAGCACCAGGTGGCCGGTCAGCGCCGCCTGCACCGCGATCTGCGCGGTTTCCAGGTCGCGGATTTCGCCGATCATGATGACGTCGGGATCCTGGCGCAGGATCGAACGCAGCGCGTTGGCGAAAGTCAGGCCGATGTCCGGATGGGCCTGGATCTGGGTGATGGCGGGCAGCTGGAACTCCACCGGGTCCTCGACCGTGATGATCTTCTTCAGGCCGTCGTTGGCCGCGGCGAGTGACGCATACAACGTCGTCGACTTGCCCGAGCCGGTGGGCCCGGTCACCAGCACGATGCCGTTGGCCTCGGCGGTCCATTCCTTCATCAGGGCCAGGTGGTCGGACTCGAAGCCCAGCTTCTCCAGCCCCAGTTCCTTGCGCTCCTTGGGCAGCAGGCGCATGACGATGGACTCACCATGCACGCCCGGCAGTGCCGAGACGCGGATGTCCATCTCCTGCCCGCCTACCCGGGTGGACAGGCGCCCGTCCTGCGGCAGGCGGCGCTCGGCGATGTCCATCCCGGAGATCAGCTTCAGCCGCGAGGCCACGGCATCAAAGCGGTCCCGAGGAAGTTGCAGGCGGGTGTGCAGCACGCCATCGATGCGAAAGCGCACCGCGAAGATGCGTTCCTCCGGCTCCAGGTGGATGTCCGAGGCGCGCTGCTCCACCGCCTGCGCCATCAAGTTGCTGACCAGTTCCACCACCGGGGCCTCTTCGGCCATCTCGCGCAGCTGCTGTACGTCGCCGCCTTCGGAGCCATCCGCGCGGGCGTGGTGCGCCAGCCCGTCCAGCATCCGCTCCAGGTCCTGGGCGCGGCACAGGCACCAGTGCACCCGCCGGCCCGGATAGGCGTGGCGCATGGCCTCGCGAAGGGCTGGCAGCAGGGGGTCGCGGGCGGCGCAAAGCAGGTCGCTGCCCTCGCCCGGCCAGACCAGCAGTTGCTGGTCCAGCAGCCAGTCGATCCCGGCCGGCGCCTGCAGGGCCGTCAGCCGGACCATGTCCTCGTCGGGTGCCGGGACCTCCATGCCCATCACCGGCAAGCCGAGCTGGCGGCTGAGCACTTGCAGCAGGTTGTCCTCGCTCACCGCACCGATCCGCATCAGCACGCTGCCGATGCGCCCTCCCAGCTTCTGCTGCAGCGCCAGGCCCCGTTCCAGGTCAGCGGCACCGACCAGGCCGGCATCCAGCAGCAATTCGCCCAGCAGGCGGTCGCGCGGCGCGACTCGCATCGCGGCGTCAGAGGACATCGGCGAATCCCTTGCGCAAGGTGGAGAAGAGCCATAGGCCGGCCATGCAGACCACAACCGAAATGGCAGTGTATTGCCAGAAGCTGGACCAGTCCGGCCACTGCCCATCGAACAGCACCCGCCGGAACTGTTCGATGGGCACCGTGATGGGATTCAGCGCAAGCCAGGGCTGCAGCGAAGGCGGCAACGCGGAGCGCGGGTAGAACACCGGGGCGAGGAACATCAGCACAGTGACCACGGGACCCATCAGTTGGTTCATGTCCCTGATGTACACGCCAAGGGCGGCCACCGCCCATGCCAGCCCCAGCAGGAGCAGGCAGAACGGCGCCAGTAACACGGGCAGGCTGATCTGTGCCCAGGCAAGTCCCGTGCCCGCCAACCCGTTGATCAGGAGCAGCACCACCAGCGCCAGGCCGACGTGGAACATGGCCGTCAATACGCTGACGCCTGCAAGGGCTTCCAGCGGAAACACCATCTTGGTGACATAGTTGGGCTGCGAGGTCAGCAGCGTGGGCGCCTTTGTCATCACTTCAGCCAGCAACCCATGGACCAGCATGCCGCTCAGCAGGCGAAGTGCGAACAGCCCCATGCCCTGTCCTTCGGCGCCCGGCCACCGCGACGGCAGGATCACGCCGAACACCACGGTGTAGACGCCCAGCATGATGAGGGGCGTCACCACCGGCCACAGGGAACCAAGAAAAGATCCCCTGTAGCGCCCCGAAATCTCACGACGGGTGAGAATAAAAACGAGATCGCTCATTTGCCGCGAAAGGGCCAAGTCGGGTTCCGCGGCGGGCAGGGACGACAATCTTAGTACGCAGTGCCGGAATCCAACAGCCGAGGCGCTCTCAAGCGCGACGCGTGACCGGTTCATGATCCCGTGATTGACGAACCCTTAACACTGCGTTAGCGTTCGCTCTGCAACTTGGTCGATAAGGGGTTCGCCGGGTAACCGGCGCTCCGCCTCGTGCGGAGACATGGCAACTGAACTCCTTTGGAAACCGGCTGCCAGGGATAGCCTCCTGGTACCGGGCAAATCCCGTGCAACCGGTTCAAGTTGTCAAAACCCAGCGTTACCAACTGACAGGAGTTAGTTAGACATGTCTAGCTTTAAAAAGAATACCCTCGCCGCAGCGCTCGTGCTCGGCATGAGCGTCGCAGGCAGCGCCGCTGCCTACACCTACTGGACCGCGGGCAACACTGCCCCGGAGAAGGTTGCCAACTTTGCTTTTGATGGCACCACCACCCAGGTCTACACCATGCAGCAGACGGTGCAGGTCCGCGTGGACACCACCGATTTCATCATTGGCCGCTCCACCGGCTTCGCCGTGCGCGTGGACCTGCCGAATGCGTTGTTCAACGGCCTTCCTGGGTCTGGCGACGCACTTGATGACCCGTCCTACATCGGCGCACAACTGCCGGCAGGCTGGACCGTCCGTATTGCCGCAGGCGGCACGGCCGGCACCAACTTCGTCGTGTTCAACGTGATCCCGCCGGATGGCGGCACCACCGGCATCGTCCCGGGCGAAATCATCAAGATCGACATGCTGGCGCTGCGCAGCGTCGAAGAGTTGGCGGCATCTGGTGGTCAGATCCCGGCCGACTTCCGCTTCGTCGATCCGGTGACCGCTCAGGTTCTGGAGCCGGGCAAGTCCGATAAGCGCATCATCCTGCTTGAGAGCGGCAATCCGCTGACCCGGACCTGCACCCCGCTGAACGGTGACACCGCCAAGAAGATCGACGTGGCCGATACCTCCGCTTCCGGTGGTTCGGCTCCGAAGACCTCGTTCTCGCAGAATGGCGAGATCGGCGGATCGGCGAGCTCGGGCACCGAGAACGACGAGTTCGATTTCGGCGACTACAGCGTGGGCGTGGATCCGGCCTTCAGCTTCGGCTACCTGGCAACCGACACCTTCGTGTCGACCATGCAGGGTCCGAACAGCTTCAGCCCGGCCTTCACCAGCATCTACCTGTCCACCAACAACTGCGCCACCTCGGCGGTTGCTGGCGTGATCGGCACCGGTGCCAACAGCAACAAGGTGACCTTCAGCTACAGCCTGGCACAGGTTGGCGGCACGGCTTCGGGCTTCACTGTCTCGGTCTGCGGCGTGGTCAACAAGACCGCCGTGATCCTGGACAACAACCCGATCACCTTCAGCACCGTGGCGACGCGTGGCACCAACAACCTGCCGCTGGCCGGTTGCGAACTGCTGCCGCTGACCTACAACGGCTCCATCGTCAAGGTGTACAACTTCAACGAAGCTGGCACCACCACCGCCCAGTCCTTCCTGCGCGTGATCAACCCGTCGAACTCGGCGGGTCTCGTGACCATCGTGGCGTGGGATGACGACGGCAACTTCCGTGGTCCGGTGAAGTTCACCCTGAACGCGAAGAACTCGCGTCAGCTGAACTCGAACGACTTCGAGAATGGCAACCCGGCCAAGGCCACTGGTTCGTTCGGTGATGGCGTGGGCAAGTGGCGCTTCGAAGTGACCGGTGAGTTCCCGGGCATGCGCGTCTCCAGCCTCAACCGCAACCTGACCGACGGCACCGTCACCAACCTGACCGATGCCGATGGTCACGGTGAACAGCGCTTCGACGAACTGTTCGATAACCAGTAATACCGGTTAATCGCACGAACTGACGGGCGGCCAATTGGCCGCCCGTTTTTTTTGCGTCCGGAAAAATCAAAAGGCCGGATAATGCAGGATCCGCCCGTCACGGGGAACGCAGAAGCCGAATGCACCCGCCTCTCCAGCCGCCCGCGATTCGCGTCAAGCACGTCAGCAAGACCTACCGGATGTGGTCCAGCCCCTTCGCGCGCCTGGTCGTGCCCGGCTTGTTCCGCGCTGCGCGCATGCTGGAACGCAGCATGCCCCGCCTTTCGCGTCGCCTGCAGGGCGCGGTCCACGCTCGGATGCGCCTGCACGAAGCCCTGCACGACGTGGATTTCGAACTGCAACCCGGCGAATCGCTGGGCATCATTGGTCCCAACGGCAGCGGCAAGAGCACCCTGCTGCAGATCATCGCCGGCGTGCTGCAGCCAACCTCTGGCCAAGTCCGCCTGCACGGACGCGTGGCCGCCTTGCTCGAGCTCGGATCCGGGTTCAACCCCGAACTGAGTGGGCGGGAAAACATTCGCATCAATGCGGCGGTACTGGGCTTGACCCGGTCCCAGATCGAGCAGCGCATTCCCACCATCATCGAGTTCGCCGACATCGGCAACTACATCGACGAGCCGGTGAAGACCTACAGCTCGGGCATGGCCCTGCGCCTCGCCTTCGCGGTGCAGGTGCACATCGATCCCGATGTCCTCATCGTCGATGAAGCGCTTGCCGTGGGCGACGCCGCGTTCCAGGCCAAGGCGATGGAGCGGATCGACCACATCCTGCAACGCGGCACCACGTTGCTGTTCGTCGGCCACGACCTCAATGCAGTCAAGGCGTTCTGCCAGCGGGCGATGCTGCTTGAGCAGGGGCGCGTGGTCCTGTCCGGCCTGCCGGACGAGGTCATCACCGAGTACCTGTACCGGACCCACCAGCAGGCGTTGGCCAAGCGGTCACTGGAGGCCGGCACCAGTCTGGTGCGCACGAGTGACGGCTACGGGCTGGACGATGGTCACGTTGCCCAGGCCACCATCAACGGCGGTACACACGCCTCATTGAGGCACGGGGATCAGGTACGCATCGAACTGCAGGTTCGCTTGCGCGCGGACGTCGAGGCGCCTTGTGTGATCTTGGATGTGCTGGATGGTCGTGGGCTGCAGCTGACCGGCCGGCGCATCCCACTGGATAGGGTTGACCAGGCTTGTACAGTCCCGGTCAACGTGAGCTTCCATGCCGGCCTGCAGCAGGGGATCTACCGGATTCGCCTCCGGCTGGTAAACGCACCCAGTCTTGCCAACACCACCGCAATTGCGCGGCATGAAGGCACCCTGTCGTTCGAGGTGGTCGACGACTGCCGGAGTCGGTTCACCGGACTTTTCCCGCTCGAGATGCAGGTCGATACGCCATGACGCGAAGGCTCCTGTTCCGCCGGGATTTCCGGTCTTACCAGGGCGGCCACGGAAAGGTATGGGACTACTACCGCCACACTGCAGCCCATCCCCGGTGGGAACCCAACGTCCATTTCACCCGCGAGAGCGTTGACGCTGCAAATCCCTGGAGGGAATCCGCTGCCGCGGGCATTGTGCCTGGCTGGTCCCCCCGTCAGGCAGACGCTTTGTTCCTGGGCGGGATGGATTGGGTTGCCTGGCCCGGCGACCGCGAAGACACGCCCGTGGTAAACCTCATCCAGCATGTGCGGCACGCGGACAAGGGGAGTGACGTCAATGCCTTCCTGGGGCGGCGGGCAATCCGCCTTTGCGTCAGCGATGCGGTGGCCGATGCGCTCCGCGCCTGCGGCGTACGCGGTCCGCTCATCACCATCGACGCAGCGCTGGACCTTGCCGCGGTCGGGCCGGCGAACACCGGAGCACGCGCGGGGATCGTCATCGGCGCAACCAAGCAGCCTGCGCTTGGCCACGGACTGGCTGCGGCGCTCCGCGTGCGCGGAAATCACGTGACCCTGCTGGACACCTCGATACCACGACACGATTACCTCGCCGCGCTCGCATGCGCCGACATCGCGGTGTTGCTGCCCCACGCCCGCGAAGGCTTCTACCTGCCCGCCCTGGAAGCAATGGCGCTGGGCTGCGCGACCGTGGTCCCCGATTGCATCGGCAACCGCGCTTATGCGCAGGCTGAGGTGAATGCCCTGGTTCCCGACTACACCCTGGAAGCACTGCTCGCAGCGGTCGCCAGGCTGGAGGATGAGCCGCTGCGGGAGCGGCTGCGCGATGCGGGCAGCGCCACCGCAGCGCGCTTCAGTCAGGCGCGTGAGCGGCAAGCCTTCCACGCCGTGCTCGACGATCTCCCGGCGTTGTGGGCCGCTGCATGAACGACATCGCCCTTACCGGCGTTCCGCGCGGTGGCACCACCCTTGCCTGCAAGCTGCTCGGCGAGTGCCGCGACACCATCTCCCTGGCCGAACCGATCGACGTGTCCAGCCTGCCCGAGCACGCCCCGGCGGCTGCGCGACACGTTTGCGACTATTTCGCGGATACACGGCGCGAGCTGCTCGGCTCGGGTCGCGCGCCGGGCAAGCTGGTTGCGGGTGAAGCGACCGCCAACTTCTTCGGTGGCGAGGCTGGGATGGGCCGGCGCCAATCGCAGGCGCGGCAAGGTCAACTGGTGTTCGATCCGCCACCCAAGCCCGGCTTCAACCTTGCCATCAAGCACAACGCCGCGTTCGCGGCATTGCTGCCCGACCTCGCAACCGCCATCCCGACCATTGCCGTCGTGCGCCACCCGCTCCCGGTGCTGGCGTCGTGGCAGACGGTGGACCTGCCTGTCGCCGAGGGCCGCATCCCCGCTGGCGAGCGCTTGGATCCCGCATTGCGTGCGCGCCTGGATGACACTCCCGGGATCCTCGACAGGCAGCTGCTGGTCCTCGACTGGTTTTTCGCGCGATTCGCCGCCTCGAAGGCTAGCGTGACCATCGTGAGCTACGAGGAGATCGTGGCCAGTGGCGGTCAGGGCCTGTTCGATGCAGCCGGCGTTTCCGGCACGTCGCGCGCGCTGCAGGATCACAACTCGAGCCCGCTCTACCGAGATGCCGATCCTGCGCGCCTTGCCGCCGCGCTGGCCGCCTTCGATGGCGCATGGCGCGCGTTTTATTCGGTCGACGACGATGCACGCGCGCTGGCTCGCATCCTGCAACCGGAATGAGCACGCCCCGCATCCGATTCCTGCTCGGCGGCGTGCAGAAGGCGGGCACGTCCGCACTGGCCCTGCACCTCTCACGCCACCCGGGGATCCAGCTGCCGCAGGACAAGGAGGCGCACGTGTTCGATGCGCCCGACTTCGATGAACGTTGGTCGGCTGCGGAGATCGACGCGCGGCATGCGCAGCATCTCGCCGACCTGGGCCAAGCGGAAGCCACGCTGCGCGGGGATGCGACGCCGATTTATGTGTTCCACCCGGCATTGATAGCGCGCATCCACCGCTACAACCCCGCGATGCGCTGGATCATCCTGTTGCGCGACCCGGTGGAACGTGCCGTGTCGCATTACTTCATGGAACACGAACGGGGCCATGAACGCCTGCCGCTGCTGGCGGCGATGCTCCTCGAGCGATGGCGCCTGCGCGGGCACTGGCTGGACTTCAGCATGGCCTCGCCATTGCGCCACCACAGCTACCGCGCGCGCGGGGACTACGCCCGCCAGCTGGACGTGCTGTTCGCCCATTTTCCCGAGGACCAGGTGTTGCTGCTGCGCAGCGACGCGCTGCTGCGGGATCCCGCGAGCGTCCTGTCACGAGTGCATGGATTCCTTGGCATCGAAGACCTCGCCGTGCACGAGGGCATGCGCGAACGCGTCTTCGTCGGCGACTACGTCCCGCCGCCGCGCAACGGCATCACCATGACCTGCCTGCGCTGGCTGATGCGCCGCGAACGGCGCGCCATGCGCGAGCGCTACCGGCTCGTCTTCGACTGACCTCAGGCCAGCGCTTGGGCGATGTCTGCGCGCAGGTCGGCCACGTCCTCGATGCCCACGCTGAGCCGCACCAGTTCATCGCCGATGCCAAGCTCGGCGCGGCGGGCGGGCGGGATGGACGCATGGGTCATCACCGCAGGATGGTTCACCAGTGATTCCACGCCGCCCAGCGACTCGGCCAGGGTGAACAGCTGCAGGCGTTCGCACAGGCGCTTGGCAGACTCGAAGCCGCCCTTGAGGCGGATCGAGAGCATGCCGCCGAAGCCGTCCATCTGCCGCGCCGCGAGCGCGTGGTGCGGGTGCGAGGGCAGGCCGGGATAGATCACCTCGGCCACGGCATCATGGGTCTGCAGCCATTCGGCCAAAGCCTGCGCGTTGTCGCAGTGCGCGCGCATGCGCAGGTGCAGGGTCTTCAGTCCGCGCAATGCCAGGAAGCTGTCGAACGGCCCCTGCACCGCGCCCACCGAGTTCTGCAGGAACGCGAGTTGCTCGCCGAGTTCGGCGTTTTCGCCCACCACCAGCATGCCGCCGACCATGTCGGAGTGGCCGTTGAGGTACTTGGTCGCCGAATGCATGACGATGTCCGCGCCGTGCTCCAGCGGTCGCTGCAGGATCGGCGAGGCAAAGGTGTTGTCGACCGCCACCAGCAGTCCGTGCTTCTTGGCGATGGCCGCGATCGCGGCGATGTCGACGATCTTCAGCAGCGGGTTGGTCGGAGTTTCGATCCAGACCAGTTTCGTACGCGGCGTAATTGCGGCTTCGAATGCAACGGCGTCGGTCATGTCGACGAAGCTGAAATCCAGCGCGGCGCTGCGCTTGCGCACGCGCTCGAACAAACGGTAGCTGCCGCCGTACAGGTCATCCATGGCGATCACGTGGTCGCCGCTGTCCAGCAGTTCCAGCAAGGTGGACGTGGCCGCGAGTCCCGATGCGAACGCGAAGCCGCGCGTGCCGCCTTCCAGCGACGCAGCGCAGCGCTCATACGCGAAGCGCGTGGGATTATGGGTGCGCGAGTACTCGAAGCCCTGGTGCACGCCGGGGCTGGATTGCGCGTAGGTGCTGGTCGCGTAGATCGGCGGCATCACCGCGCCGGTGCTCGGGTCCGGCGATTGCCCGCCATGGATGGCGCGGGTGGCCAGCGCCAGTGTCTTGTCGTCGCTCATAGGGTGTGGATCCTCGGGGTCACTGCACGCGGCGGCGCAGGTAGTTGAGCAGGTCGATGCGGGTGATCAGGCCGAGGAAGCGCTCGCCCTCGGTGACGATCGCCACATGGCCACGGTCGAACACCGGCAGGAGGGCTTCGATCGGCGCACGCACGTCGACCTTGTCGAGCTTGCTGACCATGGCCGTGGAGACCCGATCGCGGAAGCGTGCCTCGTCGCCGTACACATGCAGCAACACGTCGGACTCGTCGACCATTCCGACCAGGCGATCGCCGTCCATCACCGGCAGCTGGGACACGTCGTAGAGCTTCATGCGCTGCCACGCGGTCAGCAGCAGGTCATTGGGTCCCACCACCACGGTGTCGCGGTCGGCAAACGGACGCAGGATCAGGTCGCGCAGGTCGCCGTGCTGTTCGCGCTCCAGGAAGCCGTTGTCCAGCATCCAGAAATCGTTGTACATCTTCGACAGGTACTTGTTGCCCGTGTCGCAGACGAACACCAGCACGTTCTTGGGCGTGGTCTGGGCGCGACAGTACTTCAGCGCCGCGGCCAGCAGCGTGCCGCTGGATGAGCCTCCGAGGATGCCTTCCTTTTCCAGGAGTTCGCGCGCGGTGAGGAAGCTCTCCTTGTCGCTGATCGCGTAGGCCTGCTTGACCCGGGTGAAGTCGGCGATGGCCGGCAGGAAATCCTCGCCGATGCCTTCCACCATCCAGCTGGCTGACTTGTCGCTCAGCGTGCCGCGATTGATGTATTCCTCGAGGATCGAGCCCACCGGGTCCGCGAGCACCAGTTCCGTATGCGGCGAGTGCTCGGCGAAGCAACGCGACAGGCCAGTCATCGTCCCGGAACTGCCGCAGCCGAACACGATGGCATCCAGCCCGCCGACGTCGCGCATCTGTTCGAGGATTTCCGGGCCGGTGCCGAATTCGTGCGCGGCCGGGTTGTCCGGGTTGCCGAACTGGTTGATGAAGTACGCCCCAGGCGTCTGGGCCGCGATGGTCTGGGCCAGGTCCTGGTAATAATCGGGATGGCCCTTGGCCACGTCGCTGCGGGTGAGCACGACCTGGGCGCCCATCGCCTTGAGGTTGAAGATCTTTTCCCGGCTCATCTTGTCCGGGACCACCAGGATCAACTTGTAGCCCTTCTGCTGGGCGACGAGGGCAAGGCCGATCCCGGTGTTGCCGGCGGTGCCTTCCACCAGGGTGTCGCCGGGCGCGATGTCACCGCGTCGTTCGGCCGCCTCGATCATCGACATGCCGATCCGGTCCTTGATCGAGCCGCCGGGATTCTGGCTCTCGAGCTTCAGGTAGAGCGTGCACGGCCCGGCGTCGAGGCGGCGCGCGCGTATGACCGGCGTGTGGCCGACGAGGTCGAGGACGGAATCGTGGATGGCCATGGGCTGGGCGCGGTCTGCGGCAAGCCGGCAATTCTACCAGCGGCGCCAGCCACCTCTAGCCAGGAACGCGGGCGACGACGGCGGACGAGGATGCCGTCGCCGCCCGCTCGGGCACGTCAGTGGGAGCTGTCGTACATCCTGGTCAGGCGATCCTTGGCCGCGAGTTTTTCGCGCTTCATCTTGCTCAGGGTGACATCGTCAAGCGGCAGCACGCCGAGTTCCGCGTCCAGCACCTGCTTGTCCAATTCCTGGTGCCGGTAGTACAGCTGCCGGAACTCGGTGCTCGTTTTCATCATTGTCTCGAGTTCCGCCTGCGGTTGTCCTTCGAACATGGAAACCTCCTTTCAGGTCTCAACGATGCGGAGCCCGGCCGGATGGCCGGGACGGCGCGGGGAATGGCAGGTGGGGCCTGCCCGGTGGATGCGGCGTGGAAGCATGGCCGCGGAAACGACAACGCCCCGGCTGCGGGAAACACGGGGCGCTTTTGATGTGGATGCCATTGATGAACCGACGCGCCCCAACCACCCGGGCGCGCCAGCGAACTGGATTGCGTCGGCGATCTCCTGGCTGGCGGACAGATCATGCATTGGCCGGTCTCCGGCCAGATGGAGGTGGAAATTTCGGACCATCTGGGTAACCGACGCTACACCTGTCATCCACGCGCCGCAAGGCATGGCGGCGGACGGTTTGCGGATTCTGGGATCCGCCGTCCAATTTCGTTAAATCTTTGTTTTTTCAGGGTTTATCCGACACAACGACTTCCACGCGGCGGTTTCGCGCGCGTCCGCCAGCGGTCCGGTTGTCGGCCACCGGGGCGGCCTCGCCCAAGCCTTCGGCGGCGACCTGGTCGCGCTTGAGGCCGGCCTCAACCAGCCCCGCCCGCACCGCATCGGCGCGGCGCTGGGAGAGGGCGCGATTGGCGGCGTCCTCGCCCTGGCTGTCGGTGTGCCCCAACACGCGCACCGGTCCCCGGACCAGCGCCGCGAGGTACGTGCCCAATGCGCGCACGCTGGCCGTCGCGCCTGCGGTCAGTTGGGCCTGGCCGGAGCCAAAGGCGTCGCCAGCCAGGATAAAGACCTCGCCACGCGCCTCCCGACGCGACGGTGGCAGGGCTGCGCCGGCCACCAGTTCAGCCTCTTGGCGAGCCAAGGCCGCTTCCTTTTCGCGCGCCGCCGCGACGCGCGCTCCCTGATCGACCTGGGCGGTGTCCAGCACCGCCTGCGCCTGTTCGCGCGCGGCCATCTCGGACTCCGCGACTGCGCGCAGGCGCGCGGCTTCCTCAGCCTGCACCTGGGCCTCGATGCGCAGGCGCTCGGCTTCGGCGCGGGCGCGCTCGGCATCGCGGCGGCTGGCTTCGACCAGCAGCTCGCTGCGTTCGCGTTCCAGGCGGTCGAGGCTGCGGCGCGTCGCTTCGATGCGCGCCGCCTTCTCGGCGATGCCGACCCGACGTTCCGCCAGTTGCATCGCCGCCGCACGCTCGCGGTTGCTGGACGCTTCGGCGATCGCAAGCGCCTGGCGCGCCTGCAGGCGTTCGTACTGGGCAAATGGATTCAGTCTCGGATCGGCGTCCAGCAACTGCAGGCGCTGCCCGGGGGGAGCGGTTGGCGGCAGTTCGTCGAGCAGGCCGGGTTCGGGATCGCCCGCCTCCAGCTGCAGGCGTTCGCGCAGCTGGGCGATGTCCGCACGCTGTTGCTGGAACTCGGCGCGGGTCACCGCCGCGCGGCTCAGGGCCTGGGCCAGGTCTGCGTCGGCAGCGGCGGACAGCGCGGCGGCGCGGGCTTCGTCCTCGCGGCCGCGGGCCATGGCGGCCTGCGCGCGCTCGAGGTTGCTGCGGGCCTGCACCAGGCTATCGGGCGCGTACTGGTCGGCATCGGCCGCCACGGCACGTTCCACCGACTGCCTCGCGGCGTCCAGCTCCGCGGTGGGCGGCGGCAGGCTGGCGCAACCACCCAGTAACAGGCCCAGGGCCAGGGCGAACAGGGGCGAAGCGAAGTGTGCGAAGCTTGGGCGCATATCGGGGGACCACGCGTCGGATGGATGCGTGGCCATTGTGGGAAGCCGGCGGCGCCTGCGCAATCGTCGGCATGAACAAGGGACCAGCGCATGGATATTGGCTACTTCCTCAAGCTGATGGCGGAAAAGAACGCCTCGGACATGTTCCTCACCTCCGGCGCGCCGGTGAACATCAAGGTCGAGGGCGAGCTGCTGCCGCTCGGCAGCGCGCCGCTGCCGGCGGGCATGCCCAAGAAGGTGGCCTACTCGCTGATGGACGAAGGCCAGATCGAGGAATTCGAGCGCGAGATGGAAATGAACATGGCGATCGCGGTGCCCGACTCCGGGCGCTTCCGCGTGAACGTGTTCAAGCAGCGCGGCGAGGTCGGCGTGGTGATCCGCGCGATCCGCAGCACCATCCCCAGCATCGAGGAGCTTCAGCTGCCACAGGTGCTGAAGAACATCATCATGGCCCCGCGCGGGCTGGTGCTGATCGTCGGTTCCACCGGCGCCGGCAAGTCCACCACGCTGGCGTCGATGATCGACCATCGCAACACCACCACGTCCGGCCACATCCTCACCATCGAGGATCCGATCGAATACCTGCACCGGCACAAGAAATCCATCGTCAACCAGCGCGAGGTCGGGCTCGACACCCACAGTTTCAACGCTGCGCTGAAGAACGCGATGCGTGAGGCGCCCGACGTGATCCTGATCGGCGAGATCCGCGACGCCGCCACCATGGAAGCCGCCATCGCCTTCGCCGAGACCGGCCACATCTGCCTCGCCACCCTGCACTCCAACAACGCCGACCAGACCATCGAGCGCATCCTCAATTTCTTCCCCGAGGGCGCGCACAAGAACGTGCTGATGAACCTCGCCCTGAACCTCAAGGCAGTGGTCAGCCAGCGCCTCGTGATCGGCGTGGATGGCCGCCGCATGCCAGCCGCCGAGGTCCTCATCAACACGCCGATGATCCGCGACCTGCTGCGCCGCGGGCAGGTGCACGAGATCAAGATGGCGATGGAGGAATCGCTGGAGGACGGCATGCAGAGCTTCGACCAGTGCCTGTTCCGCCTGTACAAGGAAGGCAAGATCGAGATGGAGGAGGCGCTGAAGGCGGCCGACTCGCGCGACGGCCTCGCCCTCAAGTTCCGCCTGTCCGAAGGTGGCACCGGCGAGCACGATCCCTACGCCGACGTGTTCAACGCCGGCGCCGCGCACTGACCATGGTTTGAGTCGAAACGCGCGCCCGGCTCAGGCCGGCGCGGGTGCGTCCGGCTGGCGCTCGGGACGCGCGGCATCGAAAGCCGGCAGGGCAAGGCAAGCGGCCTCGATGCGTTGCAACGTGGGAAAGGCCCCCATGTCGACGCCGAAGCGGCGCGCGTTGTAGATCTGCGGGATCAGGCAGCAGTCGGCCACGCCCGGCGCGTTGCCTTCGCTGAAGTCCCCGGTCGACGGATGATTGGCCAACATCGCCTCGGCGGCGGCCAGCCCATCGGTGATCCAGTGCCGCACCCATCCGTCCCGCTCGGACTGCGGCACGCTCCACTCGTGCTCGAAGTACTGCAGCACCCGCAAGTTGTTGAGCGGGTGGATGTCGCACGCCACCAGCAATGCCAGCGCGCGCACGCGCTGGCGCTCGCGTGCGGTGCTCGGCAACAAGGCCGGCTGGGGCCACACCTCGTCCAGGTACTCGAGGATGGCCAGCGACTGCCGCAACTTGCGGTGGCCATGCTGGAGTACCGGGACCAGTTGCTGCGGATTGATGCGCCGGAACTCCGGCGAATGCTGCTCGCCGCCTTCCCGCACCAAGTGCACCGGGATGAGGTCGTAGCGAAGCCCCTTCAGATTCAGGCCAATGCGCACGCGGTAGGCGGCGCTGGAGCGCCAGTAGGAAAACAGCTGCAACGTTTCGCCCACGACCTTCCCCCTCGAACCGCGACTGCTGCAGGCACATTACCGGCGCCTGGGGGACCGCGATAGTCCGTTCGACGGGCTGCTGCCGCCGCTCGCGCGGTCAGGCGGGTTCCTGGCGCTCGATGCGCTGCTCGATCGCGCCGAACAGGCTTTGGCCATCGCGGTCCAGCACCTCGATGCGCACCGTGTCACCGAAGCACATGAACGGGGTTGACGGCTTGCCATCGCGCAGGGTTTCCACCGTGCGCAGCTCCGCGAAGCAGGACGCGCCCAGCGAAGTGTCTTCGTTGGCCACCGTGCCCGACCCGACGATGGTGCCTGCCGACAACGGCCGCGTCTTCGCCGCGTGCGCGATCAGCTGGGCGAAGTCGAACTGCATGTCCACGCCGGCTTCCGGTGCGCCGAACCATTCGCCATTGATGTGGGTCAGCAGCGGCAGGTGCAGCTTGTTGTCGTGCCAGTGCTCGCCGAGCTCGTCCGGGGTCACCAGCACCGGACTCAGCGCACTACGCGGCTTGGACTGCAGGAAGCCGAAGCCCTTGCCGAGTTCGGCCGGGATCAGGTTGCGCAGGGAAACGTCGTTGATCAGGCCCACCAGCTGGATGTGCGTAGCGGCGCGTTCCGGCGACGGCGCCATCGGCACGTCGTCGGTGACCACGATGATCTCGGCTTCGAGGTCGATGCCGTAATCCTCGCTGACGACTTTCACCGGATCGCGCGGGCCATAGAACCCGGCGCTCACGCCCTGGTACATCAGCGGATCGACGTAAAAGCTCTCCGGCACTTCGGCGCCCCGCGCCTTGCGGACGCGGGCGACGTGCGGCAGGTAGGCGCTGCCGTCGACGAATTCATAGGCCCGCGGCAACGGCGCGGCCAGTGCCTGCAGGTCGAGGTCGAACACGCCATCGGCACTGCCGTCGTTGAGTGCATCGGACAATGCGTTGAGGCGCGGCGCCAGGTTGGACCAGTCTTCCAGGGCGCGCTGCAGGGTCGGCGCGATGCCGGTCGCGCGCACGGCCTTGGTGAGGTCGCGCGCCACCACGACCAGGGTGCCGTCGCGCCCGCCTTCCTTGAGTGAACCCAGTTTCATTGCGACCTCGGATGGATGCGCGCCGTGCGCGATGGCCCATTGTACCGGCGCGGATATTTCGAGAGCCTCCTGGTTCCGAGCGGTCGCAGTCAGCTCGCTGGACGCTCTGCCGAACAAGCCTTCAACCTTCGACGTCGCAGGCACTTCGGGGTGGTGTGCCGCCGGACTGTCGGCGACATGGATGTCGCCGACACGCCTACAAGGACGTATTCACGGCGTGTCCGGCGGTGCACTGCCCCAGAGTGACTGCGGCCCGCGAGTCTCAGCCCGCTTCGTCGCCCTGGAACCCGTTGGCGCGGAAGGTCAGCACCAACGTGTCGCGCCAGCCGTAGTCGTCCAGCGGCTGGATCGGCGTGGATTCGTGGATCATGCGTGCGTCGTCGAGCAGCAGCAGCGACCACGGCTCCGTGAGGGTGAAGCGCTGGCCATCCGGACCGTTGGCCTCGAAGACCCGGGTTTCGCCGCCCTTGATCGCATGCCGGGCGATCAGGAATACCGCGACGAAATCCACGCCATCACGGTGCGCGCCTTCCGGCGTCGGCCGGCCGATCCCGTCACGGGTGTCGATGCGGAACTGGTGGGCTTCGATGAACCAGCGCGGCACCGGCTTGCGCGCTGAACAGACATCGGCAAGAGACAGCAGCAGCTGTGACCACGCGTCGCTTGACGCAACCGTGGCCTCGATCGGCTCGAACCAGCGCTCCATGCCGCCATGCAGCGCGTTGTAGTCCTCCGACTGCCAATGCATGCGGTGCGGGACCTGGAGCAGGGCGCCGGCCTCGGCGACGAAACAGGAATGGCGCCGCTTGCGGTAGTTGCCGCCGTCTTTCAGGTACATGTCCTGGCGCAGGTCGTCCCAGCTGGGCACCAGCGCCATCAGCGCATCCAGCGGGAGGCCCGCCAGCGCGGCCACGGGGGCGGGGCCCAGCACTGCGTAGCCGCGTGCGTGCAGCGCGGTCTGCAGCGCGTCGGGCGGGGTTTGCGGGGCGGGGAAACTGGCGACCATCTTCGTCTCCACGGAACACGGGATTGTCGCATCGCCCCAGGCGGCGCGTCCTGCAAAAACACGAAACCCGCCGTGCGGCGGGTTTCGGTTCGAACTGGCAGCCCCGGATGGATTCGAACCACCGAATGTCTGCGTCAGAGGCAGATGCCTTACCGCTTGGCGACGGGGCTATGGGACGGATTATAACGCCGGCGCAAGCGCCGGCATCGACAGCAATTAACGCTTGGAGAACTGGGTGGCGCGACGTGCCTTGTGCAGGCCGACCTTCTTGCGCTCGACTTCGCGCGCGTCGCGGGTCATGAACCCGGCCTTGCGCAGGTCGTTCTTCAGGGTCTCGTCGTACTCGACCAGCGCACGGGAAATGCCGAGGCGGATCGCGCCGGCCTGGCCCGTGGTGCCGCCACCGGTGGTGGTGACCATGATGTCGAAGGTCTCCGTGTGCTTGGTCAGCTCCAGCGGCTGGCGCACGATCATGCGCGCGGTCTCGCGGCCGAAGAACTCGTCCAGCGGACGCTCGTTGACGGTGATGGTGCCGGTGCCCTTGCGCAGGAACACGCGGGCGACGGAGGACTTGCGGCGGCCGGTGCCGTAATTCTGGGACGGGCCCTTGTTGGATGCGATTGCCATGGTCAGATGTCCAGCGTCTGCGGCTGCTGAGCAGCGTGCGGGTGTTCGGAGCCCTTGTAGACCTTGAGCTTGCGGTACATCGCGCGGCCCAGGGTGTTCTTCGGCAGCATGCCCTTGACCGCGATCTCGATCACGCGCTCGGGGTGGCGATCCAGCGCTTGGGCCAGATTCTCAGTCTTCAGGTTGCCGACGTAACCGGTGAACCGGTGGTACAGCTTGTCCTGCAGCTTCTTGCCGGTCACCACGATCTTCTCGGCGTTGATGACCACGAGGTAATCGCCGGTATCGACGTGCGGGGTGAATACGGGTTTGTGCTTGCCGCGCAGGCGATACGCCAGTGCTGCGGCCAGACGTCCCAGGGTCTTGCCCTCGGCGTCCACGACGTACCAGTCGCGCTGGACGGTCTCGTTCTTGGCGATGAAAGTCTTCATGAGAACTCTTCTACGGGGTGCATGGTCGGGCTGGTTCCTGGCCGGTGGCCGGCGGAAGGGCGCCTCGCGTTTTCATTGCCGCGCCGGTGGACGGGCGAGACAGAAGCGGAATCATAGCCCGCCGGGCAAGCCCGGTGCAAGCCGGCCCTGCCAACGAACTGCGCGCCGGCCTAGAATGCGGCATGCCCAACCGCGCCCTCAGCCCGCTCGACCGACTGCTGGATGCCACCCAGAACGCCCTGTCCACGGTGTTCGGCGACGCCCGCTCCGAACGCGCCAACCCCGGGGATGGCGAGGCCGACGTGGTCCTCGGCGATGCCGAGCGCCGCCACGCCGCGGGCCTGATGCGGATCAACCACGTTGGCGAAGTCTGCGCGCAGGCCCTGTACCTCGGCCAGGCCGCGGTTGCCCGCGACCAGGCCACCCGCGACCAGCTGCTGGCCGCGGCGCAGGAGGAAACCGACCACCTGGCCTGGTGCGGCCAGCGACTGCGCGAGCTGGACAGCGGGCCGAGCCTGCTCAACCCGCTGTGGTACGCCGGCAGCTATGCGATCGGCGCGTTGGCGGGATTGCGCGGCGACGGCTGGAACCTCGGCTTCGTGGTCGAGACCGAACGCCAGGTCGAGGCCCACCTTGGCGAGCACCTGCAGAACCTGCCGGACGCCGACCTTCGCAGCCGCGCCATCCTGCGCACGATGCAGGCCGACGAGGCCCGCCACGCCGAGCACGCAGAGGCCGCCGGGGCCCGCGTCCTGCCGCAACCGGTGCCGATGATGATGGCCGCGGCCTCGAAGCTGATGAAGACGGTGGCCTACCGCCTCTGAGGCGCGGTCAGGCCGGGGTGAGGGTCCCGTCGCGCATGCGCCAGCGCGGCTGCAGCACAACGCTGCGGTCGGCATCCATCAGTTGCAGCTCGCCGTCCTGGATCATCGCGGTCACCCGCATGCCCCGCGTCAGCAAGCTTGCCGCCTCTTCGAGACCTGCATCGTCGAATTCGACCACGCTGAGGTTGCGCAGGCGCCCCAGCGCCGCGGCGTTGCGCTTCCACCAGGACTCCGCCGCCTGCCCGCCATAGCCGACCACGACCACTTGTTCGGAGCGGCCACTGGCCTTGCGCAGCCGGGCTTCGTCCGGCTGGCCGAGCTCGATCCACTGCTCGATCACGCCGCTGTAGGCGCGACGCCACAGCGCCGGCTCGTCCTCGTCGCTCAGGCCGCGGCCGAACTCCAGGCGCTCGTCGGCATGCAGCGCGAAGGCGAGCAGTCGCACCAGCAGGCGGGTGTCCGTTTCCGATGGGTGCTGGGCCAGCGTCAATGCGTGGCTGGCGTAGTAGTGGCGGTCGAGGTCGGTGACCTGCAACTCGGCCTTGAGGATGGTGGCGTTGGCGGCCATGGCGGGTCCGTGGCCGCAGGGCCGGATCGATGGGCCGTCATTCTACGGCTGCCGACGCCGCGCCCCGCGCCGCGGTCGTATGCTGCGCGCCTGTAGCAGCCGCGCAGCAGCAGGAGGCGCCCGATGGCCGCCCACGAATACGACCCCGACGACAACTTCGACCACGCCTTCGACGGCCGCCAGGGCATCGACGAAGACGACACCCCCGAAGTCATCGCCTGGCAGTTCCTGCTGCTGGTCAATCCCGATGACGACGAAGCCGCGCTCCATCAGTTCCGCGGCTTCCAGCACGCCTTCGCGGAAGGCGGCGACGACGCCGACATCGGCGAACTCTTGCTGCAGGCCATCGACTGGCGGGCCGGCTTCCGCGTGGCTGACGACGATGCACAAGGCATGATGGAAGCGCTGGACGAACTGGCCTCGCGCTGGCGCCTGCACATCGACTGGGAGCTCGACGACGAGGCCGACTCCCTGCCCGATCCGGTGCGCCTGCTGAAGCTTGCCTTCGCCCAGTTGCGCGAGCGCCACTACAGCCTGTGGACCCTGGAAACCGGCGAGGACACCGTGGCCGGCTGGATCACCCGCGAGGCCGACGAGGAAGCAATGTTGCTGGTGGTCGCCGCGCTGGGCCTGCAGGCGAGGATCGGCGTGGGCTGAGTGCGCGGGGCTGGCGCGCCGGGCAATCTCGCACCCACGAAAAAGCCGGCTTGCGCCGGCTTCTCCAGTGCCATGGATCGCCCGGATCAGTCGATCAGGTTGCGGCCGTGGTAGAGCTCTTCGATCTCGCGGCGCAGGCGCGCTTCGATCTTCATCCGCTCCTTGAACGACAGGTTGCGGGCCTTCTCCTCGAACAGGTAATTGTCGAGGTCGAATTCCTTCATGTGCATCTTGGTGTGGAAGATGTTTTCCTGGTAGACGTTGACGTCGAGCATTTCGTAGCGCGCGCGCACGTTCTTGGCCAGGTAGTCCTGGATCGAGTTGATCTTATGGTCGATGTAGTGCTTGCGGCCCTTCACGTCGCGGGTGAAGCCGCGCACGCGGTAGTCCATCACCACGATGTCGCTCTCCAGCGACTCGATCAGGTAGTTCAATGCCTTCAGCGGCGAGATCACCCCGCAGGTGGACACGTCGATGTCCGCGCGGAAGGTGGCGATGCCGTTGTCCGGGTGCGTCTCCGGATAGGTGTGCACGGTGATGTGCGACTTGTCGAGGTGGGCGACCACGGCCTCGGAAATCACGCCCTTGGCATCGGCCTTGTCGACCACCGGCTGTTCGGAAATCAGGATCGTCACCGAGGCGCCCTGCGGATCGTAGTCCTGGCGAGCGATGTTGAGGATGTTGGCGCCGATGATCTCCGCCACGTCCGTGAGGATCTGGGTCAGCCGATCGGCGTTGTATTCCTCGTCGATGTACTCGATGTAGCGCTGGCGCTCGTCTTCCGACGCCGCGTAGCACACGTCGTAGATGTTGAAGCTCAGCGACTTGGTGAGGTTGTTGAAGCCTTGCAGCTTCAGGCGCGGCAGCGGTTTGACCACGGCGGGGAGTTCCGGGAGGCACGAACAGGGCCGCGATTATGCGGCAAAGCGCGGGGCCGCGCCGGGCGGCGATTGCCCGGCAGGATGGATCGGCCTAAGCTGGGGGCAAATCCCCCAGGGCCATCCCATGAGCTCCACCTTCGCCAAGCCCATCATGGCCCGCATCGCCAATCCATTGGGCGCTGATGCGGCCACGATCGACCGTTTCATCGCCCATTGCCATCGCCGCCGTTACCCGGCGCGAAGCGACGTGTTCCGGCCCGGCGACCCGGCCAGCACCCTGTATTACATCCTGTCGGGCTCGGTCAGCATCATCGCCGGCGAGGAAGACGGCCGCGAGCTGGTGCTGGGCTACATCGGGCCTGGCGAGTTCGTCGGCGAGATGGGGCTGTTCGTCGAGACCACGCAGCGTGGCGTGGCCCTGCGCACCCGCACCGCCTGCGAACTCGCCGAGATCAGCTACGAGCGCCTGCAGGGGCTGCTGACCACCCAGGCCAGCGATGCCTCGCGCCTGCTGTATTCGATGGGCGCGCAGATCAGCCAGCGCCTGCTGCACACCAGCCGCAAGGCAGGCCGGTTGGCCTTCCTCGATGTCAGCGACCGCATCTACGGCACCCTGTTCGACCTGGCCAAGGAACCCGAAGCCATGACCCACCCGCAGGGCACGCAGCTGCGCGTGTCCCGCCAGGAACTGGCGCGACTTGTCGGCTGCTCGCGTGAAATGGCGGGTCGCGTGCTCAAGAAATTGCAGGAAGACGGCAAGTTGACCGCCCGCGGCAAGACCGTGGTCGTGTTCGGGACGCGCTGAGCCCGCCGCATTGGATCCAACGACGAGCCTGGAGCCATGAGCCGCGCGTTCGCGAGCGGCCACCATCCACTGGGGTTCGACCTGCGCAACGCAGTGCACGCGGATGCCGACGATGTGGCGCGCCTGCTGTGCGACCTGGGCTATCCCTGCGAAACCGACGACGCCCTGGAGCGCATCCACGCGATTGCTGCGAACGAGCGCCAGGCCCTGGTGGTGGCGCGTCGCGATGGCGTGGTGTGCGGCCTGATCGCCCTCGACTTCATGTACTACCTGCCGCTGGGCACCACCACCTGCCGGGTCACCGCGCTGGTGGTCACGCCGACCGCGCAAGGCCTGGGCATCGGCCGGCAATTGCTGAAGGAAGCCGAGCGCCGCGCCCGAGGCGGCGGTGCCGCGCGGATCGAACTCTCCAGCGGCTCGCAGCGGACCGAGGCACACGCGCTCTATCGCGCCTGCGGGTACAGCGATGGCACCGTGCGTTTCGTCAAGCGCCTCGGCGCAGCCTGACCCAGGTCAGGCGGGCGGCGGGCCAACGGGATCGCCGGCCCGGTCGGCGCAACCCCAGTTGAGCAACGGTGTCCCCGCCGGCAACGTCTTCCGGAACATCTCGACCTGGTCCGCCTTCGGATTCACCACCACCGGTGCCTGCGCCGCCTGCAACAGCGGCAGGTCCGCGCTGCTGTCGCTATAGGCGATGGCCACGGGCTGCACATGCCCGGCCTCTCGCAGCATGGTCATCTTCATCTGGTTGTGGCAATGGCGCAGCGCGCCGATGGCACCGAATTTCGGGCCGACCAGGGTGCCCACCACCGGCACGTCCGCGTGGGCGACGAAGGCGAGGATAGCGCGGGCGAGTTCGGGCGGCGCGCCGGTCGCGACCACCACGCGGTCGCCGGCCAGCCGGTGCCGATGCAGCACGTCGAGCGCGATCGGCAGCAGGTGCGCCTTGAGCACGTCGACATGGCCGTCCACGTAACGGTCGATGAGGTCGTCGAGATCGCGCCTGCGATGCAATCCGATGGTACCCACCCACACGAACGCGGAGATTCCGGCGCGACGCGTGGGCAGGAACGCGATCATCGGACCCGCCAGCGGCGCCACCAGCACGGCCAGCAGGCGCCGCCACCACGCGCGCTCGATCAGCCAGCGGAACAGGTGGCTGCCCGAATCGCCGTCGTACAGGGTGTGGTCGAAATCGAAGACCACCAGCGGTGCGTTTTCCGACGGCGGCGGGAATGCGGCCTGGGATCCGCTCGCGCTCATGCCGTGAACAACTGGCGCAGCGCGACGCCCGGGTCCGGCTGGCGCATGAAGGCTTCGCCGACCAGGAAGGCATGCACGCCCGCGCTGCGCATCAGGGCGACATCGGCGGGTGCCAGGATCCCGCTCTCGGTCACAAGGATGCGGTCGTTCGGCACCGCATCCTTCAATGCAAGCGTGGTATCCAGCGACACTTCGAACGTGCGCAGGTTGCGGTTGTTGATGCCCAGCAGGCGCGCCGGAACGGGCAACACGCGCTCGAGTTCATCCAGGTCATGCACTTCCACCAGCACGTCCATGCCGAGCTGGTCGGCCAGGTAGGCGAACTCACCGAGCTGGCCATCGTCCAGCGCGGCTGCGATCAGCAGCACGCAGTCCGCGCCCAGCACGCGCGCCTCGTGCACCTGGTAGGCATCGACGATGAAGTCCTTGCGCAGCACCGGCAGCGTGCAGGCCGCGCGTGCGGCGAGCAGGTAGGCGTCGCTGCCCTGGAAGAAATCCACGTCGGTCAGCACCGACAGGCAGGCCGCGCCACCCGCCTGGTAACTGCGTGCGATCGCCGCGGGATCGAAGTCGGCGCGGATCACGCCCTTGGACGGGCTGGCCTTCTTCACCTCGGCGATGACGGCCGCCTCTCCGCGCGAAACGCGGGATGCCACCGCTTCCGCGAATCCGCGTGCAGGCGGCGCATCGGCACTGCGCGCGGCCAATTCGGCGAGCGGCGTGCGCACTCGGCGTTCGGCCACTTCCTCGGCCTTGCGCGCCAGGATGCGCTTCAGGATGTCATGCATCGGTTCGCTCACATTCGCCGGACGGCTTGGGGAAGGCGTGGATTTTAAGCGAGGCCGCCCCGAGGGGGATCACGGCTGCGCCGGCAAGGACTCGCCGGCGCGCCAGCCAGATGCATGCAAGCGATCCAGCAGCGCCACCACCGCGTCACGCGCGACGGGCTCGTGGATCGGCAGCACCAGCAGGTCACCGGGACGCGCCCAGCGCAGCGCTTCTTGCGCGGCTTCCACTTCGTCCAGGCAGACAGGCAAGGCAGCGGCGGGGATGCCGGCGGAGCGCAGGGCGCCGAACAGGATGGCCGCGATCTCGCCGCGCGCACGACCGCGCAGGTAGTCGCCCGCGATATCCTTCAGCCAGATGCGGTCTGGCTGCGCCTCCGCGGCAACCTCGGCTAGCTCGCGGATGGCCACATCCTCGCGGTTGCCGGCCTGGCCCAGGACCAGTCCCAGCCGCCCGCCATCGCGCAGTCCGGCGGCGACCTGCAACAGGCCGCGCAGGCCATCGGGATTGTGCGCGTAGTCCAGCAGCACCTGCACCGCCCGCGCATCATGCCCAAGGATCCAGCGCTGCAGGCGCCCGGGGTTGTCGCCTGCAGCTCCGCCGAACCGGGCCAGCACCCTCGCGATGTCGCCCGCCGCGATGCCGAGTACCCACGCCGCCAGCGCCGCCGCGGCGAGGTTGCCGATGTTGTAGCGCGCACTGCCACCGAGGGCGAGCGGCATGGCCTGGATGGCGCCGAGGTCGTGTTCGCTGCCGTCGACCGCGAGCCACAGGTGGCCGTCGCGCATGCCGCAGGCGAGCGACGAACGCGCGCTCGCGGTGGCGAGGTCCAGTGCAAACCAGCCCATGCGCATGGCCGGCACGGTGTCGGCGCGTTGCACCAGTTGTGCATCGTCGGCGTTCAGGACCAGCACGCCATCGGGCGCGAGTGCCTTGGCCACCACCAGCTTCACTCCCGCGATGTCCTCCAGGGTGTGGATGCCGTACTCGCCGAAGTGGTCGGCGCTGACATTGGTCACCACCGCCACGCGCGCATCGTCGACCACCAGCCCGCGCCGCAACAGGCCGCCGCGCGCGGTTTCCAGCACCGCTGCCTGCACGCGTGGATGGCGCAGCACGGTGCGTGCGCCGACCGGACCCGAGAAGTCGCCGGCATCGATGTTGTCGCCATCCACCACCAGGCCATCGGTGCTGCTGTAGCCGCTGCGCAATCCGTGTTCGCGCAGCATCGCCGCGAGCAGGCGCACAGTGGTGGTCTTGCCGTTGGACCCGGTGACCACGGCCTTCCGGATTGCATGCAATTCGGCCCATGGCACGGCATCGGCGGCGGGCAAACAGTCAAGCGGCCAGGTTCGCGAAGACGCGCCCTCGCCGATCGACAACGCCTCATCGTCCGCATGTGCAGGAACGCCACGCGCCCTGGCGGCGTCGATCAGGGCAAGCAGCTCCGGCTTGGCCTCCGCGCGCGCCAGCGCCTGCAATTGCAGCAGCGCCGCGTCGTCATCGAAATGCGCGGCGTGCGGGCGCGGCGGGTCGCTCTCGGGCATTGCGGCATCGCCGGCGCGCGAACCAAGCGCGGCATGCCACGCCCACTCGTTGGCTTCGACCGCGGTATACAGCTGGTCGATCGGCGCGCGGAAGGCGAGCGACGCGCCGCTGGGATGCTGGCGCACGAACACTTCGCCCGGCGGCCAGCCCAGCGCCGTGCGCAGGCGGTCGATGTTGTCTCGCCAGCGCTGCAGCGTGGCGACATCGAAGACGAGGCCGCGCGCGCTTTCCAGCGCGACGCCGGGACCATCGAAATACAGGTTGGCGCCGGTCAGCCGGCGCGAGTCCTCGAACGGTACGTTCACGCTGGCGACCGCATCAATCGCTTTGTTCGCGCTCGAAACGCAGGCCGCGTTCGTCGCGGACCACGCCTTCCATCGCCGCCACCAGGCGTTCGTCCATGTTGGTCTCGAGCACGGGCACCTCGGCGCGCAGCGCCGCCTTCGGCACCTCGCCGTCGACCTTGAAGCGGATGATCTGCTTCCAGGTCCGGGTCAACGCATCGGCGAACACCAGTACCAGGTCACCGGGGCCGGCCATGCGCAGGGCGGCGTCCACCGCTTGCTGCTCGTCGGGGATCTGGCTGATCGCATCCGCGGCCACGCCGGCATCGCGCAGGGCCTTGGCCATGATCCGCGGCACTTCGTCGCCGTCGCGTCCGCGCAGGCCGTCGTCGCGACGGCAGACGTAGTGGTCGAACTTGCCGGCGACCTTGCCCGCGATCGCGCACAGGTCTTCGTCGCGGCGGTCGCCCGGGCCGGCCAGCACCACGATGCGGCGCCCCTGCACGTCCAGGCGCTGCACCAGGTCGGCCATCACGCCGACCGCGTGGGCGTTGTGGCCGTAGTCCATCAGCACCTTGAACGGATGCTCGTTGTAGACGTTCATCCGGCCCGGGGCCTGGAAGAAGGTGGTGTCGAAGGTGCGCAGGCCATGGCGGATCGCGTCAAGCTTGATGCCCAGCGAGAACGCCATCGCCGCCGCGACCATGGCGTTCTGCACGTTGTGCAGGGCGCGGCCTTCCATCGTGGCCGGCACCAGGTGGGTCCATACCAGCGGGATGTGGCTGCCCTTGTCGTACAACGTGATCATGTGGCCGTTGACGCCGCCTTCCAGCGCGCAGGCACGGCCACCGGCACGGATGTGCTCGCGCACCAGCGGGTGCGAGGGGTTCATGGTGACGTAGCAGATCACCTTGGCGTCGGTATAGGCCGACATCTTCAGCACGATGGGATCGTCCGCGTTGAGCACGGCGCAGTCGCGCGCCACTTCGACCACGATCCGCTTGATCTCCGCCAGTTGTTCCAGGGTGTCGATGCCCTTCAGGCCGAGGTGGTCGGAGGCGACGTTGATCACCGCGCCCACGTCCACCTCCGCCACGCCCATGCCGGAACGCAGCAGGCCGCCGCGCGCGGTCTCCAGCACGGCCAGGTCGATCTGCGGATCGCTCAGCACCATGCGCGCGGACACCGGCCCGGTCATGTCGCCCTCGACCGTGCGCTGGCCGTCGATGTACACGCCGTCGGTGGTGGTCAGTCCCGGCGTGTAGCCCGCCATCTTGGCGATGTGGGCCAGCATGCGCGCGGTGGTGGTCTTGCCGTTGGTGCCGGTGACCGCGGCGATCGGCACCCGCGACGGCGTTCCCGCCGGGAACAGCATGTCGAGCACGGGCCCGGCGGCATCGCGCGGGGTGCCTTCGCTGGGCGCGATGTGCATGCGGAAACCAGGCGCGGCGTTGACCTCGCAGATGCCGCCGCCCACGCGACGGTAGCTCTCGGCGATGTTGGTGCTGATGAAGTCCACGCCGCCGACATCGAGCCCGATGGCGCGCACCGCGCGTTCGGCCATGGCCCGGTTGTCGGGGTGGATGATGTCGGTGACGTCGGTGGCGGTGCCGCCGGTGGACAGGTTGGCGGTGGAACGCAGGTACACGATGTTGCCCGCGGGCGGGACCGAATCGGCGGTCATGCCGATGCGTTCCAGCATCATTGCGGCCTCGCGGTCCAGCACGATCCGTGTCAGCACCTTTTCATGGCCCACGCCGCGGCGCGGATCCTGGTTGACGATCTCCACCAGCTCCGCCACCGTGCGCCGGCCATCACCCACCACGTGGCCCGGCGTGCGCCGGGTCGCGGCGATCAGCTCGCCGTTGACCACCAGCAGGCGGTGGTCGTCGCCCGGGACAAAGGTTTCCACGATCACCGAAAGCGAATGTTCCTGCGCCGCCACGAACGCCGCGCGGATGTCGTGGTCGTCGGTGATGTTGATGGTGATGCCGCGCCCGTGGTTGCCGTTGTACGGCTTCAGCACCACCGGCCCGCCCAGCTTGCGGGCAGCCTTGAGCGCATCGGTCTGGCTGTCCACCAATTCCTGGCGTGGCACTGGCAGTCCGAGCGAGGCCAGGATCTTGTTGGTCTCGTCCTTGTCGCTGGCCAGTTCCACCGCGATGTGCGGGGTGCGCCCGGTGACCGTGGCCTGGATGCGCTGCTGGTACTTGCCGTGGCCCAGCTGCACCAGCGACTGCTGGTTGATCCGCAGCCAGGGGATGCCGCGCTCCTCGGCGGCCCGCACCAGCGACATGGTCGATGGCCCCAGCGCGCGCTTCTGCGCATAGCGGATGAACGCGTCGCGCTCGGTATTCCAATCCCAGTCGTTCGCGGTGGCAGTGCGCAGCTCGGCGGGCAGCAGCGAATCCAGCAGCTTCAACGCAAGTTCGCCGGCGGCGATGCCCTCCTCCTTCTGCGCGTACTCGTAGACCACCGTGTAAACACCGGGCCGGTCGTCGGAAATGCTGCGTGTCCTGCCGAAGGTCACGTCCTCGCCGGCCACGTTCTGCAGTTCGATGGCCACGTGCTCGAGCACGTGGCCAAGCCACGTACCCTCGCCCTCGCGCATGCGCCGCACGAAGCCGCCCGCTTCGCGATACGAGCAACCATGCTCGGCAAGGCCCGGTAGCGCGTCGATCAGCGCATCGATGAAGCCGGCGCCGAGTCTTGCAGTGGGCCATTGCTCCAGCGCACCCAGGTCGAGCTCCAGGCGAATGACCGGGAACTTCGCATACTGCGAGGGTCCCACGTAGACATTGCGATTGAGGATGCGCATCGAGCCCTCTGCCCGGTTGGTGGTGTGCCGCGTCACGTCTTTTCCGTGGCCAGGCGGCCTGGAGAGGCCTGCCGCGAATGCAGGTTGAAGGTGGCGCCCGCGGTCAGGATGTGAACTGTCAGTCCCAGCAGGCAGACGCCCTCGGTCTGGCGCACGTCGGCCATGGACGAGAACGTCATTGCGCCCGCGTCGACCACGGTGATCGCGCCGCTCCCTTCCACTTCCAGGGTGTTGTCCGGGCCGATGAAGGCCGCTGTGTCCTCGTCCAGGCCAATGCCGATCGCGAACGGGTTGTAGGCGAGCGCCGCGGTGAGGCGGCCAAGGCGGTCGCGCTGGCGGAAATGCTGGTCGATGATGAAGCGGTTGGTCAGGCCCAGGCCCGGCGCCAGGCGAACGCTGCCCGCACGCGGCGAACTGCCTTCCTTGCCGAACGCGATCATGTGCTCGGACAGGATGCTCGCCCCGGCACTGGTGCCTGCCACGTGCATGCCACGCGCGTTGCCGCCGCGGATGAGCTTCGCCGCGCTGGTGCCGCCCATGATGGTGGTGATGCGCAGCTGGTTGCCGCCGGTGAAGAACACGCCGGTCGCCATCTCGAGGGCGCGAAGGTACTCCTCGCGCTCCCCGTCCTCGCGCGTCTGGAAATCGATGGACACGGCGCTGCCGCTTTCCAGCCGTTCAAACAGGTCTTCGTAGCGCGCGCCCGTGTCCGCCAGCCGGCTTGCGGTGGGAATGATCACGATGCGCGCGTCGCGGCCGCCGCACAGCTGCACGAAACGCTTGAGGATGCGCCGCCGGCTTTCCTTGTCCTCGGCCCCGCCGATGGGGATGATCCAGCCCCGCCGCTGGCCATCGGGGATCTTGCTTGGACACATGCGAAAACGGCTCCGGGCCTTGCTGCGATCAGCGTTCGAACATACCACGCCGCACCGCGGCGCCGGCCCGCGCATGGGCGATGGTCATGCCTGCAGGTCCAGCGCGCGGGTGGTGCGCACGTACTCGTCCAGTTTGGCCCGCGCGGCGCCGGACTGGATCGCTGCGCGCGCTTGCAGGATGCCGTCGGTAATGTCGTCCGCGACCCCGGCCACGTACAGCGCCGCGCCTGCGTTGTAGGCCACGATCTCGCGCGCCAGGCAGTCTCGGTCGTCCAGCGCCTGCTGCAGCAGGTCCATCGACTCGGCGGCATTGGCCACGCGCAGGTTGCGGCTGTGCGCCATCGCCATGCCGAAGTCCTCGGGATGCAATTCGTACTCGCGCACCTTGCCGTCGCGCAATTCACCGACCAGGGTGGCCGCGCCCAGCGAGAGTTCGTCCATGCCGTCGCGGCCCCACACCACCAGCGCGCGCTCGGCGCCGAGTTCCTGCAGCACGCGCACCTGGATGCCGACCAGGTCCGGATGGAATACCCCCATCAGGATGTTGGG
Source organism: Pseudomonadota bacterium (assembly GCA_040385305.1). Taxonomy (GTDB): domain Bacteria; phylum Pseudomonadota; class Gammaproteobacteria; order Xanthomonadales; family Xanthomonadaceae; genus Thermomonas. The sequence continues at coordinate 57,362 of JAZKHR010000009.1, forward strand.
CGCGCCCGCCGGGTTGGTCAGCGGGCCGAGGATGTTGAACAGCGTGCGCACGCCCATTTCCCGGCGCACCGGTGCCACTACCTTCATCGCGGGGTGATGCACCGGCGCATACATGAAACCGATCCCGGCGCGCTCGATGCACGCCGCCACCTGCTCGGGCTGCAGCTCGATGTTGGCACCAAGCGCCTCCAGCACGTCGGCGCTGCCCGACATGGACGACACGCTGCGGTTGCCGTGCTTGGCGACTTTCGCACCGGCGGCAGCAACCACGAACATCGACGCGGTGGAAATGTTGAAGGTGTGCGCGCCATCGCCGCCGGTGCCGACGATGTCGACCAGGTGGGTGCGGTCCGCCACTGCCACCGGTAGCGAGAATTCGCGCAGCACCGATGCCGCTGCCGCGATCTCGCCCACCGTTTCCTTCTTCACCCGCAGGCCAGTGAGGATGGCGGCGGTCATGGAAGGCGACACCTCGCCGCGCATGACCTGGCGCATCAGGTCGACCATTTCGTCGAAGAAGATCTCGCGGTGTTCGATGGTGCGTTGCAGCGCCTGTTGCGGGGTAAAGGTCATGTCGGTCATGGGTTGGTGAGGAAATTCCTGAGCAGCGCGTGGCCGTGCTGGGTCAGGATGGATTCGGGATGGAACTGCACGCCTTCCACCGGAAACTCCCGATGGCGCAGGCCCATGATCTCCTCCATCGAGCCGTCGTGGTTCTCGGTCCACGCGGTGACTTCCAGGCACGCCGGCAGCGTGGTCTTGTCCACCACCAGCGAGTGATAGCGCGTGGCCTCGTAAGCATCGGGCAATCCCGCGAACACGCCCTTGCCCTCGTGGCGGATGCGCGAGGTCTTGCCGTGCATGATCCGGCCGGCGCGGATCACGTCGCCGCCGTAGACCTGCCCCATGCTCTGGTGGCCCAGGCACACGCCCAGGATCGGCGTGGTGGCGCCCATGCGCTCGATCAGCGCCATCGAAACGCCTGCCTCGTTCGGCGTGCACGGTCCTGGCGAGATCACGATGCGCTCCGGGGCGAGCTTCTCTACCTGGTCCACCGTCAGCGCATCGTTGCGCTCGACCCGCACGTCCGCGCCCAGCGCCTGCAGGTACTGCACGAGGTTGTAGGTGAAGCTGTCGTAGTTGTCGATCATCAGCAGCATGTCAAAGTCCCCTCGCCGCTTCGGCCACCGCGCGGAACAGCGCGCGGCCCTTGTTCATCGTCTCCTGCCATTCGGCGTCCGGATCGGAGTCGTAGACCACGCCGCCGCCGGCCTGCACGTGCAGGCGCCCATCCTGGATCACCGCGGTGCGGATGGCGATGGCGGTGTCGGCATCGCCATGCCAGCCGATGTATCCGACCGCGCCGGAATACACGTTGCGCCTGACCGGTTCCAGTTCGCGGATGACTTCCAGCGCGCGGATCTTCGGCGCGCCGCTGACGGTGCCGGCGGGAAACGTGGCGCGCAGCACATCGGCGTAGCTGAGGCCGGCTTTCAAGGTGCCGGTGACTTCGCTGACGATGTGCATGACGTGGCTGTAGCGTTCGATCACGAACTGCTCGCCGACCTGCACGCTGCCAGGCTCGCTGATGCGGCCGACGTCGTTGCGGCCGAGGTCGATCAGCATCAGGTGTTCGGCGCGCTCCTTCGGGTCTGCCAGCAGTTCGGCTTCCAGCGCGTTGTCTTCATCGACCGTCTTGCCGCGCGGCCGGGTACCGGCGATCGGGCGCACGGTGACGGTGCCCTTGCCGTGCGCGTCATGCTGCAGGCGCGCCAGGATCTCCGGCGAAGAGCCGACCACCTGGGTGGATCCGGTATCGAGGAAATACATGTACGGCGAGGGATTCAGCGCGCGCAGCGCGCGGTACACATCCACCGGGCGCGCGCTGAAGGGCACGCTGAGGCGCTGCGATGGCACGACCTGGAAGATGTCGCCGGCGCGGATGTATTCCTGCGCCTTGCGCACCACCGCGTGGTACTCCTCGCGGCTGAAGCTGGAGCGGAAATCCGACTCGTCGATGGCGGCCGGGCGCAGGGTTTCCGGATACGGCGCGCCGCCATGGCGCAGGCGATGCACCAGCGCATCCAGGCGGCGGTTCGCGCGTGCCCACGCCTGTGGCTCGCGCGGGTCGGCGTGGACGATGAGGTAGAGCCGGCCCTTGAGGTTGTCGAACACCGCCAGCTCATCGCTGAGCATCAGCAGGATGTCGGGCGTGCCGAGTTCGTCTGGCTTCGGGTTGGCGCGCAGCCGCGGGTCGACCAGCCTTTTCTCAATGTATTCGATGCACTCGAAGCCGAACCAGCCCACCAGCCCGCCGGTGAAGCCGGGCAGGCCATCGAGTTTCGGCACCCTGTATTCGCCGCGCAGGCGCTCGACTTCGGCGAGCGGATCGGCGACCTCGCGGGTTTCGACCACCTCGCCGTGCTCGCGGACCTCCAGGGTGTGGCCGCGGAACTCGTAGACCCGCCGCGCGGGCAGGCCGATGATCGAGTAGCGGCCAAAGCGTTCGCCGCCCTCGACCGATTCGAACAGGTAGGTGTGCGGGCCGTCAGCCAGTTTCAGGTACACCGACAGCGGCGTGTCGAGGTCGGACAGCACCTCGCGCACCACGGGGACCAGGGTGTATCCGTCAGCGACCTGCTGCTGGAACGTGTCGGTCGGGAACCGGTCGGGCCAGTTCGGGATGTGGGTATTCAAGCGGAGCGTCCTTCAAGAGCATGCGGATGACCGGGGCGGCGCAACCTCGCCACCATCGCCAACCCTGCTCGAAAGACGGAATCGCCCGGTTCATGGCGCGACTTTAGCCGGATTGGCGAGCAGCGGGCAATCCGCCGGCAGGTGCATGCGCACGCGCCCCGGCACGCACTCGACGCGGAAGCGCGTGCCCTGCACCGGCTCGCCGTCCAGGTTGAGGGTCAGCGGCCGGTCGGAAGCCAGCTCCACCCATGGCAGCTGCACCTGCAGCGCCGCCTGCTCGAGCGCGGCCTCCTTGCCTTCCAGCATCGCCGTGCCGAGCGAGGCCATGAGGCCATTCTCCAGCGGCGGCACGATGGTGAGGTCGAGCAGGCCGTCATCGATCAAGGCGCGCGGGCACAGGGCCTGGCCGCCGCCGGCCTGGCGCCCGTTGCCGAGTGCCAGGGCGATGAACTCGCCTTCCCACTCGAACCCCGGGCCGCGGACGCGTGCGCGCTGCGGTTCGATGTTGGCCAGCCTGGACAAGCCGGTGACCACATAGGCAAGGCCGCCCAGCATCGACTTCAGGCCCTCGTGGGTCTGGGTGGTGACCTCGGTGCCGAAACCGCCACTGGCCAGGTTGGCCACCCAATGCTCGCCATCGCTGGCCTCGACATGCAGCAGGTCGATGGGCTGCGCGGGCCGGGCCGCAACGAGGGAGAGCGCCTCGCCGGCATCGACCGGGATCAGCGCGGCGCTGGCGAAGTCGTTGGCGGTCCCCATTGGCACCAGCGCCAGCGACGGCAGCGCGCTGGCCGCTTCGTCGCGATGGGCCAAGGTGGTGGCCACTTCGCTGAGGGTGCCATCGCCACCTGCGGCGATGACCGTATCCACGCCGTCTGCAATGGCCTCCGCCACGTAACGTTCGGCATCGCCTGCTTCCCAGGTCACCCGTACGTCGAGGCGAGGGCCCTGCTCGCGCATGCGCAGCACGGCCTCGCGCAGCGGCTCATCGCCAGCGGACTTGCCGTTGAGGATCAGTCTCCAGCGGGGCGTGGTCTCCATGCGCAACAGGCTAACCCGCAGCCGTGAAAACATCTGCACGCGCATTCATGGCGCTGTCACGGCCTTGTCACGGCCAGGCGGCAAGATGGGAGCCTATCGCAGGGATGACGGAAGGGCAGGAAGCCCGCATTTTCCCCAAGCCGATGCCGCTCCCTCCCGCGGCGTCGGCTTTTCTTTGCCCGCCACGCCCTGGCCTGAGCACTCAGCGAACGGCGGCGACCGCGGATTGCATCGCCGAAACAACCGCGGTGTAATCCGGCGCGCCGAAAATCGCGCTGCCGGCGACGAAGGTATCGGCGCCGGCGCGGGCGATCTCCGCAATGTTGTCCGGCTTGACGCCGCCGTCGATTTCCAGCCGGATCGGGCGGCCGCTTCCGTCGATCATCGCCCGCACGGCGCGCAGCTTGTCCAGCGTCGAGGGAATGAAGGCCTGGCCGCCAAAGCCCGGGTTTACCGACATCAGCAGCACGTAGTCGATCTCGCCCAGCATGTGCTCCAGCACGTCCAGCGGCGTGGCCGGGTTGAACACCAGCCCGGCCTGGCACCCCAGCGACCTGATCAGCTGCACGCTGCGATGGACGTGCTTGCTGGCCTCCGGGTGGAAACTGATGTGGGTGGCGCCGGCCGCGGCGAAGTCCGGGATGATCCGGTCCACGGGCTCCACCATCAGGTGCACGTCGATCGGCGCCGTTACCCCGTGCTTGCGCAGGGCTTCGCACACCAGCGGGCCGATGGTCAGGTTCGGTACGTAATGGTTGTCCATCACGTCGAAATGCACCCAGTCCGCGCCCGCCGCGAGCACGGCGTCCACTTCATCGCCCAGTCTTGCGAAGTTGGCGGAGAGGATGGACGGGGCGATCACGGTGGGCTGCATATGCTTTCGAGGGTTTGGCTCCCCCCGATTCTAGCGCTTGGCGGGGCGGTGCCGATCCCGTGACCGTGCATCCGGCAGGCCTCCGGTCGCGTACTGGAAACTAGCCGCGCCTATCCGCCCCCATATCCAAGGAACATTCCAATGATCAAGCAATCCCTCCTGGCCCTCGCCCTCGCCGGCCTTGCCGGTCCCGCGCTGGCGCAGTCCGGTGAAGACTCCGCCAATAAGTGGTCGGGCTTCTACGTCGGCGGCAACCTCGGCAACAGCGACCCGCGTGGCGGGGACGATGCCACCATCCTGTTCGACACCAACCTGGACGGCACGTTTGGCGACACGGTTCGCACGACGACGGGTGCTGACGCATTCGCGCCAGGCTTCTGCGGCGGTGCCTCGGCTGCAAGGACTCCAGCGGGCGGCTGCTTTGAAGACAACGGTGGCATGGAGTATGGCGTGCGGGCGGGTTACGACTGGCAGATGGGCAACCTGGTGTTCGGTCTTGTCGGCGAGTACACCAACCATGACGCCCGCGACAGCGTCTCCGCTTTCAGCGTCACGCCCGCGTTCTACTACTTCACCCGTGACCTGACGTCCAGCGCGGCCATCCGCGGCCGTGTCGGCTTGGCCTTCGGGCAGCAGAACGACTGGTTGGGCTATGTCACTGCAGGCGCTGTGCGGGGTCGGCTCGAAAACGAATTCGAGACCAGCAATACGGCCAACAGCTTCACCCTTGACGGCTCCAGCGGCCTGACCAACAGCAGCGATGCAAGCGGCGTCCAGGCTGGTATCGGCGTTGAACGCAAGATCGTGAACAACTTCTCGGTGGGCCTGGAATACCTGCGCACCCGTCTCGAGGACGAGGACACCCGCGTGCGGGTTGCCCGCGGCGCCGCGCCGGCGACCAGTCCCTTCATCCTGGTCAATGCCAACGGTACCGACTTCCGCCGCAGCGACGAGGATTTCGATATCGGCAGCGTCCGCCTGACGGTCAACTACCGCTTCTGATCCACTGAACCCCACGTCGGAAACGGCCGGGCCTGGCCTGCCTGCAAGGGCGGTCAGGCCTGTTTTCGTTTGGCCTTGATCCGGTCGTAGGCCGTATTGATCTCGCGCGATTTCATGTCTGCCTGCCGCTGCAACTCGGGCGCAGCCCCCGCCAGTTTGTCCGGATGGTACTGGCTGATCAGCCGGCGATAGGCAAGGTCGACCTCGGCGTCACTGGCTTCCGCGGTGAGTCCGAACACGCGGTACGGATTGTTGCGCGTGCTCTTCAGCCAGTCGGCATCGAAGGCATGGCCGATCAATAGGCCCAGCAACCCGCCAGCAGGATGGCGCAACAGCAGCCAGCCGGCGATGAATCCGAAGAATTTCCCGTACCAGCGTGTCATGCCCGCAGTTTACAGGGCCCGTCGGCGTACGCGGCCGTAAACTGTCGGCCCCGACATCGACCGTGTGCGCGCATGGCCACCACGCTGCTCCAGTCCGACCTGCCCGGCCTCGCCCTGCTCCACCGCGGCAAGGTGCGCGATGTATTCGACCTGGGCGATGGCACCCTGCTGATGGTGGCGACCGACCGCCTCTCCGCCTTCGACGTGGTGCTGCCGGACCCGATTCCCGGCAAGGGCGAGATGCTCTGCCAGATCAGCAATTTCTGGTTCGGCAAGACCGCGCACCTCATCGACAACCACCTGACCGGGACCGAGGTGGCGTCGGTGCTGCCGGCAGGCGTGGATACCGCGCTTTACGCGAAGCGCGCAGTGGTGACGAAGAAGCTCACCCCGGTGCCGGTCGAATGCATCGCCCGCGGCTACGTGATCGGCAGCGGCTGGAAGGATTACCAGCGCAGCGGCGCAATCAGCGGCATCCGCCTGCCGCAAGGCCTGCAACAGGCGCAGCAGCTCGACGAACCGATCTTCACCCCGTCGACCAAGGCCGCGGTCGGCGACCACGACGAAAACATCGACTTCGCCCAGGCGGTGAACCTGGTCGGGCGCGAACGCGCGGAGCAGGTGCGCGATGCAACCCTGGCGCTGTATGCGTTCGCCCGCGATCATGCTGCGCAGCGCGGGATCATCCTGGCAGACACCAAGTTCGAATTCGGCACCGATGCCGACGGCACGCTGCATGTGATGGACGAAATACTCACCCCGGATTCCTCGCGCTACTGGCCGGCGGAGGGCTACCGGGTGGGCACCAGCCCGCCCAGCTACGACAAGCAGTTCGTGCGCGATTACCTGGAAACCCTTCCCTGGGACAAGACCGCGCCGGGCCCAAGGCTGCCGGCCGAGGTCATCGAGAAAACGCGCGCCAAGTACGCCGAGGCGCTGATGAAACTGGCAGGCATTGCCGTGGATTGAGGGCTATCCTGCCCCTGCATGCCCGCGACGGAGAGCGCATGAACGCACACCACGAACGCCCCATCGACCACTGGTTCGCCCACTATTCCGAGGACCACCGCAACGCCGCCAACCAGGCCATCCACGTGGTCGCGGTGCCGCTGATCCTGTGGAGCGTGATTGGCCTGCTGTGGTGCGTGCCGGTGCCCGGGACGCTGTTCCGCCAGGGGCTGTGGGCCGCGCTGGCGATGTTTGCAGCATGGATGTTCTATTACCGCGCCTCGCGGGCGATCGGCTTCGGCATGCTGGCGATCTTCGTGGCGATGGCCTGGCTGACCCGCGGCCTGCACGATGCGCTGGGTACGGCTGGCCTGTTCAAGCTGGCGCTGGGCGTGTTCCTGGTGGCCTGGATCGCGCAGTTCGTCGGTCACAGCAAGGCATTCGAGGGCAAGAAGCCGAGCTTCTTCACCGACCTCAAGTACCTGCTCATAGGTCCGGCCTGGGTGCTCTCCAAGCTGTACCGCAAGCTGGGCTGGAGCTGGTGACCCGGTGACCGGATCGCCCGTGCTGCGAGGGCGCGACCTCGCCCTGGTGCTGGTCATCGTGGTCGTCTGGGCGGTCAACTTCCTGACCTCCGCGCGCGGCCTGCAGGAGATTCCGCCGCTGCTGTTCACCGCGTTGCGCTTCGGCCTGTTGCTGTTGCCGCTGGCATTCGTGATGAAGCCGCCGGCATCGGGCCAGTGGGGGCGCTTGCTGGCGGTCAGCCTGTGCGTGGGCGTGGTCCATTTCTCGCTCAGCTTCGTCGCCCTGAAGCTTGCCGGGGACCTGTCCTCGCCGGCCATCGTGCTGCAAAGCTACGTGCCCATGACCACCCTGCTGGCGTGGTGGTGGCTGGGCGAGAAGGTTGGATGGCGCACCGCGTCGGCGATCGCCATCAGCTTCCTCGGCGTGCTGGTGCTGGGGTTCGATCCGCACGTGCTGGAGCGCCCGTTGGCGCTGGCGGCAATGCTGGCCTCGGCATTCGCGCTGGCGGTGGGCACCATCCTGATGAAAGGCTTGCGCGGCATCGACCTCTACTCGCAGCAGGGGTGGATGGCCGTCTTCAGTTTCCCGCCGCTGCTGATGCTGAGCCTGTGGCTGGAACCCGGCGCCCTCACGGCATTGCCGGAGGCAAGCGGCATGGCGTGGCTGGCGGCGGGCTACGCCGCGTTCGCGTCATCCCTGCTGGGCCATGGACTGTATTACCGCTTGATGCAGCGGCACCCGGTGGCGCGGATCACGCCCTGGCTGCTGCTGGTGCCGGTGCTGGCCATCGTGCTCGGCGTGCTGTTCTGGGGCGACACCCCTGGCCCGCGCGTGCTGCTGGGTGGTGCCATGGTGCTGGCCGGTGTGCTGGTGATCGCGCTGCGCACGCTGGCGAAGGCGCGCACGCCGGCCACCCCGGCATGACGCGCGCCTAGTCGCGCACGAACATGCGCGCCTCGGGCCGGAACGGACGCGGCGCGTAGCCAAAATCGCGTTGCGCCGGGGCCAGGTCGAATACCAGGTCCTCGCGCATGCGCTGCACCGCTTCTGGCGTGAGGTCCGCCGCAATGCTGCGCGCCTGCGCGGCGGTGAGCGCGGCGCGGAAAAGCGGCATCGGAAGTTCGATCAGCGGGGGCGGCGGCGCCAGGCAGGCCAGCACGCGCCGCACCATCTCGCTGTACGCGAGCGTTTCACCGCCCGGCAGGTCGTAGCTGCGGCCGCGGGTGGCGGTTGCCGTGCACGCCGCCAGCGCCGCGGTGGCCAGGTCATGGGCGTGCACCGGCTGGCGGAGCCCATCCGCGCGCCGCGGCAGCACGAAGCGCCCCCAGCGCTGCGCCAGCTGGGCGACCCGGGTCAGGGTCTGGTCGCGGCCGGCGCCGTACACCAGGGTAGGACGCAGCATCGTGGCGGCGGCGCCGCGTTGTTCGGTGGCCTCGAACACCTTGGCTTCGGCCAGCAGCAGGCGACGCGCGACATCGCGCTCGTCCTCGTCGCCGGAACCATGCTTGGTGGCCGCGCTGGTCGAACCGAACGCCACCACCCGTGGCGAACGCAGCGCCGCTTGCGCATGCCAGCGCGCGAACAGGTCCAGCGGACCGCAGCTGAACACTGCTTCCACCGCATCCGGCAAGCCATCCACGTGTTCCAGGTCGCCCTGCAGCCAGTGCCGGCCGGGACTGTCCGAGCGCGCCTGGCGGGACACCGCATACACCCGCCAGCCGGCGTCGTTGAGACGTTCCAGCAGGGGCGTGCCGATCTGCCCGCTGGCACCGAAGACCAGGGCCCGCTTCATCGTGACCGGGTGCGCGGCAACACCGCATGCAACCAGGCGCATCCGACCACGGCGGCCAGCGCCGACGCCATCAGCACGCCGATCACACTCTCGGTGTACAGCAACGGTGCGCGTGCGAACGCCAGCGAACCGATGAACAGGCTCATGGTGAACCCGATCCCGCACAGCACGCCCAACCCGAGCATGGCGCGCAGGTCCATGCCGTCGGGGAAGCGCGCGAGGCCGGTGGCCCGCATCACCAGCGCGGCGCCGACGATGCCAATGGGCTTGCCCACCACCAGTCCCAGCGCAATGCCGGCAGGCAGCGGCGACAGCAGGTCGCCCAGTTGCAGGCCGCCCACCGCCAGGCCCGCGTTGGCGAACGCGAACAGCGGCAGGATGGCGTAGGCCACCCACGGGTGCAGCGCGTGTTCCAGCGACTCCAGCGGCGAATGCTCGATGGCGTCGTCGATCTCGTTGCGCTTGTCGTAGTGCGGGATCATCAGCCCGGTCACCACGCCAGCCAGGGTCGCGTGTACCCCCGACTTCAGCACGCACACCCACAGGACCACGCCCAGCAGCAGGTACGGCGTGAGCGCGGTCACGCCGCGGCGATTGAGCAGCACCATCCCGGCAATCGCCACCGCGGCCCAGGCCAGCGCCACCCATGACATGCCGTGCGAGTAGAACGCGGCGATGATCAGGATCGCGATCAGGTCATCCACCACCGCAATCGTCGACAGCAGCAGCTTCATGCCCAGCGGCACCCGTGACCCGAGCAGGGCCAGGATGCCCAGCGCAAACGCGATGTCGGTGGCGGTGGGGATGGCCCAGCCACGCATCGCCTCGGCATCGCCCCGGTTCATTGCGAAGAACAGCAGGGCCGGCACCACCACGCCAGCCGCCGCGCACACCATCGGCAGGATCAACTGGTCGCGACTGGAAAGCTGGCCGGATAGCACCTCGCGCTTGATCTCCAGGGCTACCAGCAGGAAGAACACGGCCATCAGGCCATCGTTGATCCACAGCAGCAGGGGCTTGGCGATTTCCAGCGCACCGACCTTCACCGCCACCGGCAACTGGCGGAAGCCTTCGTAAGCGCCCAGCAGGACGGAATTCGCGCACACCAGCGCAAGCAGGGCGGCACCGATCAGCAGGATGCCGCCGGCGGCCTCCAGTTTCAGGAAGTTGGCGAGGGCATGGCCGGCACGCGCGAGGATGGTGGGTTGGGGCTGCATCGCGCCGAAGTATAGAAGGCGCAGTGTGGCGAATTCAGCCGGAATCTCTCCCGCGGCCCACGCTTGCCGCCGCCGGGCGCGGCGACGGTGTCGTTGCCGCCGCCATAGCGCGCGAACTTGCCGGCGACTACGACACCGCCCGATGCATCAGGCGCAGCCTTCCACGTAGTCCACTTCCGGCGGCACGCCGACCCGCCACTCGGTCACCTTGGCGGCGTCGCCCTTGGCATCGGTCTCGAACACCAGCACGCCATTGCCACCCGCCGCGTCCTCGATCCGCAGGTACTGGCCGTCGGTGTATTCGTGCGGCCGCTCCTCGATGCGCCCTGCGTACAAGGTGGCGATCTCGGCCTTGGTCATGCCGACCTTGCCGCCCCCCGGGGCCCTGTACCTGGCGCTCTCGGTCCCGAACCGCGCGAACTTGCCGTCGCCGACCATGAAATTGAACTCGGAGGGGATTTTCACCGAGGTCGGGGTCATGAAGTAGCAGGATGCGTTGTCGGCCTTGCCCAGTACCTTCAGTTCGCCACCCCACGCGGTTGCCATCGCAGATGCCGGCATGCCGAACGTCAGGTCGCCATAGCCTGTGAAACTCGCCTGCGCGTCCTCGCCATCGGGACCTGGGGCAGGCGGCGTGGTGCCGGGCTGATCCGCCTGGGGCACCGAAGTCGCTGGCGCGGGCGTGACGGGCACGGCATCAACGGCCGTCTCGGCGACCGGTGGCGCGCCTGTCGGGGGCGGCGCCTCGCCGGAACATGCCGCAAGCAGCGCGGTGGAGAGGGCGATCGGAAGCAGGTGCATGCGCATGGTGGTGCGCTCCATGGAAGACACGGCGTCCACCATCGCCAGCGATTCGTAAACAGGGCGCGAACGCCCGCCGCGACGATTCAGCGAGGCGGCGAGAATCGTTTCTGCAGGCCGGCCCAGCACGCCTGGTAGTCGCGCTGCCGGTGCGTCGCATCCAGCGCCTGGCGGGTGGGCCGCAACACCGCGCGGGTCTCGAACATGAAGGCCATGGTGCCGTCGATCACGTCCACCGTCGACAGGTCGGCGGTGCTGGCCTTGTCGAAAGTGGCCGCGTCCGGGCCGTGGCCGGTCATGCAGTTGTGCAGCGAGGCGCCGCCCGGCGCGAAGCCCTCCGCCTTGGCGTCGTACGCACCGTGCACCAGGCCCATGAACTCGCTGGCCACGTTGCGGTGGAACCACGGCGGGCGGAACGTATCCTTCTGCACCAGCATGCGCGGCGGGAAGATCACGAAGTCCAGGTTGCCCACGCCGGGGGTGTCCGACGGCGAATTCAGCACCAGGAAGATCGACGGGTCCGGGTGGTCGAAGCTGATCGAACCGATCGCATTGAAGCGCCGCAGGTCGTACTTGTAAGGCGCGTAATTGCCGTGCCACCCCACCACGTCGAGTGGCGAGTGACCGATGTCGGCGCGCCACAGGTGGCCCTGGAACTTGGCGATCAACTCGAAGTCGCCTTCGACGTCCTCGAATGCGGCCTGTGGGGTGAGGAAATCCCGCGGGTTGGCCAACCCGTTGCTACCGATGGGCCCAAGGTCCGGCAGGCGGAGCAGCGCGCCGAAGTTCTCGCACACGTAGCCGCGCGCAGCGCCGTCCGGCAGCCGCACGCGGAAGCGGATACCGCGCGGGATCACCGCGATTTCCTGCGGCTCGACCTGGAGGACGCCGAGCTCGGTGTCGATCTGCAGCCGGCCCTGCTGCGGCACGATCAGCAGCTCCGCATCGGCGTCGTAGAAGAAGCGGCCCTGCATGTCACGGTTGGCGGCATACATGTGCACGCCGATGCCGCACAGCGCGGCCGGCGAGCCGTTGCCACCCATGGTGAACAGGCCATCGACGAAGTCTGCAGGCGCTTCCGGCAACGGCAGCGGGTTCCAGCGCAACTGGTCGGGGGTGACCGGGCCGGTATCGAAATCGTTGTGGAACGCCGGGTGGCCGAGCAGCGCGAATGGTCCGTGCATCGCCGCCGGACGGATCCGGTACAGCCAGCTGCGCCGGTTCTCGCCGCGCGGCGCGGTGAATGCGGTGCCCGACAGCTGCTCCGCATACAGGCCGTGCGCCACGCGCTGCGGCGAATTGCGGCCGACCGGCAGGGTGCCGGGCAGCGCCTCGGTGGCGAACTCGTTGCCGAAACCGGACTGGTAGCCGTTACTGGTCAGGGCCATGGCGCGCGCCTTACAGGACGCCGCGCTGCATCTGGTCGCGCTCGATGCTCTCGAACAGCGCCTGGAAGTTGCCCTCGCCGAACCCTTCATTGCCCTTGCGCTGGATGATCTCGAAGAAAATCGGCCCGAACGCGTTCTTGGTGAAGATCTGCAGCAGCTTGCGCTGCTTGGTCTCGAGGTCGGCGTCGATCAGGATCTTGTTCTTCGCGAGGCGGGCCACGTCTTCACCATGGTTCGGCACGCGCTGGTCGATCACGTCGAAATAGGTGTCGGGCGTGTCGAGGAAATCGATGCCGGTCTCGCGCATCTTCTCGATGGTCGCGTAGATGTCGTCGGTGAAGCAGGCGATGTGCTGGATGCCCTCGCCCTTGTAGGTGTCGAGGTACTCGTTGATCTGCGACTTCGGGTCATTCGATTCGTTGAGCGGGATGCGCACCACGCCGTCCGGCGCGGTCATCGCCTTGCTCACCAGTCCGGTCTTGGCGCCCTTGATGTCGAAGTAGCGGATCTCGCGGAAGTTGAACAGCTTCTCGTAATAGTCCGACCACTTCTGCATGTTGCCGAAGTACAGGTTGTGGGTCAGGTGGTCGATGAAGGTCAGTCCGAAGCCCACCGGGTGCTGGTCAACGCCGTCGATGGCAACGTAGTCGGCGTACAGGTCGCCCTTGTCACCGTACTTGTCGACCAGGTACAGCATGCAATCGCCGATGCCCTTGACCACCGGCGCGTCCACCGCGCGGCTCTCGGCACGATGGGTGATGGCCTCGCCGCCATTGCCCAGCACCACCTTCATGACGTCATCGGCGGGCTTGCGGAAGCGGATCGCGAAACCGCAGGCGGACGGCCCGTGCGCGGCGGCAAATTCGGAGGCGAACGAATCAGGCGACTCGTTGAGCAGGAAGTTCACCCCGCCCTGCCGGTAAAGCGTGATGGCGCGGGTGGCGTGGCGCTTGACCGCGGTGAACCCCATGTTGCGGAAGTAGGCGTGCATTGCCTCGCCCTGGCCTTTGGGCGCGGCGAATTCGACGAACTCGAAGCCGTCGATCCCCATCGGGTTGTCGAAGGTGGTGGGCTGCATGCCAAGGTTGGGTTGGGCGCTCATGGTGTGTCCTGCACTGCGGCTTGCGCGTGGAGCCGCGATTCTATAGTTTCACCTGCAACTAGTTCAAGGCGCGGTGCAGCACATGGCGAAGCCCCCGACGCGTGCACCGCGCCATGCCCAACTCGACCTGGAGCATTTCCTGCCCTACCGGCTGAGCGTGCTCTCCAACCGGATCAGCAGCGCGATTGCGCGCGAGTATTCGCAGCGCTTCGCACTGGGCGTGACCGAGTGGCGGGTGATGGCGGTGCTGGGCCGCTATCCGGGGCTGTCGGCCAACCAGGTGGCGCAGCGCACGGCGATGGACAAGGTGGCGGTGAGCCGCGCGGTGGCGCGCCTGCTGGAGGCCGGGCGGCTTGAGCGGGAGTTCGACCAAGACGACCGGAGACGCTCGGTGCTGCGTTTGTCGGACGCGGGCTACACGGTCTACGACGAGGTGGCGCCGCTCGCGCTCGATTTCGAGCGCCACGTGCTGGACGGCATGCCCGCGGAGGAACGCGCCCTGTTGTTCCGCCTGCTTGACCGCCTGGACGAGCTGGAGATCCGCGCCGAGTCGGAAATCGCGCACGCCTGATGCGTGCTCGGCGTTGCACGGATCGCTTGCCTCGGCGAGGGCGGCCCGCAACGAAAAACGGCGGCCGAAGCCGCCGTCTTCCGCACTCTTGTTCGATGCTTACTTGACGCCGTGCATCAACCGCTGGATCAGCGGCGCGATCAGGAACAGCAGCACGCCGCCGCCCACCAGCACCCAGAACCCGAAGGTGTAGCCGGAGAGGGCAGAAGCCGTGGTCATGCCCTCGGTGCCGGACACGTGGCTGGCGAAGATGCCGGACAGGTTGTTGCCGATGCCGGTGGACAGGAACCAGCCGCCCATGGCGAAACCGACCAGCTTGGTCGGCGCCAGCTTGGTGGTCATCGACAGGCCGATCGGCGACAGGCACAGCTCGCCGATGGACTGGATCACGTAGACCATGAACAGGGTCCAGAACGGGATCTTGCCGGCGTCGCTGACCAGGCTGGACAGGGCGAACATCAGCAGCAGGAAGGCCAGGCCATTGAAGATGATGCCGAGGCCGAACTTGCGCGGGATCGACGGGTTGTTGCGGCCCATCCACACCCACAGCCATGCCAGCACCGGGGCCAGCACGATGATCGCCACCGAGTTGACCGACTGGAACCACGCATTCGGCCAGATAAAGCCGCCGGGCGCGCCGAGGTCGCGGTCCACGATCTTGTCGGACAGGAAGCTGAAGGAGCTGCCCGCCTGCTCGAAGAACATCCAGAACAGCACGTTGAAGGCGAAGATGATCAGCATCGCGATGGTCTTGTCGCGGGCGACCTTGCCGTCGCGCACGCCCTCGATCAGCAGCATGATGGCCAGGCCCACGAACATCGCGGTCAGCACCCACTGCAGCGAGCTGGCGCCCATCGACAGCAGGAAGTAGATCACCGGGATGGCGATGAGCGCGCCAATCGCCGTGACCAGCACGCGGCCCTTGCTTTCCGCGCCTGCCGGCGGGCGACCGATGCCTTCCAGCTGGGTACGGCCAAACCAGAACCACACCAGGCTGATCAGCATGCCGATGCCCGACACCATGAACACGACCTTGTACGCCGGGAACTCCGGGGAGCCGCCCATGAAGTGCTCAGCCAGCCAGCCGGTCAGGATCGGGGCCACCATCGCGCCCAGGTTGATGCCCATGTAGAACAGGGTGAAGCCGGAATCGCGGCGCTCGTCGGTGGGCGAGTACAGCTTGCCGACCATGGTCGAGATGTTGGGCTTGAACAGGCCGTTGCCGGCAATGATGGTGGCCAGGCCGAACTTGAACGTGCTCTCGTCCGGCAACGCGATCATGAACAGGCCCGCGGCCATGATGATCGCGCCCAGCAGGATCGAGCGCTGGTAGCCGATGATCTTGTCGGCCACGTAGCCGCCGAAGATCGCCGCGGCATACACCAGCGCGAGGTACGCGCCGTAGGTCTGGTTGGCCGAGGACTCGCCGGTGGCCGCGCCGCCGTGGAACTGCGCGACGATGTACAGCACCAAGGCCCAGCGAATCCCGTAGAACGCGAAGCGCTCCCAGAACTCGGTCATGAACAGCATCCACAAGGGACGCGGATGCCCCATGATCTGCCTGAACTCTGGAATGGGCTCTTGGCCCGATGTCGAAACTGCGGCACCGCTCATGCGGTTTCCCCCGTCGTTGGTCGGTTGATATAGGTCGGCCGGTGGTGGCCGAGCGAGGCCCGCGGCGGGCGCGGAACCGGGCGAGCATCACCGAACGGGCGCGGCCACGTCAAACGCCGCGCATTCAGGACACGTGTTGCAGTGCAGCAGAATGAAGCTGCCACGCGCGTGGGCCCAGCTCCTCAGTCGCGAGGGGCGCCGTACTCGCGGGCTGCACCAATCACGGTGCGCACTTCAAAGAGTTCCGGGAAGAAAGTCAGTTCCAGCGCCTTGCGCAGGAAAGCCACGCCGCTGGAACCACCCGTTCCCGGCTTGAAGCCGATGATCCGCATGACCGTGCGCATGTGCCGGAAGCGCCACAGCTGGAACTGGGTTTCCAGGTCCACCAGGTCCTCGCAGAGCGCGTATTCGCGCCAGTGGGTGGCGGTGTCTTCGTAGATGCGCTCGAACACCGGCACCAGGCCGGGGTCCAGCGCATGGGGGATGGTCCAGTCGCGCTGCAGATGCACTGGCGGGATGGCATGGCCCCAACGGCCGAGATAGCGCAGGAATTCGTCATACAGGCTCGGCCCTTCCAGCGCGGCCTGCAGCGTCGAATGGCCTTCGACGTCGTGGGCGAACACCTTCAACATCGCCGCGTTCTTGTTGCCCATCAGGAACTCGACCGTGCGGTACTGCAATGACTGGAATCCCGACGACGGACCAAGGATTTCGCGGAACTCCATGTACTCGGACGGCGTCAGCGTCTCCAGCACCGACCACTGCGTGGTCAGCTGGTCGAGCACCCGCTTGCAGCGCGCAGCGGCCTTGCCGAACTGCCAGATGCGGTCATGGCGGACGTGGTCGATGGCCGCTGAAAGCTCGTGGTTCAGCAGCTTCAGCCACAGCTCGCTGGTCTGGTGCTGGATGATGAACAGCATCTCGTCGTGGTGCGGCGGCTGCGACAGCGGCTGCTGCGCCGAGAGCAGCGTGGGCAACTGCAGGTAACCGCTATACGTCATGCGGCCGGACAGATCGGTGTGGATGCCGGATTCGAGGTCGCGCTGGTTGTTGTCGGTGCCCATGGCCGGAGTTTGGCACGCGGGCCCCCACGCGTCAGGGCGCCATGCAGCTGTCATCGAATTGAAGGAGAATCCGCCGTTCCGGGCGGGAGTGGGCCGGGTCAACGCATGGGGAACATTGGATGAATCTGTTTGCACGGCGCCTGGCGCTGCTTGGGTCGCTTTTCGTTGCCAGTGGTCTGGCGCAAGCGCAGGTAAGCCTGACCGCGCTGGGGACCCCCCAGGTCCAAGCGTTCGATACGCTGCCTGCCAGCGGTTCCGCCACGTGGACCAACAACGCAACGCTTCCCGGCTGGTTTCACGCTCGCACCGGCACCGGCACCACCATCGTTGCCAACAATGGCAGCAGCAATGGCGGCAACCTCTACAGCTATGGGACCGGCACCACGGCGGACCGCGCGCTGGGTTCACTCGGGTCCGGCAATGCCGCCGTCGGCAGCCTGTTCTGGGGCGTCCGCCTGCAGAACAACACAGGCGCCACCATCACCCAGCTGACCGTCAGCTATGCGGGTGAGCAATGGCGAAACAGCGCCGCCGCCGCGCAGTCCCTTGCATTTTCGTATGTCGTCGGTGGTCCCACGGTGGTGGGCTCGCTTGCCGAGTTCCAGTCGCCGGGCACTGCCGTGCCCCTGCTGGACTTCACCAGCCCGGTTACCGCCGGCACCGCGGGCGCACTGGATGGCAATGCGGCGGCCAATCGCCGGCTCATCAGCCACACCATCACCGGCCTCAACATCCCGGCCGGAACCGAGGTGATGCTGCGCTGGTCGGATCCGGACCACGCCGGCAGCGACCACGGCCTCGCCATCGACGACCTCAGCATTACCGCCCAAGGCGGGGCGGCAACGCCCACGCTCAGCGTTGGCGATGTCACTTCGATCGAGGGCAGCGCGCCGGGCACCAGCATCTTCAGCTTCGCGGTCACCGTCTCCAGCGCCCTTCATGCAGGCATCACGTTCGATATCAGCACGGCAGATGGCACCGCGCAGGATGGCAATCCGGCCGGCGAAGACAACGACTATGTCGCGCGGGCCCTGTCCGGCCAGTCGATTCCCGCGGGCCAAGCCGGTCCCTACACGTTCGAGGTTGCAGTCAATCGCGACACTGCGTTCGAGGGCGACGAAACCTTTTTCGTCAACCTCTCGAACGTGGCCGGCGCCAACGTGGGCGATGCCCAGGGCCTCGGCACGATCCAGAACGACGACAGCAACGCCACCGCCGCCACCATCGCCCAGATCCAGGGCAGCGGCCTCGCCTCACCGATGGCGGGCAACGTGGTGGTGACCGAGGGCATCGTCACGGCGCAGAAGTTCAACAACGGCTTCTTCATGCAGACCGCCACCGCCGAGGTCGACGCGGACCCGGCTACCTCGGAAGGCATCTTCGTGTTCACCAGCGCCGCGCCGCCGGCCAGCGCCTCGGTGGGCAACCGCGTGCGCGTCACCGCAACGGTCACCGAGTTCACCCCGGGCAGCGACCTCAATCAGCTGCCGATCACCGAGCTGGTGTCGCCCACGGTCCAGCTGGTCAGCACCGGGAACCCGCTGCCGGCGCCCGTGCTGCTGACCAGCGCCGACTTCGGCGCCGCCGCCAACCCGGGCACTGCGGAGAAATTCGAAGGCATGCGCGTGGCAATCGCCGAAGCCCGGGTGGTGGAGGCCTCCGGCGGCACCATCGACGAGAACGATGCCAATGCGACCACCAATGGTGTGTTCCAGGTGGTGCTGGCAGACGTGGCGCGTCCGTTCCGCGAGCCGGGCATCGGCGTGCTTGACGCGGTGCCGATTCCCGCCGGCAAGAACCCCCCGTTGTTCGACACCAACCAGGAACGCCTGATGGTGCGCAGCCGCGGGCAGGTGGGCGCCGCGCCGATGGCGATCGACGTGGATGCCGTTGTCTCGAACATGGTCGGCGTCCTGGACTACTTCTCCGGCACCTGGGCTTTGCTGCCCGATGTCGGTTCGGGCGTGGTCGCCGGCGGCAAGCTGGCCACTGCAGTGCCCGATCCCGCCGATGGCGACGTCACCATCGGCGGGTTCAACCTGCTGCGCTTCTTCGACGAGGTCAACGACCGCAACGGCGCGGTCACGCTGACCCCGGCCGCACTGGAGAAGCGCCTGGCGAAGACCGGCAGGTCGATCTGCGAATCCCTCAAGACCCCGGACATCCTGGGCGTGGTCGAAGTCGAGAACCTGCGCGTGCTCGGCATGCTCGCCGACCGCATCAACGCGGACTGCCCGACGGCGCCCGCCTACGTGCCCTACCTCGTCAATGGCAATGACGTCGGCGGCATCAACGTGGGCTTCCTGGTGAGCAACCGCAGCCTGGGGATGGTCGACCGGGTGGAAGTGCTGGAGGTCGTCCAGTACGGCAAGGACACGCTGACTTCCAATCCCGATGGCAGCACCAGCCTGCTCAATGACCGTCCGCCGCTGTTGCTGCGCGCGATCATCCACGGTGCCAACGGCGGCGCCTACCCGGTCACCGTGGTGGTGAACCACCTGCGTTCCCTCAACGGCATCGACGATACCGCCCCCGGCAGCGGTGGCTGGCCCACCCAGGGCGACCGCGTCCGTGCCAAGCGTGCGCAGCAGGCGCTGTTCCTGGCGGACCTGGTGCATGCACGCCAGACCGCGAACCCGAGCGAGAGGATCGTGCTGGTGGGCGACTTCAATGCGTTCGAATTCAACGATGGCTATGCCGACGTGATGGGCATCGTGCGCGGCGACGAGGTACCCGAAGACCAGGTGCTGACCTACGCCGACAGTCCCATCACCACCCCGCTGGTGGATGGCGGCCAGCTGATCGAGGAATCCGCTCAGCGCTACTCGTACGTGTTCGAGGGCAGCGCCCAGACCCTGGACCACGTGGTGGTCAACGAAGCCTTGCTGCTGGACCCGGCGGTGGTCGCTGTGGCGGTCGAGCACGCGCGCATCAACGCCGACTTCGGCGTGCACCACTATGGCAACGCCGGCAATGTGCTGCGGGTGTCGGACCACGATCCCGTGCGCCTGACCATCCGCACCAATGCCCTGCGCAGCGCGGATCTGTCGATCTCTGCCTCGGTCGATGCGACGGCGGTACCGGTCGGCTCCACCGCCGTGTTCCGCGCGCAGGGCATGAACGGCGGACCCAGCGCCGCGCCTGGCGCGGTGGTGAGCCTGCTTTTCGATGCACTGGTTGAGGTATCCGTCGGTGCTCCGGCGGGCTGGAGCTGCGCTGCCCCGGTCCAGGACGCGTCGACCACCACGGTCGCCTGCACCACTGCGGACTTCGCCGCCGCCGGTACTGCGGACTTCACCGCCACGGTCCCGGTCACCACCGCCATCGGTGATCGCCCCCTGCGCATGACCGCCACCATCGCCTCCGCCATCAGCGACCCCGTGCCCGGCAACAACACCGCGAGCGCCCAGACCCTCGTGGGCCGCACTGCGGACCTGTCGGTGGCATGGTCCAGGCAGGTGCATGGGCCGAACCTGCGCATCTACGCGCTGGCGTTGACCAATGCCGGGCCTGATACGGCGAGGGAGGCCTCGGTGCTGATCACGGTGGACGCGCCATTCGGTTCCGTGACCTGGTTCGAGGCGCCGGCCGGCTGGACCTGCGCGCGCCGCACCGCGCACTCCTCGAACTGCTCGACCGCGTCCGTGCAGCCGGGCGACTACGACGTCTTCAAGGTCGGCAACACCGGGTTGCGCACCCTTCCCGAGTTCAGGGTGACTGCGCAGGCCGAGGCGCTGACGCCAGACCCGGACACTGCCAACAACCGGGCCGTGGCCCCCTGAGCACGCTCGACCGGCACTGCACCCACAAAGCGCGGCTCCGGCCGCGCTTTTTTTTGGCCGGGCTTTTTGCGCCGCGCAACAGGCCCTTGCCGCGGTCCCGGTATCATTGCCGGCATGACGATACGGAAGCATGCCGCATGAGCGTTGCCGCACAGTTCGAAATCGAATACCTGCAGTACCTCAAGCCCGATGGCTCCCTTGCCGCGCCGCTGCCCGCAGCGGTGCCGGATGCCGCCGCCCTGCTGCCGCTGTTCAAGCAGATGCTGTACGTGCGCACCTTCGACACCAAGGCCATCGCCTTGCAGCGCACCGGCAAGCTCGGCACCTACGCTGCCTGCCTGGGCCACGAAGCCACGCATGTGGGCATTGGCGCCTCGATGCGGCCGGAAGACGTGTTCGCGCCCAGCTACCGCGAGTACGGCGCGCAGTTCATGCGCGGGGTCAAGCCGCGCGACGTGCTGATGTACTGGGGTGGCGATGAACGCGGCAACGACTTCGAGGTCCCGCGCAACGACTATCCGTGGTGCGTGCCGATCTCCACCCAGTGCCTGATGGCGGCCGGCGCGGCGCTGAGCTTCAAGCTGCGCAAGCAGGACCGGGTGGCGGTCTCCTGCTGCGGCGATGGCGGTTCGTCGAAGACCGATTTCTACGCCGCGCTGAATTCCGCCGGTGCGTACAAGCTGCCGCTGGTGCTGTGCGTGATCAACAATGGCTGGGCGATCAGCGTTCCGCGCGCCGCGCAGACCGGCGCGCAGACGCTGGCCCAGAAGGGAATCGCCGGCGGCCTGCACTGCCTGCAGGTGGACGGCAACGACCTGGTCGCCGTGCTGGAGGCCATGCGCCGTGCCCACGAGCGCGCGCGCAGCGGCGACGGCGGCAGCGTCATCGAGTTCATGACTTACCGCCTGCACGACCACACCACCGCCGACGACGCTCGCCGCTACCGTGGCGAGCAGGAGGTCAAGGACGCGTGGCTGAAGGAACCGTTCCTGCGCCTGCGCACCTACCTCACCGCGCAAAAACTGTGGGACGAGGCGCAGGAGACCGCGTGGGTCGAGGAATGCGGCAAGTCGATCGACGTCGAGATCAACGCCTACCTGGAGACCCCGGTGCAGCCTGTGGAAGCGATGTTCGACTATCTCTATGGCGACATGCCGGCCGACGTGCTGGCCCAGCGCGACGCGGCGATTGCGCTGGAGGGCCGGGCATGAGCACCGCGGCCGAAACTCCCATCGCCCTGATCGAGGCGATCACCCAGGCCCTCGCCTACGAGATGCGCAACGATGAAAGCGTCGTGGTGCTTGGCGAAGACGTTGGCGTCAACGGCGGCGTGTTCCGCGCCACCGCCGGCCTGTCCGCCACCTTCGGCACCGAGCGTGTGCTGGATACGCCGCTGGACGAAACCACCATCGCCGGCCTGACCGTCGGCATGGCCAGCCAGGGCATGAAGCCGGTTGCGGAAGCCCAGTTCGACGGCTTCATGTACCCGATGGTGGATTTCATCGTCTGCCACGCCGCGCGCATGCGCTACCGCACCCGCGGCCGCCTGACCTGCCCGATGGTGCTGCGGGTGCCATGGGGCGGCGGCATCCGCGCGCCGGAGCATCACAGCGAAGCCAACGAATCGATCTTCACCAACGTACCCGGCCTGCGTGTGGTCATGCCGTCGTCTCCGCAGCGCGCCTACGGCCTGCTGCTGGCGGCGATCCGCGACCCGGATCCGGTGATCTACATGGAGCCGAAGCGCATCTATCGCCAGTACAAGGAGCTGGTGCCGGACGATGGCGAAGCATTGCCGCTGGACGTGTGCTTCGTGCTGCGCGACGGCAGCGACATCACCCTGGTCACCTGGGGCGCGCAGGTCAAGGAAACGCTGGAGGCCGCCGAGGCGTTGGCGAAGGACGGCATCAGCGCCGAGGTCATCGACGTCGCCACACTCAAGCCGCTGGACTTCGCGACCATCGCGGAATCAGTGGCCAAGACCGGGCGCTGCGTGATCGTGCATGAGGCCGCCAAGACCGCCGGCTTCGGCGCCGAGATCGCCGCGCGCATCGCCGAGGAATGCCTGTTCGACCTGCTCGCTCCGGTCGAACGCGTCACAGGCTACGACACCCACATCCCGCTGTTCCGCCTGGAAATGAAGTACCTGCCCAGCGTGGACAAGATCCTCACCGCCGCACGCCGTGCGATGGCGTACGCATAAGGAACCCGCATGGCGAACAAGACCTTCATCCTCCCCGACCTCGGCGAAGGCCTGCCGGACGCGACCAT
>JAZKHR010000010.1:0-65106 GCA_040385305.1 Pseudomonadota bacterium
AACCTTCGACCTCCTCCTTACCAAGGAGGTGCTCTACCGACTGAGCTACGTGAGCGGATTGTGAGGCGGGGCGGGCGTTGCAGCACCATGGTGGAGCGGGAGAAGGGAATCGAACCCTCGTAATCAGTTTGGAAAACTGAGGTTCTACCATTGAACTACTCCCGCGCCGGGAAGCCCTGCCTGTGGTGCGCCGCCGGCTGGTAAGGCCGCGGCCTGGAACATGGAGCAATAACCTTGGAACGTTGAAGCATCGCGGCTGGTGGAGGGAGGTGGATTCGAACCACCGAAGGCGTAAGCCAGCAGATTTACAGTCTGCCCCCGTTGGCCGCTTGGGTATCCCTCCAGTCGTGCGATGGAACCTTGCCCGATGGAACGCCGCGAGGGGTGTTCCAAAGAGCCCGCAATTCTGACTGGCGCGTGCGGCGCTGTCAACGGCGCAAGCGCCGGGATTGCGGGTCAGACGTTGAAGCGGAAATGCAGGACGTCGCCTTCCTGCACCCTGTACTCCTTGCCTTCCAGGCGCAGGCGGCCGGCGTCGCGGGCGCCGGATTCGCCGCGGTATTTCAGGAAGTCGTCGTAACCAATGGTTTCGGCGCGGATGAAGCCCTTCTCGAAGTCGGTGTGGATGACGCCCGCCGCCTGCGGCGCGGTGGACCCGGCGCGCACGGTCCACGCGCGCACCTCCTTGACCCCGGCGGTGAAGTACGTCTGCAGGCCCAGCAGCTTGTAGGCCGCGCGGATGACCCGGTTCAGTCCAGGCTCGTCGAGGCCCAGGTCGCGCAGGAATTCGTCACGGTCGGCGTCGTCCAGCTGGCTCAGCTCTTCCTCGATCGCCGCCGACACCGGCACCACCTCGGCGCCCTCGCCCGCCGCGCGGGCGCGCACGGCGTCCAGGTGCGGATTGCCCTCGAAGCCGTCCTCGAGCACGTTGGCCACGTACATCACCGGCTTCAGGGTGAGCAGGAACAGGTCGCGCACGGCGGTCTTGTCGTCGTCGGACAGGCCCAGCGAGCGCGCCGACTTGCCCTCGTTCAGACCGGCGCTGATGCGGCCGAGCACCTCGGCGCGCGCCTTGGCCTCCTTGTCTCCCGTCTTGGCCGACCGCTCGGCCTTGTTCAGCGCCTTGTCGACCGAGTCGAGGTCGGCCAGCGCCAGCTCGGTGTCGATGGTGTCGATGTCGGCCAAGGGGTCAACCTTGTTGTTGACGTGGATCACGTCGTCGTTATCGAAGCAGCGCACCACGTGGGTGATCGCATCGACCTCGCGGATGTGGGCCAGGAACTTGTTGCCAAGCCCTTCGCCACTCGCGGCGCCGGCAACCAGGCCGGCGATGTCGACGAACTCCACCGCGGTCGGGATCACCTTCTGCGGCTTGACGATCTCGCTCAGCGCATTGAGCCGCGGGTCCGGCACCGGCACCACGCCCACGTTGGGCTCGATGGTGCAGAACGGGAAGTTGGCGGCGGCGATGCCGGCCTTGGTCAGTGCATTGAAGAGCGTGGACTTGCCGACGTTCGGCAGGCCGACGATGCCGCATTTGATGCCCATGTCGCGGGTTGCTCCGTTGTCGCCCGGGCGCGGCCCGTGCGAGGAAAAATCGGTTGGATCATTCGGGACGCGGCGTGTGCAGGCGCGTCATCGCATCCATGAAATTGCCGTTCACCGCCAGCGGCAGCACGCCGATGGCATCGTCGATGGCGCGCAGGATCGCCGCCTCGTCGTCGCGGCCGGGCTTGCCCAGCACCCACGGGGTGACCTTGTCCTTGTGGCCGGGATGGCCGATACCTACGCGCAGGCGGTGGAAGCTGCCGTGCCCGAGCAGGCGCATGGTGTCGCGAAGGCCATTCTGGCCCCCGTGGCCGCCGTCGAACTTCAACCGCGCAACGCCGGGCGGGAGGTCGAGTTCGTCGTGCGCCAGCAGCGCTTCTTCCGGCTCGATCTTCCAGTAGCGCAAGGCGGCGGTGACCGACTTGCCCGAGAGGTTCATGAAGGTGGCCGGTTTCAATAGCCAGACGCTGTGGCCGCCGATCTCCGCTTTCGCGGTCTCTCCGAACAGCTTGCTTTCCAGGCCGAAGCGCGCCCCAGCTTGCTGCGCCAGTGCGTCAATCAACCAGAACCCGGCATTGTGCCGGGTTCGGGCGTGTTCGGGTCCGGGGTTGCCGAGCCCGACGATGAGGCGCAGGCCAGCCATCGCGCTGCTTCCAAGCAATGCGGGCGTTGCGCCAGCCAGGGCCGGCGCAACGCGGCGCGATTACTTGTCGTCCTTCTTGGCGACCTTGGCAGCCGGCACTTCGGCGGCGTCTGCCTCCGGAGCGGCGACGTCTTCTGCCACGTCTTCCTGGCCATGCTTGGCGATCACGATGGCGACATCGTGCTCCTTGCCCAGCTTCAGTTCCGGCAGTTCCACGCCCTTCGGCAGCTTCAGGTCGGACAGGTGGAGGATGTCGCCGACCACGAGTTCCGACAGGTCGATCTCGATGAACTCCGGCAGGTCCTTGGGCAGGCAGCTGACTTCGACATCGTTCAACTCGTGCAGGACGACCACGTCCGCGGCCTTGCCGGCCGGCGACTTCTCTTCGTTGAGGAAGTGCAGCGGAACGCGCACGCGCAGCGCCTGGTTGGCTTCAACGCGCTGGAAGTCCAGGTGCATGATCAGCTGGCGGAACGGATGGCGCTGCATGTCGCGCAGGAGCACGCTCTCGACCTTGCCGTCGATGTCGAGGCTGAGGATGGAGGCATAGAACCACTCGTGCTGGCTGGCCTGCCAGATCTTCTCGTGGTCGAGCTGGATCGGCGTCGGCGCGGACTTGCCGCCGTAGACGATGGCCGGGATCGACGCGCTGCGTCGCAGGCGGCGGCTCGCACCCTTCCCCTCGACGTTGCGGCCGACGGCCGTGATGGTGTGATCAGACATTTCGTGTACTCACTTCGTTGCGATGAACCGCCTCGCGGCGGCGGAAACACTCACCCGCGACCAGGTGAGTGGGGTGCGATGCCGACGTCGCGGCATCGCGAAAAACAGCTTGTCAGTCGACGTAGAGCGAACTGACCGACTCGCCGAACGCCACCCGGCGGATGGTTTCAGCGAGCAGCTCGGCCACGCTGAGCTGGCGGATGCGGGGGCAGCCCCTGGCGGCCTCGGACAGGCGGATGGTGTCCGTCACCACCAGTTCGTCCAGCTGCGACCTGGTCACGTTGTCGATCGCAGCGCCGGACAGCACCGGGTGGGTGCAGTAGGCGACCACCTTGAGCGCGCCGCGCGCCTTGAGGGCAGCGGCAGCGGCGCACAGTGTGCCGGCGGTATCGACGATGTCATCGACCAGCACGCAGGTCTTGCCTTCGACGTCGCCGATGATGTTCATCACCGTCGACACATTCGCCTTCGGCCGCCGCTTGTCGATGATGGCGAGTTCGGCATCGTCGAGGCGCTTGGCGATGGCCCGCGCCCGCACCACGCCACCCACGTCCGGCGAGACCACGATCAGGTTGTCGGTGCCGTGCGCGCGCCAGATGTCGGCGAGCAGCAGCGGCGAGGCATAGACGTTATCCACCGGGATATCGAAGAAGCCCTGGATCTGGTCGGCATGCAGGTCAACCGTCAATACGCGGTCGGTGCCCACTGCGCCGAACATCTTGGCCGCCACCTTGGCGGTGATCGGCACCCGCGACGAGCGCGGGCGACGATCCTGCCGGGCGTAGCCGAAATACGGCACCACCGCGGTCACGCTGGCCACCGATGCGCGCTTGAGCGCGTCCACCAGCACCAGCAACTCCATGAAGTTCTCGGCGGTCGGTGCGTTCGTCGGCTGGATCACGAAGACCTCCTGCCGGCGCACGTTCTCCTCGATCTCCACCTGCACTTCGCCGTCGGAGAAGGTACCGACCAGCGCCTTGCCCGGGCGCACGCCAAGTTCCTTGCACACCGCATCGGCCAGCGGCCGGTTGGCATTGCCGGAAAACACCAGCAGGTTGCGATCTTCTTGCCTGGACATTCCGCTGCGCTCTGACCGTGGCGGTGCATGGGCCGTGCGGCGAACCGCGCGGTATCTGATTCGGGTTGTCGCGATCCAGCTCGTCAGAGCTGGCAGGGGCGGAAGGATTCGAACCTACGCATGCCAGGATCAAAACCTGGTGCCTTAACCGCTTGGCGACGCCCCTTCAATCTGTAACGTTTACTTGTGACTTGCCACCGCATCCAGCAGTGGCGACCTGTCCACCCCGGTCGCCAACCAGGCATTGACGCCGGGCGGCAACGCGGCGAGCGCCGCTTCGGCGGCTTCGCGGGTGGCGAATTCGACGAAAAGACCACTCCCCGACCCCGTCAAGCGCGGCTTGCCAATGCCGGCCAGCACGGCGAACAGGGCCTCGACGGCTGGTTCGCGGCGGCGCAGCACCGGCTCGAACGCATTGTCGAGTGCGGTTCCGGACAGGAAGCTGGATATTGTTGCGGGTGCAGCATCCCGCGTCAAATCAGGGGCTTGGAACAGCTCGGCAGTCGACGCGTGGACGCCCGGGCTGGCCAGGACATACCAGGCGGGGGGCAGCGGGATGGCAGTCAGGTGCTCCCCCACTCCCTCGGCCCAGGCGTTGCGGCCGCGCACGAACACGGGCACGTCAGCCCCCAGGCGCAGCCCAACAGCGGCGAGGCGGTTCTCGTCGAAGCGCACGCCCCAGAGAAGGTTCAGCGCGACCAGTACCGTGGCCGCATCGGAAGATGCACCCCCGAACCCGCCCCCTACCGGAATCCGTTTTTCAACGCTGATGTCCACACCTTGACTGCATTTAGATTCCGTTTGCAGCATTTTGGCAGCCCGTACCACAAGGTCGTCCGCTTCCGCCACGCCGGCGGCTGCCTCACCGAGGCGGGCGATGCGGCCATCACCTCGGGGCCGCAGTTGCACGCTGTCGCCCCAATCCAGCAGGCGAAACACGGTCTGCAGCGCGTGGTAGCCGTCGGGGCGACGGCTGGTGATGCGCAGGAACAGGTTGAGCTTGGCCGGAGCCGGCCAATGGCTCCAGCCCGCGGCCTTGGTGGTCGGACTCATTCGACGTTCCAGCGATCCACCACGAGGCGCACGCGGTTGCCGTCGCGCTGTGCGTTGATCCGCCCCGGCAGGATGGCGCCGCTGGTGGCATCGGGCGTCCAGCCGGCGTACGTGATGGTCCACCCACCCTGTTCGATGCGCAGCGGCAGCCGGTCGGTGCCAAACACCACGCTCGCCGTGCCGGACGTGGCCGGCGCCGCATCAACGCCGCGCAACCAGCAGCCCAGCGCGGTGACCGGGATCTCCCAGCCAGTGGCATCACGCAACAACCTTGACGCATCGGCGCCGCGCAGGGGCCCGTCGGGCACCCCGTCCAGCAACGCGCCGCTGGCATCGACCACCAGCGTCCAGCTCTGCCGGGTCACCGGCGCGGACAGGGTGATGGCAGTGCGACCACTCCCCTGGTTCCACTCGATGCTGCCGCTGCCGCCGTCCTTGCCGTTGGACAGGGCGACCCGTCCCGTCATCTGCCACACCGGCGCGTCACACCGCCTGCCTTGCAGGCCGAGCGTGGCGATCCGCGCTTGCTGGGACGCCTCCGCAGCGGCGATTTGGCTTGCCCCTTGCAACGCATCCTGCGCGCCATCGCCCTGCGTCCGCAGGCTACTGCAGCCGGCGAGCAGCAGGGTTGCCAAGGCTGTCTCGAGACGCGCCATCACGCGCCAACCTCGCGGATGGCGCGCTGCAACGAGCGGTTGGCGGGGTCGATCCGCCGCGCCTCATCGAAATACTTGCGGGCCTCGTCCCGCTGGCCCATCACCCACAGCACCTGGCCGAGGTGGCTGGCGATCTCCGCGTCCTTCTGCAGCGCGAACGCGCGTCGGAGATGATCCAACGCCTCGCGGTGGCGGCCGAGGCGAAACAGCACCCAGCCATAGCTGTCGATGATGGCGGCGTTGCCAGGTTCCGCGACGCGGGCGCGGTCGATCAGCTCCAGCGCTTCCTTGTAGCGGCTGGTGCGGTCAGCCAGCGTGTAACCCAGCGCGTTGAGCGCGTTCACGTCGTCCGGCGC
This sequence comes from Pseudomonadota bacterium, assembly GCA_040385305.1. Taxonomy (GTDB): domain Bacteria; phylum Pseudomonadota; class Gammaproteobacteria; order Xanthomonadales; family Xanthomonadaceae; genus Thermomonas. The sequence continues at coordinate 6,058 of JAZKHR010000010.1, forward strand.
GGATACCAGGATGCGGCGGAAGTCGGCCTCCGCCTTGTCGATCTGGTCGCGGCGCTCCCACATCAGCGCGCGCGAGTACAGCAGGGCCTGGTCGTCGGCGAAGGCGGCGAGGCCCCGCGCGTACACCTCCTGTTCGCCAGCCACGTCCTTGTCCTTCAGGCGCAGCTCCGCTTCGAGGAGATACGCGTCGCGCTGCGCGTCCTCGTCCAGCGCGGCTTGCGACTGCATGGCGCGCAGGGCATCAAACGCTTCCTGCTTGCGCTGCATGGCGTGCAGGACGTTGGCGCTGCGCAGTCGGGCGATCGCCTGCGCCTGTTCGCCGGGCACGTTGCCGTACCAGGCCAGGGCTTCGTCGAAGCGCTCCAGCAACTCCGCCAGCTGGCCCAGCAGCAGGCGCCGCATCGGGTCCGGGCGAGTGGCACCGCCCTTCAGCTCCTCGTACAGCGCAGCCAACGCGACCTTGTCCTTGGCCTTGTCGAGCAGGGCGGCGCGCTGGCTGTAGGTGATCTCGTCCTGCGGCCCGCGCGACAGTACTTCTGCGCCCCTGGCGGCTTCGCCGAGGGCGTCGTACTCGGCAGCCAGCGACCAACGCAGGCGCGGCGACAGGCGCGCCGCGTCTTCCAGCCCCGCCAGCAGCGGGCGGGCCTCGCCCAGCTTGCCGGCCTCGCGCAGGAGCTGGGCGCGCAGCAAGGCCACCCGCGGTTCGCCCGGGAAACGGGCGACCACCTGGGTGACGATGCGCTCCACCAATGCCGGTTGGCCCAGCCGTTGCGCCAGGCCGCCAAAGCCCAGCCACGGCTCGAGTTGGTTGGGGACAGCGCCATCGTCGACCAGGTCTTCCAGCACGCCGACCACCAGCTTGGGTTGCTTGCCAACCGCGCCAATCAGGGCCGAAAGCACGTGCTTCCAGCCGTCCTCGCCATCGCGCAGCAGGGCTTGCAGTTCGCGGGTGGCGGGGCGACGGTCTCCGGCACGCAACAGCAGGGTGGCGGAGACCGCCTGGCGCGGCGCGGTCCGCTTCGGCGCCAGCGCCAGCCACAGGTCGTAGCCCTGGCGGGCCAGCCGGTCCTCGTTGGCCAGCAGGGCGATGCGGGTGGCGCGTTCGGCCAGCACCGGGTCATTGGCACTGCGCGCAGCCTGCAGGTACTGGCGGGCGGCGTCCGGCAGCTGGCCCGCCTGCAAGGCGAATTCACCGGCAATGCTTGCCACCAGCGGGTCGGGCGTGCCCTTGGGCGGGGCGGCCGCAAAGCCGGGCTGCGCGCATGCCAGCAGCAGGATGCAGGACAACAGGCGGGAGTGGCGTCGCTGCGGCATGGGCATGATCAAGTCGGGATCGGGGCGGGCCGTTACAATGTGCCCAGGAGTCGCCCGCAGCTTAGCGCAGGCACCGTTCGGAACCGCTTAACCCCGCATGAGCCTGCACGTCCTCGGCATCAACCACCAGACCGCGCCGGTTGCCCTGCGCGAGCGGGTGGCGTTCGCCCCGGATGCGCTGGCGCCGGCGCTGGCTTCGCTACGCGAATTGCCGCAGGTGCGCGAGGCGGTGCTGCTGTCCACCTGCAACCGCACCGAGCTTTACGCCCAGACCGATGACGACGGCCAGGCGCTGGCCGACTGGCTGGCCACCCATCCGGAAACCGGCCACGACCTCCATGGCTACCTGTACCGGCACCGCGACGGCGAGGCCGTGCGGCACCTCTTCCGGGTCGCCACCGGGCTGGATTCGCTGGTGCTGGGCGAGCCGCAAATCCTCGGCCAGGTGAAGCAGGCCTGGTCAAGCGCGCGCGAGGCGGGCACCCTCGGCGGCCCGCTGGACCGCCTGTTCCAGCATGCCTTCACCACCGCAAAGCGGGCACGGACCGATACCCGGATCGGTGCCAATCCGGTCTCGGTGGCCTCGGCGGCGGTGCGGCTGGCGCAGGAATCGTTCGCCCGGCCCAGCGATTCGGTGGTGTTGCTGATTGGCGCCGGCGAAACCATCGAACTGGCCGCCCGCCACCTGGTGCAGGCCAAGGTGAAGCGGCTGCTGGTCGCCAACCGCACCTTGTTGCATGCGCAGGACCTGGCCACGCGCCACGGCGGCATCGCCCTGCCCTTGTCGGAGCTGGACCGCCACCTCGCGGAAGCCGACATCGTCATCTCCGCCACAGCCAGCCGCTCCCCGATCCTGTCGCGGGCCCAGGTGGCGGCCGCCCTCGCCCAGCGCCGGCACCGACCGATGCTGCTGCTGGACCTTGCGGTGCCGCGCGATGTCGAGCCGAACGCCGCCGAGCTGCGCGATTGCTACCTGTATACGGTCGACGACCTGGAGCGTTCGGTCGAAGACAACCGCGGCCGGCGGCGCGAGGCTGCCGAACAGGCCGAGGCCATCGTCGACCTTCATGCCACGCGCTTTTCCGAACAACTCGCCGCGAGTACCCGCAGCGGGCCATTGCGGCAACTGCGCGCGCATGGCGAAGCCGCGCGCATCGACGCACTGGCCAAGGCACGCAAGCAACTTGCCGCAGGCGCCTCCCCGCAACAGGCGCTCGAGTTCCTGGCCCACACCCTGACTAACCGCCTGCTGCACGCGCCCACCGTCGCCCTGCGTGAGTCGGCCCTGGCCGGAGACGGCGAACTGGCCCGCGCCGCGGAGCGCCTGTTCCCCGCCAGCGACCCGGCGGACCCGGCTGACGCATGACCCCGGTCCTGCGCCGCAAGCTGGATGCGCTGCTGGAACGCCGCGAGGAGGTCGGCCACCTGCTGGGCGACCCCGCGGCTGCCGCCAACCAGGCGCGGTTCCGCAGCCTGTCGCGGGAATTCTCTGCCCTGCAACCCGTGGCCGACGCCCTGGCCGCGGAAGCGCAGGCGCGCGCCGACCTGGCCGCGGCCGAAGCCATGCGCGCCGACCCGGAGCTGCGGGAACTGGCCGATGATGAGATCGAAGCCGCCACCCTTCGCCTGCAGCAACTGGAAGCCGAACTGCTGGCGCAACTGGTGCCGAAGGACGCGCGCGACGATGGCGGCCTGTACCTGGAAGTGCGCGCCGGCACCGGTGGCGACGAGGCCGCCCTGTTCGCCGGCGATCTGTTCCGGATGTACGCGCGCTACGCCGAGCGCAACGGGTGGCGTGTCGAAGTGGAAGCCGCAAATCCCGGCGAACACGGCGGCTACAAGGAATTGGTGGCGCGCGTGGAGGGCGATGGCGCCTATTCCAAGCTCAAGTACGAATCCGGCACCCATCGCGTGCAGCGGGTGCCGGCAACCGAATCGCAGGGCCGTATCCACACCTCGGCGGCGACGGTGGCGATCATCGCCATCGAGCCCGGCGGCGACACCGAGATCGTGATCAATCCCGCCGATCTGCGGGTGGACACATTCCGCTCGTCTGGCGCCGGCGGCCAGCACGTCAACAAAACCGAATCCGCCATCCGCATCACCCACCTGCCCAGTGGCGTGGTGGTCGAATCCCAGACCGAGCGCAGCCAGCACGCCAACCGCGACAAGGCGATGAAGCGGCTGCAGGCCATGCTGGTCGAAGCCGAACTCGAGAAGCGCACCGCCGCCACGGCCGCCGACCGCAAGCTGCAGGTAGGCAGCGGCGACCGCAGCCAGCGCATCCGTACCTACAGCTTCCCGCAGGGTCGGATCACCGATCACCGCGTCGAGGGGCTGACGTTATATGACCTGCCCAACATCCTCGAGGGCGACCTCGAGGCGCTGGTGCTTCGCCTGCAGCAGGAACAGCAGGCCGAGGCGCTGGCCCAGCTCGCCCGCGACACCTGACCACGCCTTGCACGAGCAACCGCCATGACTGTTTCCATCCAGCGCGCCGGCCCTGCCGACCTCGACGACCTTGCCCGCCTGTTCGACGCCTACCGCCGGTTCTACGCGCAGCCGAGCAACCCGGTCCGCGCGCGCGAATGGCTGCGCGAGCGCCTGCGCTTCGGCGAGTCGGTGGTGCTGGTGGCCCGGCGCCACGGCGGCGTGGCCGGCTTCACCCAGCTGTACCCGATGTACTCCTCGGTGCGCATGGCGCGCACCTGGATCCTCAACGACCTGTATGTGGATCCGGCCAGTCGTCGCAATGGGGTTGGCCACGCGTTGCTGGAGGCGGCGACACGCTTCGCCCGCGACGATGGCGCCGCCGGCATTTCCCTGGAGACCAGCCGCGACAATGAGGCCGCGCGCGCCCTGTATCGCGCCGCGGGCTGGCAGGAGGACGCCACCCAGTGGTACTCGTTGCCGCTTGAGGCCACGTCCTTGCAGTAGGCTGGCGGCATGAGCACCGCTAACGAATTCTTGCCCCTGTCGCTGTGCGTGCTGACCGTGTCGGATTCGCGCACGCCGGCCAACGACACCTCCGGCGACTACCTGGTCGATGCGCTGCAGGCCGCAGGCCATCGCCTGCATGCACGCGCGCTGCTGGCGGATGACAAATACAGGCTGCGCGCGCAGGTCAGCGCATGGATCGCCGACGCCGACATCGACGGCATCCTGGTGACTGGCGGCACCGGCTTCACCGGCCGCGACTCCACCCCGGAAGCGTTGCTGCCGCTGCTGGACAAGCAGATGCCCGGCTTCGGGGAACTGTTCCGCGCGCTGAGCTTCGAGGAGATCGGCACCAGCACGCTGCAATCGCGCGCGTTCGCGGGCTTGGCCAACGCGACGTTCGTGTTCGCGCTGCCGGGTTCGACGTCGGCCTGCCGGACTGCGTGGGAACGGATCATCAAGGCCCAACTGGACGCGCGCACGCGTCCCTGCAACCTCGCCAACCTGCGCCCCCGCCTGAAGGAATGACGATGGCCCTCGATATCCCCTTGCGCATGCACGCAAGTCCCGGCCGCGGCGCAATGCATCCGGTGGCGCCATGAGCAAGCTCAAGCGCAAGCAGTACGACGCCCTGCTGGAACCCATGCAGCGCGAACTGGTGGCGATGGCGCGCTGGGTGCAGGCCAATGGCCAGCGCGTGGTGGTGGTGGTGGAGGGCCGCGACACCGCTGGCAAGGGCGGCGCCATCGATGCCATCCGCGAGCACATCAACCCGCGCCACTGCCGGGTGGCGGCGTTGCCCAAGCCAAGCGACCGCGAGCTGGGCCAGTGGTATTTCCAGCGTTACATCGCGCACTTGCCCGCCTCGGGCGAGATCGTCCTGTTCGATCGCAGCTGGTACAACCGCGCCGGGGTCGAAAAAGTCATGGGTTACGCCAGCGAGGCGCAGGTGGCTGCCTTCCTCGAGCAAGCTCCCGCGTTCGAGAAGCAGCTGGTGGACGACGGCATCCTGCTGTTCAAGTACTGGCTGTGCTGCGACCAGTCCGAACAGGAGAAGCGCTTCGCAGAACGGCGCGAGGATCCGCTGAAGGGATGGAAACTCTCACCCATCGACCTCAAGGCGCGCGAGCTCTACGGCGAGTACACCAGGGCCCGCGAGGCCATGTTGCAGGCCACCCATCGGGAATTCGCGCCGTGGACCCTGGTCGATTTCAACGACCAGAAGCGCGGCCGCCTGAGCTTGGTCCGCGACCTGCTGGACCGCCTGCCGGATACCCGCATCGACAGTCCGAAGCCGGAACTCCCCGCCCTGCCGGGCAAGCCGTTGAAGGAGAAGTTCGGCCCGCTGAAACCCATTCCCGCGTTCAAGGCCTGAGCAGGTCACGCCACGCCGAAGTCGTCCCCCGCGTCATCGGCAGCGACGCCATCCTGCCGCTCGACCGTGGCAACCTCGGCCAACGGCGGACCCCGCTGGAGCCACTCCGACAACTGGTCGATCGCGGACTTGTCGCCGCAGGCCAACACTTCGACCCGGCCATCTGCCTGGTTCTTCGCATGCCCGCGCAGGCCAAGGCGCAGCGCCACCTCGCGGGTGGAAGCGCGGAACCAGACGCCCTGAACCTTGCCGCTGACCAGGAAGCGGGTGGCGTCCACGCCAGGATCAGCCGAGCTTGGGTCCGCCCGCGGCGGCGATGTCGGTTTCGATCTGGACCGCGGTGACCGGGCCGGTGTATTTCTTCGCCACTGTTCCGTCCGGCGCGATCAGGTAGGTCATCGGCAAGCCGCGCGGGGTTTCGAAATCCGCCGGCGGTTGGTACACGTCGATCATGGCAATCGGATACACCACCGGGCGCTGCTTGAGGAAGGCCCGCATCTCCTCGACGGCGGTGTCTTCATAGGCCAGGCCGACCACCACGATGTGTTCGCGCATGGCATCCAGCGCGGACAGCTCCGGCATTTCCTTGATGCAGGGGCCGCACCAGGTCGCCCAGAAATTCACCACCGTCCATTTCCCGCGCTGTTCGGACAGGTCGAAGGTTTTGCCGTCGAGGGTGGCAACCCGCAGCGTTGGACGCGTGGGCGTGGCGGCGGCAGGCAGTTCGTGCACCGGTGTTACGGGCGGCGGCGTGGCGACCGCGGCGGGTGCCTTGGCCTCTGGTGCAGGTTGCGCGTCGGGCTTGCAGGCAGCGAGCGCGAGGCAAGCAGGCAGCAGGCAGAGCAACAACGTGGCGTTGCGGGTGCGCATGGATCAGTCTCCGGGGATGCCGTTGTAAATGGAGGACACGCGCTGCTTGAGCAGGTCGCGCAGGGGCAGGCGCAGGCTGTCGAGGGCGCCCATCACCGCAACGCCAAGGGCATCATCGCGATGCGGCAGGTGCGCCTCGGCAACCGGGACACGCATGCGCCCGCTTTCGTAAAGCTCGCCGAGGGTGACGTCATCGAGGTCGCGGGAGAGGATCCATTCGCCGGTTTCGGCGCGGCTGACCACGTCGATGGCATCGAGCTGGGCCAGCAGGTCCTGCACCAGCGCGTCGGTGAGGATGGGCTCGAGTTGCTGGATCTCGTCGCTGTGCAGGCCGCGCCCGCTCGCGCGCGCCTGCTGGAAACGGCCAAGCATGCGCAGCAGGCCATACAGTTCATAGCCATGCGGCAGGCGCAGCGCCACCGGCTGGTAGCGGAAGGCCGACATCGACGACGCGAACGAGGCGCCGAACAGGATCGAGGTCCAGCCCAGGAACACCCACAGCAGGAAGATCGGCACGAAGGCCAGCGGCCCGTAGATCTTCTGGTAGGCCCCGAAGCTGCCCATGTACAGGCCGATGCCGCCCTTCACCAGTTCGAACAGGATGGCCGCCAGGGCCGCCCCGGCCAGCGCATGCCGCCACTTCACGGTGCGGTGCGGCACCACCTTGAAGATCGCGGCGAACGCCAGGAGTTCGATCGACATCGGCGCCAACCGGATCATCAGGGCTTCCAGCCAGCGGCCGGCACCGGTCTCGAAGATGGCCAGGGCAAAGAACCGGGTGGACAGCGCCAGGCTGCTGGCCGCGATCAGCGCGCCCAGGGTCAGCACCGTCCAGTACACCAGGAAGCGGCTGAACTTCGGGCGGGCGGTGGGTACGCGCCAGATCCGGTTGAAGGTGGTTTCCACGCTGACCAGGGTGACCAGCAGCGACACCACCAGTGCCACCGTGCCGGCGGTGGTCAGCGACTTGGTGTTGGCGGAGAACTCGCGCAGGTAGCCTTCCACCGCGTTGGCCGCGCGCGGCACGAAGTTGGAGAAGATGTAACCGCTGAGCTGCACGCTCCACTGCTCGAACACCGGGAATGCGGACAACACCCCGAAGACCACCATCGACAGCGGCACCAGCGCGAACACGGTGGTGAACGAAAGCGCGCCGGCCGCCTCCAGCAGGCGGTCGCCGAGAAAGCGCTTCCAGGTGAAGCGCAGGAAGGTGCTCACGCGCGCGCCGTCGCGCATGCGGTCATTCCAGCGGTTCAACGAATCCAGTGGCTCCATCGGCCAAGCCTAACCGATGCCCTGCATCGACGGCATCGCGCTTGCGCTGGCCTCGCCACGACCTTGCGAGGGCTTCATGCGAAACTGCGCACCGATTCCCCCGCGCGGTGCCGCATGCCCGAGATACTGGTCCTGTATTACAGTCGCGGCGGCTCGGTGGCGCGGCTGGCCCGCCAGATCGCGCGCGGCATCGGCGAAGTCGATGGCATGCAGGCGCGCCTGCGCACGGTGCCGCCGGTGGCGCCGGTGACCCAGGTCGCCTCGCCCCCGGAACCCGAGGACGGCGCGCCCTACGTCGACAAGCGCGACCTCGCGGAATGCGCGGGACTGCTGCTGGGCAGCCCGACGCGGTTCGGCAACATGGCCGCGCCGATGAAGCATTTCATCGACACCCTCGGCAGCGAATGGGCCAGCGGCACATTGGTCGGCAAGCCGGCAGCGGTGTTCACCTCCACCGCGACCCTGCACGGCGGCCAGGAATCGACCCTGCTCACCATGTTGCTGCCACTGCTGCACCACGGCTGCGTGATTGCCGGGATCCCGTTTACAGAGCCCGCGCTCAACACCACCCGCAGCGGCGGCACCCCGTACGGAGCAAGCCACGTTGCCGGCGCCGACAACCACCCCGAACCCACCGACGAAGAAGCGCAACTTGCCCGCGCGCTCGGCCGACGTGTTGCGCAACTGGCGGCCAAGTTGTGCGCATGAACCGCTACCCGCTGGCCGTCCTGTTGCTCGCGCTGGCCATGCTGTACGTGTTCTGGTTCGCGCGGGACGCCCACGCCCTGGCGGCGATGCTGGTGTTCGTGCTGCCGCCGCTGCTTCTTGCCATCGCCGCAGTTCGCGGCTGGGCACGTGCAGGATTCTTCGCAGGCGTCGCTGCCCTGCTCTGGTTCAGCCATGGGGTCATGATGGCGTGGGCGGATCCGCTCCAGCGCGGCTTTCCGATGGGCGTCGTGGCGTTGGCCCTGGGCATCGTTTACGCCTCCAGCATCGACGGCATACGCGCACGCTTCGGCAAGCGCGGATAGCGAGGCCCGCGCCGGCATGGGATGCGCGCTCACCTGACTGGATTCGCGTTTTGGCGGACAATACGGGCATGGATAACCTGCTGATCGTCACCACTGGCGGCACCATCGACAAGGTCTACTTCGACGACAAGTCGGACTACCAGGTGGGGGAGCCGCAGATCGGCCGCATCCTGCAGGAATTGGGCGTGGCCTTCCGTTTCAGCGTGATCCCGCTGCTGCGCAAGGATTCGCTGCACATCGACGCCGCCGATCGCGAACTGCTGCGCGCCACCATCGAGGCGCAGGACGCGCGGCAGGTGCTCGTCACGCACGGCACCGACACGATGGTGGAGACCGCGCGCGTGCTTGCATGCATCCATGGCAAGACGATCGTGCTCACCGGCGCGCTCAACCCGGCGCGCTTCCGCGGCTCCGACGCGGAATTCAACGTCGGCACCGCCGTGGGCGCGGTGCAGTCACTGCCTCACGGCGTGTACATCGCAATGAACGGACGCATCTGGGATCCGCTCAAGGTGCGCAAGAACGTGGATGAGAACCGATTCGAAGCTGCGGGCTGAGCCGCGTGCTGCTTCCGCCGGTCTGCCTCGGTGCCTGCAATCAAAAAGGAAACCCCGGCGTTGGCCGGGGTTCCAGGTTGTGACGCGGTTGTCGCTTGATCAGAAGGTGATGGTCCAGCTGTTGATGTAGCCGGTGTCCGCACTTGCCAGATCACGCACGCGCAACTTCCAGGTACCGTTGATCGCCTCGCTGGACAGGTCCACCGTGTAGGTGGTGTTGATGTTGTCGGTGCCGCTGCCGGTGCGGTTGTGCACGTTGTAGACGCTGCCGTCGGGCGCAACCAGATCCACCACAAGGTCGCCGATGTAGGGGTGGACGATGTTGACGCCTACCTTGGTAGCGCTGGGAGCGTTGCCGCTGCGGCCCGAAACAGAAATGCTGCTGGTGACGCCGGTGGTGTTGTTGTCCGGGATGCTGACGTCGGTCCCGTTGCTGTAGGTCTGCGAGCTGCTGGTGCTGTAATCACCCACCAGGCTGACTCCGGAAAAGGCCGAGTAAGCTTTCAGCTTGATGTAGTAGGTGCCGGCGGACGGCGTGGAAAAGGTGCACGTTTCCGCATTGCCGCTCAGATACGGACGGCAGTCGTACACCGTATCTGTCGGTGCACTGCCGAACTTCACGTACATGTCCGCATCACCTGTGCCGCCCGACATCTTGAAGGTGAGGTTCGAAGATCCGCTGGGAACGTCCATGGTGTAACTGAGCGAGGCGCCCGTGGCGGCGGACAGGTTACTGACGGCCACGCCCTTGCTGAGCTTGGTGCTTGTGCTCCCATTGACTGCATCGACCGCAGCCTTCGCGTTGACAATGCCGGCGCCGCAACCACCGGAACAGGCGCCCGGGAGGGCGCGAGCGGTCGACTTCAGCAGAGACTCGATCTCCGCAGGGGTCTTCGGGGTGGTGGCGCGGGCTTGCAGCAGCGCAACGACACCGGCCACGTGCGGCGCGGCCATCGATGTGCCGTTGTAAGAGGCGTAGGTCTCGCTGCCGGGCGTGGTGGTACCCGTGTTGAGCGTGGACAGGATGCCCACGCCCGGACCGGACACGTCGATGCCGGTTCCGTAGTTGGAGAAGCTGGCCCGGGCGCCGTTGCGGTCGGTGGCGGCCACGGCGATGACGTTGCTGCAGTTGGCAGGCACCGAGCCGGACACATCGACGTTGCTGTTGCCGGCCGCGACCACCACCGTGGTGCCGCGGTTGACCGCGCCGTTGATCGCGTTCTGGTAGGTAGAAGAGCAGCTGCCGCTGCCACCCAGCGACATGTTGATCACTTCGGCCGGATTCGCATTGGCGGGGACGCCGCTGACAGCGCCGCCCGAACCCCAGGTGATGCCGTCGGCGATGTCGGACGTGTAGCCGCCGCCCCGCCCGAGCACGCGCACGTGCTGCACCTTGGCACCGAATGCGGTGCCGGAAACGCCCGTGGTGTTGTTGGTGACCGCGGCCACCGTGCCGGCGACGTGGGTGCCGTGCCAGCTGGAGTTCGAGCCGGAGACAAAGTCGCCCGGGTCGGAAGGATCGCTGTCGCGCCCGCCGCCGTCGCCGGCCGTGGTCGCGTCGCTGATCATGTCATAGCCGGCGATGGTGTTGGAGTTGAGGTCGCTGTGGCTGGTCGAACCGGTGTCCAGCACCGCCACCACCACGCCCGAGCCGGTGGAGACGTCCCAAGCTTCGTTGGCCTTGATGCCGCCGGTGGCTTCGTAGTAACCCCACTGTTCATTGTAGCGGGTGTCGTTCGGCGTCAGGATTGCCTGCATCAGCTGGTCGACTTCGACGTACTCCACGTCGGGGCTATTCGCCAGCTGGCGCATGAGCTGCGCTGCTTCGACATGGTCGAGTTTGCGGCTGGCCTTGATCACGTCGCCGCCCACCGACAGCCTGCGCAGGTGCGCGACGTCAATTGGCTTGCCGCCCACACCGGGACCCACAGCACGGCCCATCGCGCGCGCGCGCTCCACGGGACTGGTGTCCGGTGCGCTGCCCTCGCGATATTTCACGATGAAACGATCGTAGGTCTCGCCCGACTGCAAGGGCGACAGATCAACCTTGCCCTGCGCCGCCGCTGGTACGGCAACGGCGGCAAGGCAGAGCGCAATGGCGCCCGAGAGAATGCGAATGCGGCTGTTGTGGCTCACTGGTTTGGTTCCCCAAAATTGATTGGTGACGGGTCGCCTGAAGCGACCTACGGTACGAATCTAGGCACGTACTTTCCCGCGGGGTCGGTCGGCTGGACGCGCCGGTCGATCTCTGTGGTGGCATTGCGGGGCGCCCCCAGAAGCTGAACCAAATCTGAAAGCGCGAGCCGAGACTTGCGTATGCGGGTCGCCTCCGTCAATAGCGCCCGCTCCTGGGACCTGAACAACAGTCGCCGACACGCTTGAAATCGTAGTTATTCCACTCGCAACGCGGTTTCACCGGATGCTGCGTCGCAGCAAGCATCGGGCGGAGTGCTCGTTTTGGTTCGCCGATGCTGCAGCGCACCACGAAATCGCGTGGCCGGTACGCCTGCGGAGAGACGTTATGCGCCGCCCGGCAAGTCTGGACTGCGTGATGCGGTTGCAGGGCGACCCGGAGGGCGTACCGTCTAGAACATCCCGGTTTCTAGCCGCGCGACATCGGACATCATGGTCCGGTTCCACGGCGGGTCGAACACCAACTCCACGTCTGCTTCGGCGATGGTCGGGATCAGCTCGATCTTGTCGCGCACATCGGCTACCAGCACCTCGCCCATGCCGCAGCCCGGCGCGGTCAGGGTCATGCGCACCGAAACCTCGCGCTGGCCATCGTCGCGGGTGGTCACGTCGGCGGAATACACCAGCCCGAGCTCGACGATGTCGACCGGGATCTCCGGATCGAAGCAGGTCCGCATCTGCCGCCACACGAGCGCTTCCACGTCCTCGTCAGAGGCGCCTTCGGGCAACTGGATGGGCGGCGGCGGCTCCTTGCCGATGGCATCGGCATCCGGTCCCGCGATACGCATCAGGTTGCCTTCGACGAACACCGTCCAGCTGCCACCCAGCGACTGGGTGATGTAGCCGACGGTCCCGGCCGGCAGAGTGACTTCGTCACCTTGCGGTACCAGCACGGCTGCGCAATCGCGTTCGAAGCGGACGGGTTCACTGCTGCGGGAATACATGTGGAAGGGGCGCGGATGCGTGCTGCCTGAATTCGTACCATTCTAGTCGGTTATCATGCGCGCCCACAGTCTTGGCCCCGCATGGACACCTCCGCTTCCCGACCGTTTCCAGTCTTGGCGCTCGGCCTGCTTCTGGTCTTCAGCCTGGGTTTTGCGGCGGCCTGGTGCCTGCTGGCCGGAACGCAGCACTCGCAGGTGGCGTGGATGGCGCCGCTGGCTGGGCTGGATGCGGTGGTGATGCTGCGCCTGGGCAACATGCCGGCAGGCTGGCGGCGGCCTGCGTGGGCGGTATTCGCCACTGCGGCCACCATCTTGCTGGCCAACTGGGGCATCGCGGCGCTCGAGATCGGCCGCAGCATGGGCATGCTGCCCTGGGATTCAGCGATGCGGCTTGGTCCGTCCTACGCCTGGGAACTGCTGCGGCTGGCCAACGGACCCGCGGAACTTGCCTGGTATGCCGCCGCACTCGTGCTGGCCGCGGTCGGCGCCGCCGGCAAGCGCTGAGGCCTTGCGCAGGGCTCAGTGGGCGCCGTCGAGCGCTTTCAGTTCGCTGACGATCGCACTGGCCATTTCCGCACCGTCGCCGTAGAGCATGCGGGTGTTGTCGGCATAGAACAGCGCGTTTTCGATGCCGGCAAAACCGGTGCCCTTGCCGCGCTTGATGACGATGGTGTTCCTCGAATCGACCACGTCGAGGATCGGCATGCCATAGATGGGTGAAGCCGGGTCGGTCTTGGCCACCGGATTGACCACGTCGTTGGCGCCGATCACCAGCGACACGTCAGTGTTGGCAAATTCGGGGTTGATGTCGTCCATGTCGGCGATCAGGTCGTACGGCACGCCGGCTTCGGCCAGCAGCACGTTCATGTGCCCGGGCATGCGGCCGGCCACCGGGTGGATCGCGAACTTCACCTTGACCCCGCGTTCCTGCAAGCGCTGGGTCAGCTCCCAGATCTTGTGCTGGGCCTGGGCCACCGCCATGCCGTAGCCGGGCACGATCACCACGCGCTCGGCGTAAGCCATCAGCGCGGCGACATCTGCGGCTTCTATCGGCTTCATAGATCCGCCGATCTCCTGCATTTCGCCGCTGCTGCCACCGAAGTTGGAGAACAGCACGCCGCTGATCGGCCGGTTCATTGCCTTGGCCATCAATCGGGTCAGCAGCATGCCGGCGGCGCCCACCATCATGCCGGCGATGATCATCGCCTCGTTGCCCAGGACGTAGCCTTCGAACGCCACCGCAAGGCCGGTAAACGCGTTGTACAACGAGATCACGACGGGCATGTCGGCGCCGCCGATCGGCAGCGTCATCAGCACGCCAAGCGCGAGCGACAGCGCGAAGAAGGCGACGATCCACGGCATCGCCAGGGTCTGCAGCGCCATCGCCCCGCAGGCCACTGCGGCAACTGCCACGGCCGCGTTGAACCACTGCTGGCCCGGAAATGTGTAGCGCTTGTCCATGCGTCCGTCGAGCTTGGCCCAGGCAATCACTGAACCGGTCAGCGACACCGCGCCAATCAGCGAACCCAGTCCCGCCAGCACGGCCGGGACCAGGCCCGGCGACTGGCCAGCCGCGGACCAGCGCACCATTTCCACCGCGCCGATCGCCGCCGCCGATCCGCCGCCCATGCCGTTGAACAGGGCGACCATTTGCGGCATGTCGGTGATTGCGACCTTCTTGCCCCATGCCCAGTTGAGGCCCACGCCGATCACGATGGCCGCCAGCATCAGCCCGATGTTGTGCAGGCCCGGCAGGAACAGGGTGGCGACGGTGGCGATCAGCATGCCGATGCCGGCCCACTGGATCCCGCTGCGCGCCGTCTTCGGGCTGGCCATGCGCTGCAGGCCGAGCAGGAACAGGGTGGCAGCGATGAAATAGCTCAGCTTGACCATGGTGAGCACCGTCACTTGGCCTCCTCCGCCTGTTTGACAGGGGCGGGCTTCGAAGCCTTGAACATGTCCAGCATCCGCTCGGTGACCACATAGCCGCCGGCGGCATTGCCCGCGCCCAGCAGAACGGCAACGAAGCCAAGCGCCTTTTCGAGGGTGGTATCGGCGTGGCCCAGCACCACCATCGCGCCGATGAGCACGATGCCGTGGATGAAGTTGGAGCCGGACATCAGCGGCGTATGCAGGATCACCGGCACCCGCGCAATGATCACGTGGCCGGCGATGGCCGCCAGCATGAAGATGTACAACGCCACGAAGCCGTCGCCCACGTGTTTTCTCCCATTGATGCCCCATCCGCATGATAACCACGGCCCGTGGCGCGTGCCGCCTGCTGTCAACCGCGCCGGCCGCCGGGCGTTGTACTGCTTGCAAGCCCGCAATCGCACCCGGGCAACGACCTTCCCGCCGATGCCGATGTCCCGCAACCCGCGCCATGCTGCTGGTCGACGCCGCTAAGCTTCAAGGCGTGAGTTCCGACGCCCGCCATGACCCTTCGCCAGACCCGGCCCCGCCGGTCACGCTGGAGGTGTTCCTGGCCGGGATCGACGGACGCGCGTTTCGCTTCGCCGAGGTCGCCCTGCGCCATCGCGACGATGCGCTGGACGTGGTCCAGGATTCGATGATGAAGATGCTCGGCTATCGCCAGCGCCCGCCGGTCGAGTGGAGCCCGCTGTTCTGGAGCATCCTGCGCAACCGCATCATCGACGCCCAGCGCCGCAACCTGTTCCGCCTGCGCTGGCTGCGCCCCGGCAGCAGCAACGACGATGGCGAGCCGCTGGACTGGGCAGACGACAGCCCTGACCCGTCGCGCAACAACGACAGCCGCGAGGCGTGGAACAAGATCAGCGTGGCGCTGGGCAACCTGCCGGCACGCCAGCGCGAGGCCTTCACCCTTCGCGTGCTGGAACAACTCGACGTGGCCGATACCGCCCGCGCCATGGGCTGCAGCGAAGGCTCGGTCAAGACCCACCTCTCGCGCGCACGCGATGCGCTGCAAAGACAACTGGAAGAATTCCGATGAGCAACCCATCCCGCAGCTTCGACCCAGACCGCTTCGACGCCATGGTGCGCCAGCGCCACGCAGAATCCCTGCACATGCTGTCGCCGGGGGTTCGCGCGCAACTGGTCCAGCGCCGCAATGCCGCCATGCGGGGGCAGGCACTGCATCGCGGGACCGGCTTGCGGGTTGGCGCAGCGGCGTTCGCCACCTTGTGCGCGCTGGCCGTAGGCCTGCAATTGCGGACCAACGCGTTGCCCGGTGATCTTGCCACCGGCGGTGCCCTGGTGGCATCTGTCGGCGGGAGTGACCGCGCCAACAGCACCATGCTCGATGAAGACCCCGAGTTCTACGCCTGGCTGGCATCGTCCGATGCTCAGCAGGTCGCCATGGAGTAATGCAATGAAAGCTGCGATCCGTTCCCTGTTGCTGCTGGCCCTGCTGTCGCCCACGCTGGCGATGGCGCAGGCCGCGGCGCCCGCGTCGGCCCCATTGCCCGCATCGGCACCATTGCCCGCATGGGACCAGCTCACCTCCGCCCAGCGCGATACCCTCATCGCGCCGCTGCGCGAGCGCTGGAACGGAGAACCCGCCGAACGCGCGCGCATGCTCAAGCGCGCCGAACGCTGGCAGGCGATGCCGGCCGGCCAGCGCGAACGCGCCCGCCACGGCATGCAGCGCTGGGAAGGCATGGCTCCCCACAAACGAACCCAGGCCCGCGCGCTGTTCCACGCCATGCGCGGCATGGATGAAGCGCAGCGCATGGCGTTCCTGGCGCAATGGCGGCAGATGACGCCGCAGCAACGCAGCGAATGGGTATCAACGCACCCGGCGCCGAAGCGCCAGCGCCCGGAATCCACCGGGCGTGAGCGACAGGAGTAAAGGTCAGGGCGCGGCAGCGCGCTCCGGCCACACCGCCTTTGCCAGCAACTCGTCGTTCCAGTCGAAGGCCAGCGCGCCATCCTTCAGCAGCAGGCTGACGAAGTTGAAGACGTTGCGGGCGTACATCTCGCTGGCGTGCTGCGCCCCCATCGAGGCCAGGTCCAAGGGTCCGGCCACGGTCACGCCGCCGCTCTCGACGGTCTCGCCCGGGCTGGTCAGTTCGCAGTTGCCGCCGGTTTCCGCGGCAAGGTCCACGATCACGCTGCCAGGCTTCATCCCGGCCACCATCGCCGCGCTGATGATCTTGGGTGCGGGCCGGCCCGGCACCGCCGCGGTGCACACGATCACGTCGATGTTCTTCAGGTGCTCGCCAAGCCTGCGTTGCTGCTCGGCGCGCTCCTCGTCGGTCAGCGCGCGCGCGTAGCCACCTTCGCCCGCGGCACTCACACCGAGGTCGAGGAACCGGGCGCCCAGCGACTGGATCTGCTCGCGCGTTTCCGGTCGAACGTCGAAGCCCTCCACCTGCGCGCCCAGCCGCTTGGCCGTGGCAATCGCCTGCAGGCCGGCCACGCCCGCACCGATGATCAGCACCCTGGACGGACGGATGGTGCCGGCGGCCGTGGTCAGCATCGGGAAGAACCGGGGCGCAAGTTGCGCGGCGATCAGCACGGCCTTGTAGCCCGCCATGCCAGCCTGCGAACTGAGCACGTCCATGGCCTGCGCGCGGGTGGTGCGCGGCAATTGCTCCAGTGGAAACGCGATGATCCCGCGGTCGACGATGGCCTCGCCACGCGCCGCGTCGGCCCGCGGTTGCAGGCTGCCCACCAGCACCGCGCCCTGCTTCATGCGGGCGATATCGATTGCGGAAGGCGGCTGCACGCACGGCACGATGTCGGCCTGCTGCAGGATCGCGCCGCCATCGTCCAGCAGCTGCGCGCCGGCATCGACGTAGTGCTGGTCGGGGAAGTACGCACCGGCGCCGATGCCCGGCTGGATGCGCACAGTGGCGCCCGCGGCGACGAGCTTCTTGCAGGTCTCCGGAGTCAACGCGACCCTGCGTTCGCCCGTTGCGGTCTCGCGCACCACGCCTATCACCACCGCCATCGCCCGCTCCCGCCGCCTTGTGCAGGCTGCATCCTAACCAATGCCGGTGGCCACCATGCAGCCGCTACCATGGTGGTTCGCTTCTTTCGATGCCCGCGATGCACAGCCTGGATGCCCTGACCCTGCCCGCCCTCGACAGCCGTCGTTCGGTGCCAACCCGCCAGCTGGCCGCGCCTGGTCCCGACCAGGCCCAACTGCTGCGCATGCTGCAAACTGCGGTGCGGGTTCCGGATCACGGCAAGCGCGTGCCGTTTCGCTTCGTGCGCATCGAGGGCGACGTGCGCCGCGCGCTGGCCGATGCCGCCGAAGCGCGGCTGCGCGAACGCGAGCCCGACGCAGGGCCCGCAGTCACCGAGAAACTCCGCACCCGCTTCACCGTCCCCCCGCTGACGCTTGCGGTCATTGCCCGGCTCGGCCACGACGACAAGATCCCCGCATCGGAACGCGCCGCGACTGCCTCCTGCGTCTGCCTGCTGCTGCTGCAGGCCGCGCAGGCCGAGGGCTTCGGCGCGCAATGGCTGACCGGCTGGCCGGCGTATGACCGCACGTTCCTTGAAGGCGTGCTGGGCCTCTCCGTCGATGAGCAACTGGCAGGCACCATCGCCATCGGTACCCCGCTGGTCGAAGCGCCGGAGCGCGAGCGACCGGATGTAGCGACACTGCTGACCGAGTGGACGCCATTGGCCTAGCTGCGTCGCAGCGACGGCGCTGACCGGCGGGCATCGCTGCGCGACTCGCAACGTCGCTCCGCAAACACCGACCCGTCTTGCCGCCGCACCGTCCCTACAATGCGGTCATGAACCAGCCGATGCCCACGCTGTACCTGGTCGATGCGTCGATGTACGTCTTCCGCGCCTGGCATTCGATGCCGGACGAGTTCCACGATGCCGACGGCTGGCCGACCAATGCGGTGCATGGCTTTGCTCGCTTCCTGCTCGAATTGCTGGAACGCGAGCGACCCACCCACATCGCGGTGGCCTTCGACGAGGCGCTGGATTCCTGCTTCCGCAACACGCTGTATCCCGCCTACAAGGCCAACCGCGACCCCGCGCCGCCGGAATTGCGCCGGCAGTTCGCCTGGTGCAAGGGACTGTGCGCCGCGCTCGGGCTGGTCACATTGGCGCACCCGGACTACGAGGCAGACGACCTGATTGGCAGCGCCGCGCATGTGGCCCGCGGCAACGGGTTCCGCAGCGTGATCGTGTCGGCGGACAAGGACCTGTCCCAGCTACTGGCGGGCCCCGACGAGCAGTACGACTTCGCCAAGGGCCAGCGCTGGGAGGCAGGCGGCGTCAAGGCGCGGCATGGCGTGCACGCGCACCAGATCGCCGACTACCTGGCGCTGTGCGGTGATGCCGTGGACAACATCCCCGGCATCACCGGCATCGGCGCCAAGTCCGCCGCGGTGCTGCTGGCCCATTTTGGCTCGCTGGACGCGCTGCTGGCGCGGATCGACGAGGTCCCGTACCTGCGCCTGCGCGGCTCCGCGCAGATGGCTGTCCGCCTGCGCGAGCAGCGCGACCATGCCCTGCTGTGGCGGCAGCTGAGCACGGTGGCGCTGGATGCGCCCCTGCCCTCCGGCGACTTTGCCCGCGCCCGTGGTGATGCCGGCGAACTCGACGCACTGGCCGACTGGATGCATTTCGGTCCGCTCACCCGCAAGCGGCTGGCTGCGGCCGCGGGGCCGTCCCTGTAGCAGCGGCATCGGGACAGAATCGCGCGGTTCCAAGGTTAAGATCGTTGCCATGGGCAACATCAAGCACACGCTGTACGAAGGCAACTGGCTGCGGCTGGTTCGCATCGGTCATTGGGAGTCGTGCGAGCGCACCCACGGCCAGGGCATGGCGGTGATCGTGATCGCGGTGACGCCGGACGACGAGGTGCTGTTCGTCGAGCAATACCGCGTGCCGCTGGGCGCGAGAACCATCGAGATGCCGGCGGGACTGGTCGGTGACGACCACGCCCACGACACCCTGGAAGCCGCGGCGCGCCGGGAACTCATCGAGGAAGCCGGGTGGTCGCCGGGCAAGGTCGAAGTGTTGCTGGTGGGGCCGACATCCTCCGGCATGAGCAACGAGCGCATCGCCTTCGTCCGCGCGCGCGAGCTCACCAAGGTAGGCGACGGCGGCGGCGTGGACAGCGAGGACATCATCGTGCACACCGTGCCGCGCAAGGACGCCCCGGCCTGGCTGATGCGCAAGCACGCCGAAGGCTTCGAGCTGGACCTGAAGCTGTGGGCCGGGCTGTGGATGATCGAGCACAACCCGGACGGCTCGCGCGCCGGCTGAGGCGCGCGCCTGGCACGGAATCAGTCGGGAGCCATTGCCGCGAAACGGTCCGTGGCGGCGACCAGGGCATCGATGTTTTCCGCCTCGAAGCCGGAATGGCCCGACAGCGGGCTGATCCGCAAGTCCGCCTTCGGCCACGCCTGGTGCAGGTCCCAGGCGTTCTGGACGGGACAGACCACGTCGTAGCGGCCGTGCACGATCACGCCGGGGATGTCCTGGATGCGGCCGACGTTACGCAGCAACTGGTCGTCGTGATCGAAGAAGCCCTTGTTGACGAAGTAATGGTTTTCGATGCGCGCGAACGGCAGCGCGAAGTGCGGGTCGCCGTGGGTCGTGGCGTAGTTCGGGTCGACTTCCAGGTAACTGGTGCCTCCCTCCCAGATGCTCCATGCCTTGGCCGCGGCGAGGCGGGTGGCCTCGTCGTCCGAGGTCAGCCGGCGGTGGTAGGCAGCCATCAGGTCGTCGCGCTCGGCCAGCGGGATGTGGTCACGGTACGGCGCGAAGTGGTCCGGGAAAATCCGCGAGGCGCCTTCCTGGTAGAACCAGTCCAGCTCCCATCGGCGCAGCATGAAGATGCCGCGCAGGACCAGTTCGGTGACGCGTTGCGGATGGGTTTGCGCATACGCCAGGGCCAGTGTGGAGCCCCAGCTGCCACCGAATACCTGCCAGCGCTCGATCGATAGCAGCTCGCGCAACTTCTCGATGTCCGCCACCAGGTCCCAGGTGGTGTTATCGGTCAGGTCCGCGTGCGGGGTGGAGCGGCCGGCGCCACGCTGGTCGAACAGCACGATGCGGTACTTGGCGGGGTCGTGGAAGCGCCGCATCTTCTCGTTGCAGCCGGCGCCCGGGCCGCCATGCAGCAACACCACCGGCTTGCCGTCGGGATTGCCGCATTGTTCCCAGTACAGGGTGTGGCGCCCGTCCACCGCAAGGGTGCCGGTCTCATAGGGCGCGATCTCCGGATACAGCGTGCGCATGTCAGGTCCTGCGGCGTGGGGGAATGCGGATTTTAGCCCGCGTCGCCGCTCAGCCGTGGCGGCCCAGGCTGACCCGTTCGCGTCCTTCCAGGTCGCGCACGCTGGCGACCTCGCAGAACCCGGCAACCTCCAGCAACGCGCGCACCGACGCGCCCTGGTCCCAACCGTGCTCCAGCAGCAGCCAGCCACCGGGCACCAGATGCCCGGGCGCCCCGGCGACGAGGGTGCGCATCGCGTCCAGCCCGTCCTCACCGGACGCCAATGCCATCGCCGGCTCGAAGCGCAGGTCGCCCTGGGTGAGGTGCCGATCGCCCACCGCGATATAGGGCGGGTTACTGGCGATCAGGTCGAAGCGCTGCCCTGCAAGCGGCTGCCACCAGTCGCCGTGGCGGAACTCGACGTTGCCGATCCCGTTGGCCGCGGCATTCCCACGCGCGACCGCGAGTGCCTCAGTGCTCGCATCGGCGGCAACCACGCGGGCCTGCGGGCGTTCGCTGGCCAGCGCCAGCGCGATTGCGCCGCTGCCGGTGCCGAGGTCGGCCAGCCACGCCCGGGCATCAACGGGAATCCGCGCCAGCGCCAGTTGCACCAACAATTCGGTTTCCGGACGGGGGACCAGCGTTGCCGGCGTCACCGCCAGGTCCAGGGTCCAGAACCCTTGGCGGCCGGTCAGGTAGGCCACCGGTTCGCCGGCCAGGCGCCGCGCGCACAGGGCCCGGAAGCGCGCCGCGGCAGCCGGGCTAGCCGCGTCATCGGCATGCGCGTAGAGCCAGCTGCGCGCGCGTCCCAGCACGTGGGCCAGCAGCCAGTCGGCATCCGTCGCCTCGAGCTGGTGGCGCGCCTCGGCCAGCAGCGCGGAGAGGGTGGTGACTTGGGTCATGCCGGGATGGTAAGCCGAGCGTGCTTCACAACTGTATCGTCTTGCCGCCGCGGCCTGCGGCCAAGTCTCGCTATGATCGGGTTGGCTGTCGGCTCGCGCGCCGGGCCACGATGCGTCCGCCCTGGGAACCCGTTGCATGAACCTGCGCGACCTGCGTTACCTGATCGCCCTGGCCGACCTGCGGCATTTCGGCAAGGCGGCGGATGCGTGCTTCGTCAGCCAGCCCACCCTGTCCACGCAGATCAGGAAGCTGGAGGAGGAGCTCGGGGTTTCACTGGTGGAACGCGCGCCGCGCAAGTTGATGCTGACCGCAGCGGGCCAGGACGTGGTGTTGCGCGCGCGCCGGATCGTCGCGGAAGTCGAGCAGATGAAGGAGTCCGCGCGGCGCAGCCGTGATCCGGAAGCCGGGGCACTGCGGCTCGGCGTGTTCCCCACCCTCGGGCCCTACCTGCTGCCGCATGTTGTTCCGCAATTGCGCGTGCGTTTCCCGCAGCTGGAACTGCTGCTGGTCGAGGAAAAGAGCGACGTGCTGCTGGCGCGACTGCGCGAAGGCAAGTTGGACGCCACCCTGCTCGCCTTGCCGCTGCACGATGACCAGCTACACGCGGAACTGCTGTTCGAGGAACCCTTCGTAGTGGCGGCGCCGCGCGAACACGCATTCGCATCTCGCGCTTCCCTGACGATGGCGGAACTGGCCGACGAAACCCTGCTCTTGCTGGAAGACGGACATTGCCTGCGTGACCAGGCGCTCGATGTATGCCGGCTCTCCGGCGCACACGAGCGCACCGGCTTCCGTGCCACCAGCCTGGAGACCCTGCGCCAGATGGTCGCGGCCGGCGTCGGGGTGACCCTGCTGCCCGCGCTGTCCGTGCATGCGCCGATCGTGCAGCCGGACAACATCCGCCTGGTGCCGTTCGCCGAGCCCGCGCCGAGCCGGCAGATCGCGCTGGTCTGGCGCAAGTCGTCCGCACTGGATGCATTCCTGCGCAGCCTGGCCGACACCATCGGCACCCTGGCGCGCGCGCAGTTGCCGCCCAACTGAGCGCGTGGCATCCGCGTTCGCCAAGGTGCCGCGACGCAGCGACGACCACGGCGGCGCCTGCGAACAGGTCTACGTGTGCGCGGTCACCCGCGATTGACGTCGCGGATACAAGCCCTGACAAGCTGCTCCGACTGCGCCCCTAGCTGAACACCGCGGGCGCCACGCAGACCCGGTTGCGCCCCTCGCGCTTGGCCGCGTACAGGGCCTTGTCGGCGCGCTCCAGCACCTCCGCCACGCCGACATCCGTGTTGCGCAGTGCGGCCAGGCCAATGCTGATGGTCAGCGGCAGCGGCCGCCCATGCCAGTCGACGCTGCTGCGCTCCACCGCCACCCGCAAGCGTTCGGCGATGATCCGTGACGCTGCGGCGTCGTGGCCCGGTAGCGCCACCAGGAACTCTTCGCCCCCGTAGCGGCCCAGCGCATCGTCGGGCCGCAACTCCGCGCGCAGCGTGGCCGCAAGGCTGCGCAGGCAGTGGTCACCGCAGGCATGGCCGTGTTCATCGTTGACCCGCTTGAACCAGTCGATGTCGATGAACAGGAGGGTCAGCGGGGCGGACGAGTGCCGCGCGTGCGAGAACTCGCGCGCAAGCACCTGGTCTAGCGAGCGGCGATTGATGGTGCCCGTCAGTGCATCGTGCTCCGAGGTGCGCCGGAGCTGTATGGAGGCATGCGCCTCGTCCGCATGGATCGTGGTCACCCTGGCCAGCTCCTGGCAAGCATCCAGATCGGCCGGGTCGACCGATCGACCGGTGGGGCCGCGCAGCACGAGTGCCGCCCACGCCGGCGCTGCAACAGGCATGGACACCACCGCATGGCTTGGTGCATCCGGATCTTCGGACACGCGGGAACCCGCCAGGCGCAGTTGCACCGTATTGGGGTGCTGTACATGGGAACGGATCACGGCGCGTGCCGCCAGCACTGCCTGGCCCAGGCTAGTCGGAGCGCCTTCTTCCTGGACCAGGAGCAGGTCATGGCCCAGGTAACCCTGGCCCAGCACCACCGCGCGGGTCCCCGGCAACGCTGCCTGCACATGCTGGATCAGCAACTGGAATGCCTGCCTCGCGACATCTTCCGGATGCAGGCCACGCAAGCGTTCCTGCAGCAGCTGGCCGAGGTCGGAGCGTGTCCGGGCGTGCAGCAGGCGCTTTTCGCTGTCCAAGCGCGCGCTGGCCTCCAGGTCGAGCCGCTCGCGCACCGCGCCGATGCGGGTGCTGAGGCCCACGAACAGGATGACCGCGACCAGGACCAGCGCGAACTGATAGCCATGGCGGGTCAGCACACCATCGTCGAGCAATCCCCGCTTCATCGCCGCATGCGCCGAGGCTGCGATCAACAGCGCCGCCAGCGCGCAGGCCGTTGCGAGCGCCATGGGCTTGCCCCGGTGGGCAGCGTCCAGCATCGCCAGGATCCCGACCGGCATCGCCACGGCCCACGCAAGGGTCGCAATCCCCTGTTGGTGCCCCGACAGCGCCTGTTCCGGCAGCAGCATCAGGCCCGCCGCGAGCACCATGACCAGCAACAGGACATCCAGGCGGCGCACCAGCGCGCGCGCGGACGCGCGGGTATCGGCAATGCGCAGCAAGGTCCACAGGGCCATCGCGTTGAAGACCAGCATGACCAGCCACAGGCCGCGTGCGCCAAGCAGGCCCAGCGCAGCAACCCCGGGCAACGCGTAGAGATGCCCGTTGGCGGCTGCCGTGAACGCGATCGCCGCCGTGGTGTACCCGGCGTACAAGAGGAACAGGCGGTCGCGCGCCGCCGAATACAGGGCGAGGGTGGCGATCAACATGGTCACGAGGGCCGCATACACGGCGTAGGCCATCGCGATCTCCCTCCCCGCGCGTCGCAACACGGACTGCTCAGTCAGCACCTGCGGGGACGGCGCACTGTGCATGCTGCCGCGAAATTCGATGGCAAGCGCCTGCGGCCCGCTCGCGCTCCGCGGCAGCACGAAGCTGGCCCCCACCGGCAACCCGCCCCGCGCCGCGTCCGGAGCGAAGAACCTGACCGGTGGTGGCGCCCAGCCCGGTCCCGTTGCACGGACCACGTCGAAAGGATCGTGGGCCAGCCACAGGACCCAGCGCTCCTCCGACGCGGTCGCAGGCAGGGTGAACTCCACCAGCGCCCGCACACTGCGGGTAACCCCGCCTTCCACCAGGACCCGGTCGCCGGCCGCCTTGTGTCCCTGGGCCTGCACGCGCACTGCGATGGGCGTCTCGACATCCGCGCCAACAGCGCCCGCTGCAGCGGGTGGCCACAGTGCGCACGCGATCAGCCACAGGCCCACGATCAGGCGGGCCACGCAGATCCTCGCGGCACGTCTTCTTCCTCGGCAATCGCGGCGCCGAACCCCAGCCCCTCGACCACCTCGCGCGCTTGCGCCCACTGTTCGTCCGCGACCATGACCGCCAGCAAGCCGAATACGCCCAGCTCACCCATCCCGCCGGTCAGCGCCTCGCCGCGCACGAACGCGGCAATGCCCGCGTCCTCCAGCGCATGGCGCACCAGGTGTGCATCGATCAGGTTGGCTGCCTGGTACACGCTACGCATCGGTGTTCCCCCTGCGTATACCGCAAGCAGGAACCATGCCACACGGGTTTCCAGGGGCGTCCAACAGCGTCTCCGCTACACTTGGCGCCAGTTTCCGAGTCTCCCATCCCGTGCCTGACATCGTCCCAGCCCACGCGACACCCAGCGACGCCGCCACCCCGGCCAAGCAGGATTTCATCCGCCAGATCGTCCGCGACGACCTGGCCAGCGGCAAGCACACCGCCATCCGCACCCGTTTCCCGCCCGAGCCCAACGGCTACCTGCACATCGGCCACGCCAAGGCGATCTGCCTGGACTTCGGCATCGCCGCGGAATTCGGCGGTGACTGCAACCTGCGCCTGGACGACACCAATCCCGCGCGCGAAGACCCGGAGTTCGTGCGCGCGATCCAGGATGACGTGCGCTGGCTGGGCTTCGAATGGCACGACCTGCGCCACGCCTCGGATTACTTCGAGGTGCTGTACGTCGCCGCGGAGAAACTGATCCGCCAGGGCGATGCCTTCGTCTGCGACCTCAGTGCGGAGCAGGTCCGCGAATACCGCGGCACCCTCACCGAACCCGGCCGCAACTCGCCGTTCCGCGACCGCAGCGCCGAGGAAAACCTCGACCTGTTCAGGCGCATGCGCGCGGGCGAGTTCGCCGACGGCACGCGCACGCTGCGCGCGAAGATCGACATGGCCAGCGGCAACATCAACCTGCGCGACCCGGCCCTGTACCGGATCAAGCACGTCGAGCACCAGAACACCGGCACCGCCTGGCCGATCTACCCGATGTACGACTACGCGCATTCACTCAGCGACGCGGTGGAGGGCATTACCCACTCGCTGTGCACGCTGGAGTTCGAGGACCACCGCCCCCTGTACGACTGGTGCGTGGACCGGGTGGACCTGGCGCATTCGCCGGAACTGGTGAAGCCGCTGACCGACAAGGGCTTGCCGTTCGAAGCCGCGAAGCCCCGCCAGATCGAGTTCTCGCGGCTCAACTTCAACTACCTGGTGATGAGCAAGCGCAAGCTGCTGGCAATGGTCGAAGGTGGCCTGGTCGACGGCTGGGACGACCCGCGCATGCCGACCCTGCAAGGCATCCGCCGCAGGGGCTACACCCCCAGCGCGCTGCGCCTGATGGTGGACCGGGTCGGCATCAGCAAGCAGAACTCGCTGCTCGACATCTCGATCCTCGAAAGCGCGCTGCGCGACGACCTCGATGCGCATGCGCCGCGCCGGATGGCGGTCATCGACCCGCTCAAGGTCGTGCTGACCAACCTGGCGGACGGTCACGAAGAGTCGCTGGGCTTCGCCAATCATCCGAAGGACCCGGGCCAGGGCGAGCGCAGCATTCCGTTCTCGCGCGAACTGTGGATCGAGCGCGAGGATTTCGCGGAAGTGCCGCCGCCCGGGTTCAAGCGGCTGACCGTGGGCGGCGACGTGCGCCTGCGCGGCGCCGGCATCCTGCGCTGCGATGAGGCCATCAAGGATGCCGATGGCAACATCACCGAACTGCGTTGCACGCTTGATCCGGCGTCGCGCCCCGGCATGGAGGGCGCCAATCGCAAGGTGAAGGGCACCATCCACTGGGTCAGTGCGCGCCACGCTTTGAAGGCCGAGATCCGCCTGTACGACCGCCTGTTCACCGTTGCCGATCCGGACAACGACGAGGCCGGCACGACCTATGTCGATCATCTCAACCCCGAGTCGCGCCGGGTCGTCTCCGGCTACATCGAACCTGCCGCGGCCACCGCCGCGCCCGAACAGTCGTTCCAGTTCGAGCGGCTGGGGTATTTCGTGGCCGACCGCTATGACCATCGCGCCGATGCGCCGGTGTTCAACCGCAGCGTGACCCTGCGCGATACCTGGGCGAACAAGGCCTGATGCTGTACTCGCAGGTCCACCTCACCCTGCCGCCCTGGGTGCACGATGCCGTTGACCCGCAGCAGGCGCATGCCACCGATGCCGACAAGGTCGCGCTGGCGATCGACCTGTCCGCTCGCAACATCGAGGCGGACTCGGGCGGGCCGTTCGGCGCGGTCGTGTTCGGCCCCGATCACCGCGTGATCGCGGTCGGCGTCAACCGCGTGCTGCCGCACAACTGCTCGCTGGCGCACGCCGAAAACATGGCCTACATGCTGGCCCAGCAGCGCCTGCAGACTGCGCGCCTTAACGATGTGCTCGCGCCGGTGACGTTGGCGACTTCATCGCAACCGTGCTGCCAGTGCTACGGCGCCACGGTCTGGGCCGGCATCGACCGCCTGCTGATCGGCGCCCGCGCCGAAGACGTGATGGCGCTGACCGAATTCGACGAGGGCCCGCTGCCCGCGGACTGGGTGGGCGAACTCAACCGCCGCGGCATCGAAGTGGTGCGCGACATCGAGCGCGACGCCGCCTGCGCGGTGCTGCGCACGTACGGCGAACGTGGCGGCCAGCGCTATTGACGCGATCCCGCTGGATGGCCTGCTCGGCTACTGCCGGGCGGGCTTCGAGCCGGAGCTGGCCGCCGAGCTGACCGAGCGCGCAGCCCAAGCGGGCTTTGCCGGTTACGCACGCACCGAGCGCAACAGCGGCCACGTGTTGTTCATCGCCGACGACGCCCAGTCACTTTCCTCCGCATTGCCGTGGTCCACGCTGGTGTTCGCGCGGCAGAAGCTGCAGCTGATCGCCGACCTGCGCGCATTGGATCCGCGTGACCGCATCACGCCGATCATCTCTGCACTGCCGAAGGACATTCGTTACGGCGAGCTGGTCATGGAGCATCCGGATTCGGATGCCGGCAAGCCGCTTGCAGGCCTTGCGCGCAGCCTCGGAAATGCGCTGCGACCCGCCCTGCGCAAGGCCGGCGCGCTCACGCCGCAGGACAACCAGCGACTGATGCGCCTGCACGTCTGCATGCTGGATGGCGACCATGTCCTGCTGGCAGACGGAGATCCCGAGGACAGTTCACCCTGGCCGCTGGGCATCCCTCGCCTGCGCACGCATGCGGACGCACCGTCGCGGTCGGCCTTGAAGCTCGAGGAAGCGCTGCTGGTGCTGCTGGGCGAAGACGAGCGCAAGCGCCTGCTGCGCGAAGGCATGCGCGCCGCCGACCTTGGTGCCGCACCCGGCGGCTGGACCTGGGTGCTGCTGCGCAACGGCTTGCGCGTGCAGGCGGTAGACAACGGGCCGCTGCGCGACAATGTGCTCGACAGTGGACGGGTCGAACACCTGCGCAGCGACGGTTTCAGCTGGCAACCTCAACAGCCGGTGGACTGGATGGTGTGCGACATGGTCGAGCAGCCGCGCCGCGTGGCCGAGCGCATGGCCACCTGGTTCCGCGAAGGCTGGTGCCGGCACGCGATCTTCAACCTGAAGCTGCCGATGAAGAAGCGCTGGCAGGAAACCGTGCTGTGCCTGGATCTGTTCGCCCAGCAGGCAGGCAGGCCGCTGACCATTCGCGCCAAGCAGCTCTACCACGATCGCGAGGAAATCACGGTATTCGCGACGCCGTCGAAGTAGAAAGCAAGGCGCGTTCCTGACGCCTCGCAGCGATGGCGCCTACTGCCGGGTAGCTCGCTCCGCGGCACCGCCGCTACGCGAGCAACCCGACAGTCTCGCCATCGCATCCAAAAATTCGGCCGGGTGGCGAACAGCTAGACGCCTGCCGCGTGCCGCCACAACATGCGTGACAGGGGTGGCAGGCGATTGGCGATACCGAGCGCATGCCCGCGCAGCAAGGTGGGCAACAGCGCGTCATTGCTGTAGGCACGATGGATCGCATCCAGGGCATGTGCGTTGAGCGCGTTCTCGCTCTTGCGTACGCGCGCCCAGCGCGCGAGGCGGTGGGGTGATGCGATGTCGCCGCCACGCTTGCTGGATTCGCGAACAAGTTCGCGCAATGCAGCCACGTCGCGCAGGCCAAGATTGACGCCCTGCCCTGCCAGCGGATGCACCACGTGCGCGGCATCGCCGAGCAGCAGCACGCGTCCTTGGACATAGGTATCTGCAAGTTGCCGCTGCAGCGGGAATGCCGCGCGTGGCGACAGCGTGGTCATCGCGCCCAACTCCCCACCGAATGCGGCCCCGAGTTCGCGGGCGAACGCTTCGTCGTCGAGCGCACGCACGCGCTGGGCTTCGGCCTTCGGCAGGGTCCACACGATGGAGCCCATGCGTCCGGCGAATTCGCTTGCAGCCAGGTCATCCGCGAACGGCAGGAACGCCACCGGCCCACCGGGCAGGAAGCGTTGCCAGCACGTGTCCCGATGCGGCACGGCGCTGGCGACGAAGGCCACCACCCCCTGCTGCGCATAGTCATGCGAACTGCTGCCGATGCCGGCGAGACGGCGCAATCCGGAGTTCGCGCCATCGGCGGCGATGGCGAGCCGCGCGTCCAATTGCAGCCCATCGTCCAGGCGCAGGCGCACCCCCGCATCCGACTGCTCCAGTGCATCGATCCGCGCCGGGCACTGCACGCGCACGCCCGCTGCCGGCAAGGCCTCCCACAACGCATCGACCAGCAGCGCGTGCTCCACGATCCAGCCCAGCTGCAGCTGGCCGAGGGCGTCGGCATCGAAGACCAGCGGGTCGCCGCCGGCCGCGTCCCACACCTGCATGCGGCGATACGGCTGCACGCGGGCACCCATCACCCGCTGCCACGCACCGAGTTCGTCGAGCAGGCGCGCGTTGTCGGGCGCAAAGGCATACACGCGCAGGTCGCGCGATTCGCGCTGCCATGCAGGCGGGCGTTGCGTTTCCAACAGGGCGACCTGCAGGCCCTCGCGGGCCAGCATCAGGGCCGCGGCCGCTCCCACCACGCCGCCTCCGGCGACCACCGCATCCAGCGCGCCACGCCGGCTCATGCGGCCACCTTGCGGCACAGCGCCGGGGTGTCGCCGCGATAGCCCATCGCGCCGCCAACCAGCCAGGCTTGCAGCCACCCCATGGCATCCCCGGCCACCAGGGCGCCGCTGCGCAACAGGCTGCTGAACGGTGCTTCGGTTGCGCTGAAGCGTGCGAGACCATCAGCGAACGCCAAGGTGCGTTCGCGATCCGGACCGCGGCGCCGTGCGTAGGTTGCGAGCATTGCCGGATCACCCGGATCATCGGCATCGGCGATGCACTCGGCCAAGGTCAGCGCATCGCGCAATCCAAGGTTGAAGCCCTGCGCGCCGATCGGGTGCAGGGTCTGCGCGGCGTTGCCGACCAGCACCGCGCGCGGTGCGATCAATGCGTCCGCCGTGCAGCCGAAGATGGGGTAGGCCGTGCGAGGGCCGCAGTCGAGCAGGCGGCCCACACGCCAACCGAAGATCGTCTGCACGCGATCCAGGAACGCGGTCTCGTCGAGCGCCGCCACGGCATCCGCTTCGTCGCGGGGAACGGCGTGGATCAGGCCGAAGTGCCCATCGCCGCGCGGCAGCAGGGCGGTGGGCCCGTGCGCGGTCAGCCGCTCATAGGCGGTGCCGTCCGGCGCGCGCTGGGCACGCAGGCGCGCCACCCACAGCGTCTGCGCGTAATCGTGCTGCGTGGCCGCGATGCCAAGCGCCGCGCGCACCGCGCTGCGGGTGCCATCGGCGGCCACCAGCAGGCGCGCGCCCAGCAAGCGTTCGCCGTCGCCATCGGCGATGCGGATCATGCGGACGCCAGCGCCGGCTTCTTCCAGCCCCAGGAACCGCGCCGGGCGATGGCGGGTCAGCCGCGACAGGCCTGACAGGCGCGTCTCCAATGCCTCACCGAAGTCGCGCGCAGTCACCACCCGCCCGAACTCGCGGCGGCCATGGTCCCGGGCTTCCAGGCGCACGCGCCCGAAATCACCGGTGCGGCTGACGTGGATGCGCTGGATCGCGCCGGTTGGGGCGCGCAACAAAGGCAACACCTCGAGCGCCGTCAGCGCGTTGACAGTCGCTTCGGCGAAGCTGAGGTTGCGCTCATCGAATACCGCCGGCAACGCGCCAGGCGCAGCGGCTTCGACCATGCCGGTATCCAGGCCCAGCGCGTCCAGCGCGATCGCCAGGCTCGCGCCGACCAGACCGCCTCCGACGATCAGCACATCATGCACGCGGCTGGCGACGGGGGCGGCGGTAGGCATTGCGTTATGCTAACGGCTCCGCTGTCCGCCCACCGAAACGCCCATGAATCGCCCCATGCCGTCCGTCGACAATTCGCCACGGTCCGTGTCCGGCCCGCTGGTCCTGGCCGCGCTGATCTTCATTGCCGCGCTGAGCCGGGTGTTGCCGCATCCGCCGAACTTCTCGCCGATCGAAGCCGTTGCGCTGTTCGGCGGCGCTTACTTCGCCAAGCGCCACTGGGCGCTGCTGGTGCCGCTGGCGGCGATGTTCCTGTCGGACATGGTGCTGGGCCTGCTGCGAGGCGGCCTGTACTTCGACTATTTCGCGAGCGCCGGGTACCTGCTGGTGTACGCCTGCATCCTGCTGTCCACGATGCTGGGCTTCGGCTTGCGCGGCAAGGTCAACGCGAGCCGTGTGTTGGGTTATTCGCTGGTGGGCTCGATGCTGTTCTTCCTGGTCACCAATTTCGGCGTCTGGGCATCCAGCCCGATGTATCCGAAGACGCTGGCGGGGCTCGCCGCCGCCTACCTCGCTGGGGTGCCGTTCTTCCAGTGGACCGTGCTCGGCACGCTGTTCTACGCGGCATTGCTGTTCGGCGGCTTTGCGCTGCTGCGCAGGCGGGTGCCCGCGCTGCGCGCGCAGACGGTCTGACCCGCGAGATGGGCAACCGCCTGTCGAAGATCTACACCCGCACCGGCGACGACGGCACCACCGGCCTCGGCGATGGCAGCCGGGTGGCCAAGGATTCGTTGCGGGTCAACGCCTACGGCACCGTCGACGAGGCCAATTCCTGCATCGGCCTGCTGCTGGCCAGCGAGCTTCCGGATGACGTGCGCACCCTGCTCACCCGGGTCCAGCACCAGATGTTCGACCTCGGCGGCGAGCTGTGCATTCCCGGCCACGCGGCGATTTTCGATGCCGACATCGACGCGCTCGAAGCCCGCCTCGACCATTACAACGACGCCCTGCCAGCGCTCAAGGATTTCATCCTGCCGGGTGGTGGCGAGGCCGCCGCGCGCTGCCACGTGGCCCGCACCGTGGTCCGCCGCGCCGAGCGCGAAACTGTCTCCCTCGGCCACCATGAGGTGGTGCGGCCGCAGGCGGTGCGCTACCTGAACCGGCTCTCGGACCTGCTGTTCGTGCTGGCGCGGGTACTCGCGCGCGCCAGCGGCCATGGCGAGGTGCTGTGGAACCATGACCGCCGCAACGCCTGAGCGAACCTTGCCGATGCACGTCTACACCCACACCGCCTGCCTGCTCCACGACACCGGCCCGGACCACGCCGAACGGCCGGAGCGCTTGCGGGTTGTGACCGACGCGCTGCAAGCCGCCCACCCGGGGCTGGACTGGCACGAAGCACCGCGCGCCAGCCGCGGGCAACTGCTGCGCGCACATGCGCCGTCCTTGCTGGACGCCGTGCTGGAAACCCGCCCGCAAGCACGCATCCACCTCGATCCAGACACCGTTCTGTCCCCGCATTCCGCCGAGGCCGGGCTGCGCGCCGCCGGGGCGGGCATTGCCGCGGTGGACGCGGTGTTGGGCGGCCATGCGACCCATGCCTTTTGTGCAGTGCGTCCGCCGGGCCACCACGCCACGTTTGATACCGCAATGGGCTTCTGCCTGTTCAACAGCATCGCCGTGGCCGCGCTGCACGCCCTGGAACACCATGGATTGGAGCGGGTGGCGATCGTCGATTTCGACGTCCACCACGGCAACGGCAGCCAGGCGATCTTCGAACACGATCCGCGGGTTCTGTTCGCCAGCTCGCACCAGTCGCCGCTGTACCCCGGAACTGGCAGCCGCGACGAGGTCGGCGAGGGCAACATCGTCAATGCACCGCTGCCACCCGATGCGGGCAGCGCTCAATTCCGTGATGCCTGGACGCGCCTGTTGCTGCCCGCGGTGGATGCATTCAGGCCCCAACTGCTGTTGATCTCGGCCGGCTTCGATGGCCACCGCCGCGACCCGCTGGCGCAACTGCAACTGGACGTCGAAGACTTCCGCTGGATCACCGGCGAACTGGTGGCGTTGGCCCATCGCCATGCGCGCGGGCGCATCGTGTCGATGCTGGAAGGCGGCTACGACCTGGACGCGCTCGCGGAGTCCAGTGTTGCGCACGTTGGCGTGCTGCTGGCCTGAACGGCGCGCCGCGCAATGGCGCATAGCGAATGCCTGCGCCGTCGAGGCTGAACCAGTGGCCGCGGTTTGCCCGCACCGCGGCGTTCCGGCAAGCTAGCCGCCGGTTTCTGCCCGATCGGACCTTCCGTGCGCCCAGCCTTGCGTCTGCTTCCCCTGCCGTTGTGCATCGCCCTCTCGCTCAATGCGCATGCCGCTGATGACACCCCTCCGAACTGGGGGCTGTGCCCGGTCGAGGAACTGGTCAAGCCGTTCGCGGATGCGCAGTCGGTGCCTGAGGGCATCAACATCGACAATGCCAACGAAGCCACCGACATCGAAGGCGACATGCTCAGCGGCACCGAGGAGAACCCGGTGTTCAACGGCAACGTCACATTGCGCCGTGGCAGCCAGTTCATGGGCGCCGAGCAACTGGTCTACGACAAGGAAAAGGAGCGCTACACCGCCGAGGGCAGCATCCGCTACCAGGGTTCGGGGCTGCGCCTGACCGCGGACCGCGCGGAGGGCGACCAGGCCACGGACACCCACACGCTCGAAGACATCGATTACCAGCTGCTCGAACAGCGCGGCAACGGCGGCGCAAAGAGCGTGGTCATGGCCGGCAAGATCGGTTCGCTGCGCGGGGCTACCTACTCCACCTGCCCGCCGGGCTCGCGACATTGGGAAGTCCGCGCCAACCGCATCGACGTGGACACCGAGGAAGGCATGGCGGTCGCCCGCGGTGCCACCCTGCGGGTCGGCAAGGTGCCGGTGCTGTACCTGCCGTGGTTCATGTTCCCCACCGACGAACGCCGGCGCACAGGCCTGCTGTTCCCGTCCATCTCCAACTCGAGCCGCAACGGCTTCGATTACCGCCAGCCGATCTACCTCAACCTGGCGCCCAACTACGATGCCACCCTGAACCCGAGGTTGATGACGTCGCGCGGGGTGATGCTCGGTGCGCAGTTCCGCTACCTGAACGAGGACGGCGCCGGCACCATCGAAGCCACCTACATGCCGGACGACGACCTGCGCGACCGCGACCGCAGCCTGCTGCGCTACCAGGCGTTCCACAATATCAACCCGATCTGGCAGGCACGCGCCAACATCAACCGGATCAGCGACACCCGCTATTACGAGGACTTCAGCAACAGCATCGACGGCCTGTCGCAGTACACGTCCCTCAGCGAGGTCGGGGTGTATGGCCGCGGACGCGGCTGGGACGCCGGGATCAGCGCCGATCATTGGCAGCTTGCCGATTTCACCCTGACCGAGGCCGTGCTGCCCTACAACCGCTTGCCGCGCGCCTTCGTACGCTGGGAACGGCAGGTCGGCAGCGGCTTCGTGGCCGGCGTGGAGGCGGAGGCGGTGCGGTTCCAGCATTCGCGCTTCGATGCGGGCTCGCGACTGGACGTCAAGCCATGGGTGAGCCTGCCGCTGGAGGGCGACAGCTGGTTCCTGCGCCCGACCGCGGCATGGCGGCACACTTCCTACCAGTTGGACGATGGACTCGCCCGCGTGCTCGGCGGCGGCTCGCCCTCGCGCAGCCAGCCGATCTTCAGCCTGGATGCCGGCGCCTATTTCGACCGCGATACGCAGATCAAGGGCAGGGATTACCTCCACACCCTCGAACCGCGCCTGTTCTACCTGAAGGTGCCGTACGCCGAGCAGGGGGACATGCCGTTGTTCGACACCCAGCCGCTGACCTTCAGTTGGGGCCAGCTGTTCCGCGACAATCGTTATTCCGGCGCAGACCGGCAGGCCGATGCCCACCAGCTGACCCTGGCCCTGAGCAGCCGCATGATCCGCCAGTCGGACGGTCGCGAGCGTTTCTCCGCAAGCCTCGGCCAGATCCGCTACTTCGATGACTCCCGGGTGCTGATCCCGGGCGAGCCAATCACCGAGCGCAGCCGCTCGGCGTGGGTGGCGGATGCCAACTACGCGCCCACCGACCGCTGGACCTTCGGCGTGTCCTACCAATATGACCCGAAGTTCAGCCGCACCGACCTGGCCAGCGTGCGCGGGCGCTACCTGCTGCCGCAGGATGGCGTGTTCAACCTGGGCTATCGCTACCGGCGGTCGCTGCTGGAACAGGTCGACCTGTCGTTCCTGTATCCGATCAATCCCACCTGGAGCGTGGTTGGCCGCTATTACTACTCGCTGTACGACGACAAGGCCCTGGAAACCATGGCCGGCTTCCAGTGGGACAGCTGTTGTGTCGCGGTTAGGCTTGTCGGCCGCCGCTACGTGCACAATCGCGCCGGCGATCTCAGCAATTCCATCATGCTGGAGATTGAATTGAAGGGCCTTGGCTCGGCTGGGCAGGACACCAAACGGGTCTTGCGCCGGTCCATCCTCGGCTACAATCGAGACGATCTCTACCTGGTGCCGCCGCAGACCGCCACGGGCCAGTCCAACCCGCCCGACCCCAACGCCGCTGCCGACACCACGCCATGACCCCAGTTTTGAAATCGCGCGCTTCCCGTCAGGGAGCGACCCGCACCGCCCTGTCCATCGTACTTGCCGGCCTGCTGCTCGGCGCCAACCTGGCGCATGCGCAGACCTACGCCGGCACCGAGCCGGTGGACCGGATCGCCGCGGTGGTGAACGAAGAAATCATCCTGCGCAGCGAGCTCGACCGCGCGCTGGCCAATATCCGTACCCAGTACGCCGGCAACGAGGCCCAGCTGCCGCCCGCCGAGGTCCTGGAGCGGCAGGTGCTCGAGCGGCTGATCCTGCTGCGCCTACAGCTGGCCCGCGCCACCGACGCCGGCATCACCGCCAGCGACGAGGAAGTGGAGCGCGCCCTGCAGGGCGTGGCTCAGCAGAACGGCATGAGCGCGGAGCAGCTGCGCGGTCGGATTACCGCTGACGGCATGGCTTTCACCGAATTCCGCAACAACCTGCGCGACGAGATCGTGACCCAGAAGCTGCGCCAGAGCTTTGCCCAGGGCCGGATCAACGTCAGCGAGGCCGAAGTCGATGCGGCACTGGCCACTGCGTCCGCCACCGCCAGCATCCAGTTCCGCCTGGCCAACATTTTGGTAGGCACGCCCGACGGCGCCACCCCGGAGCAGGTCGCCACTGCGCAGCGGAAAATCGAAGGGGTCAAGGCCCTGATCGACAAGGGCGAACTCACGTTTGCAGCAGCGGCTGTGCGCTACTCGGACAGCCCGAATGCGCTTGAAGGCGGCGAGCTTGGCTGGCGTGGGCTGAACGAAATCCCGCCCGCCTTTGCCGCCAGCATCCAGCAGATGCAGCCCGGCCAGGTGATCGGCCCGATCCGTGGCGCGAGTGGCTTCCAGCTGCTGCAACTGGTGGAGACCCGCACCCAGGCGGCGGATGCCGGCCCCGCGGTGACCCAGTTCCAGGCGCGCCAGATCCTGGTCAAGGTCGACGAAAAGACCGACGACGCCGCAGCCAAGTCGAAGGCTGAAACCCTGGCCGCGCGCCTTGCTGGCGGCGCCGAATTCGCCACGCTGGCTGCCGAGTCCTCCGATGACGACGCCACCAAGCGTCGCGGCGGCGACCTCGGCTGGTTCACCGCCGATACCTACGGCACCGCCTTCGGCATGCAGGTGGCCGCCCTGGCCGATGGCGCCACCTCGGCGCCGTTCAAGACCGATGCCGGCTGGGTGATCGTGCAACGCAGCGGCAGCCGTCAGGTCGCGGCGGGTGATGACAATCGCCGCGCGCAGCTTCGCGAGACCATCGGCCGGCGCAAGCTGGAAGACGAGTTCAACCGCTTCCTGCGGGAAATGCGCGGGGAGGCCTACGTCGACGTGCGTACGACGACAACCGCGGCAGCGCCGGCCACGCCGCCCGCCGCCGCTCCTACGCCGGCACCCAGCGGCGGTTGACCGCCGCGCGCCTGCATGCGCCCGCGGCTGGCACTGGTCCCGGGCGAGCCGGCGGGCATCGGCCCCGAGCTCGTGGTCCGCGCCGCCCAGCACGACTGGGCCGCGGACCTGACCATTTTCGGCGACGCCGACACACTGCACCGCGCCGCCCGCGCAGTACAGCTGCCGTTGCAGCTGCACCCTGCCGGGAGCGACCCGCTGCAGCCCCGTAGCCTGGCCATTGTCGAGATCCCGAATGCGGTCGCCACGCCATTCGGCACACCTGATCCACGCAACGCAGCTGCCGTCATCGCGTCGTTGGCGCGCGCGGCCCAGGGCTGCCAGGACGAACATTTCGACGGCCTGGTCACCGGCCCTGTGCACAAGGCCGCGATCAATGCAGGCGGCATTGCCTACTCCGGTACCACCGGCTTGCTGGCCGCGCAGGCCGGGCGCGAGGTGGTGATGCTGTTGGCCAACGGTATCGTCCGGGTCGCGCTCGCCACGGTGCACATACCGCTGCGTGCGGTGGCAGATGCGATTACCGCCAGCGGCCTTGTCCGCACGGTCCGGATCCTGCGTGCGGCTTTGCGCGACGATTTCGGCATCGAGGACCCCGTCATCGCGGTGCTGGGGCTGAACCCCCATGCAGGCGAGGACGGCCACCTGGGCCGCGAGGAGATCGAAGTGATCGAGCCGGTGCTGGAAGCTTTGCGCGCCGAAGGCTTCAACCTGGTGGGCCCGTTGCCCGCAGACACTGCATTCCTGCCGGCCAAGTTGCGCGGCTTCGATGCGGTACTGGCGATGTACCACGACCAGGGCCTGCCGGTGCTCAAGCACGCCGACTTCGCCAACGCCGTGAACATCACCCTGGGCCTGCCCTACCCGCGGGTCGCGGTCGACCACGGCACAGCGCTGGAACTCGCCGGGACCGGCTGCGCCGATCCCTCGAGCCTGTTCGCCGCGATCCGCACCTGCGCGCAGCTGGCACGCCGTAGGGTGGCCGCATGAGCACGCCATTCACCGAACCCGCCAAGAAGCACCTGGGACAGAACTTCCTGCACGAGCGCGGGGTGATCGACAAGATCGTGCAGGCGCTGGACCCAAGGCCCGGCGATGTGATCGTGGAGATTGGCCCTGGCCAGGGCGCGCTGACCTTTCCGCTGCTGGAGAAGCACGGCGAATTGACCGCGATCGAGTTCGACCGCGACCTGCACGCGCCGCTGCAGGCCGCCGCGCGCGAACATGGACTCCTGCACCTGATCGAAGGCGACGTGCTGGGCGTGGATTTCAGTACGCTGGCCGCGACGCGCTCGGATGCGAGCGGCAGGATCCGCCTGGTCGGCAACCTGCCCTACAACCTGAGTTCGCCGATCCTGTTCCATGCGCTGGACCACGCGCCGGTGGTGCGGGACATGCATTTCATGCTGCAGAAGGAAGTGGTGGAGCGCATGGCCTGCGCCCCCGGCAGCAAGGTGTACGGGCGCCTGAGCGTGATGCTGCAGGCGTACTGCACGGTGACTCCGCTGTTCACGGTGCCGCCGGGTGCATTCCGCCCGGCACCCAAGGTGGATTCCGCGGTGGTGCGGCTGGTGCCGAAGCCCGCGGAAAGGATCGAAGTCATCGACCGCCGCGTGTTCGCGAGCGTGGTGCGCGCGGCTTTCGGGCAACGGCGCAAGACCCTGCGCAATGCGTTGAACGGCGTCGCAGACACGGCGCAGATCGAGGCAGCCGGGCTGCGCGCGGATAATCGCGCGGAGCAGGTGGCGGTGGACGACTTCGTGCGCCTCGCCAATCTCGTAGGCGCGGAATGAACGCGCGGTGATGCGTGGCCCCGTGCGGCGCGGCTAGAATGCATGCATGAGCACCACCGATTACCAGATCGACATCGATGTCGACACCTGCTTCCTCGATGAGCAATCCGCACCCGAGGAAGGACGCTTCGTATTCGCCTACACCATCCACATCCGCAACGGCGGCAAGGTTCCCGCGCGCGTGCTCGGCCGCCACTGGCTGATCACCGACGGCAACGGCAAGGTGCAGGAAGTGGTGGGCGAGGGCGTTGTCGGCGAGCAACCGTGGCTGCGTCCCGGCGAGGGATTCGAGTACACCTCGGGCGCGGTGCTGGAGACCGACATCGGCACCATGCGCGGCAGTTACGACGTGCTGGCCGATGATGGCACCCGCTTCGCCGCGCCGATCCCGCCGTTCACCCTCGCCATCCCGCGCACGTTGCACTGAGCGCTGGCGGCTGCGATGAGCACCTGGGCAATCGGCGACCTCCAGGGTTGCCATGACGTCACCCAGCGCCTGCTGGAGAAGATCCGCTTCGACCCGGCGGTAGACCGCTTGTGGTTCTGCGGGGACCTTGTCAACCGCGGTGGGCAGTCGATCGAAACCTTGCGGCTCGTGCATTCCCTGCGCGAGGTGAGCCACGTGGTGCTGGGCAACCACGACTTGTCGCTGCTGGCCATCGGCGAGCGCTCTGCCGATGACCAGCGCAAGGTCAACGCGGATCTGCAGGGGGTGCTGTTCGCACCCGATGCGCCGGAACTGCTGGCGTGGCTGCGCATGCAGGAAATGGTCCACGTCGACCGCGAGCTGGGCTGGATGATGGTACACGCCGGCCTTGCGCCGAAGTGGACCACCCAGTTGGCCGAGCGCCACGCGCGCGATATCGAAGCGAAGCTGCGCGGCGACCACTACCGCAAGCTGCTGAAGAACATGTACGGCGACCGCCCCGACTGGTCGCCAGGCTTGCAGGGCCCGGAGCGCGACCGCGCCATCATCAACATCTTTACCCGCATGCGCTATTGCAGCCCGCGCGGGCGCATCGCATTCGAACACAAGGGCGCGCCGGGCAGCCAGCCGCCGGGCCTGTACCCGTGGTACTCGGTGCCGGGCCAGGCCGCGCGCGACCTCAAGATCGTGTCCGGGCACTGGAGCACGCTGGGCCTGTTCATCGGCCACGGCGTGCATACGATTGACACCGGAGCGGTTTGGAGCGGCAAGCTCACCGCGCTGCAACTGGATAGCGAAGACCTGCGCGTGGTCCAGGTGCCAGGCCGCGA
Organism: Pseudomonadota bacterium; assembly: GCA_040385305.1. GTDB lineage: Bacteria > Pseudomonadota > Gammaproteobacteria > Xanthomonadales > Xanthomonadaceae > Thermomonas. The sequence goes on from JAZKHR010000010.1 coordinate 46,280, forward strand.
CGTCCCGGCGCCCACCCCGCGCCCGCGCCCGCAGAGGCCGCGCGCGCAGGGCGAACGCCGCTCCGAGCAACGCCGGCAAGACGACCGTCCCCAGCCGCGGGCCTAGGCGCGGCGCCGGTAATCCACGAATTCGAAACCGAATGCGTGCGTGGCATCGGCCGCATGCGCGCAGCGATCAACCACGCGCCAGGCGTCCGCATCGAAGCGCGGGAAAAACGCATCCGCATCGATCACGGCCGTTGCCACGTGGGTCAGGTGCATGTGGGTCGCGAGCGGCAACGCGAGAGCGTAGACCGCGCCGCCGCCGATCGCGCACAACTCTTCTTCATCGGTGGCCAGGCGCAACGCCTCGTCGAGCGACGCCACGGCCTCCATGCCCGCGAACGGCGCGCATCCGCTGCGGGTCAGCACCAGGTTGCGGCGCTTCGGCAACGCGCGGCCCAGCGATTCGGCAGTCTTGCGCCCCATCAGGATCGGCTTGCCGAGGGTCAGCGCCTTGAAGCGCTTGAGGTCGTCAGGCAGGTGCCAGGGCAAGGCATTGCCCTTGCCGATGGCGAAGTTGCGATCAAGCGCGGCGATCAGCGAGATCCGCATCGATGCGCGTCAGACCGCGACCGGCGCCTTGATCGCGGGCAGCGGATCGTAGCCTTCGATTTCGATGTCCTCGAAGCGGAAGCCGAAGATGTCGCGCACCTGCGGATTGAGGCGCAGGGTGGGCAATGCGCGCGGCGTGCGCGACAGCTGCTCGCGGGCCTGGTCGAAATGATTGGTGTACAGGTGCGCGTCGCCGAGCGTGTGCACGAAATCGCCCACGCCCAGTTCGCAGACCTGCGCCACCATGTGGGTCAGCAGCGCGTAGCTTGCGATGTTGAACGGCACGCCCAGGAAAATGTCTCCGCTGCGCTGGTACAACTGGCAGCTGAGCTTGCCATCGGCCACGTAGAACTGGAAGAGGGTGTGGCAGGGCATCAGCGCCATCTTCGGCAGGTCGGCCACGTTCCAGGCGCTGACAATCAGCCGGCGCGAATCAGGATTGCGCTTGATTTCGTCAACCACCCAGTGGATCTGGTCGACCACGCGTCCGTCTGCGCCTTCCCAACTGCGCCACTGCTTGCCGTACACCGGGCCCAGCTCGCCGTTCCCGTCTGCCCATTCGTCCCAGATGCCGACCTTGTTGTCCTTCAGGTAGGCGATGTTGGTGGCGCCCTGCAGGAACCACAGCAGCTCGTGGATGATCGAGCGCAGGTGCAGTTTCTTGGTCGTGACCAGCGGGAAGCCCTCGGCCAGGTCGAAGCGCATCTGCCAGCCGAACACGCTGCGGGTGCCGGTGCCGGTGCGGTCCGCCTTCTCGCTGCCGTGCTCGAGCACGTGGGACAGCAGGTCCAGGTATTGCCTCACTCCGGCGCCCCCTCCCGCGCTGGCATCAGGGTTGGCGAGGTGTGCGACTTCCACAGCCAGAACAGGCCGAGCAGGATCAGCGGCAGGCTCAACAGCTGGCCCATGGTCAGCCAGCCGAAGGCCAGGTAGCCGAGTTGCGCATCCGGCTCGCGCACGAACTCGACCGCGAAGCGGAAGCAGCCATAGAGCAGCGCGAACAATCCGGACACGGCGTAGCGTGGCCGCGGCTTGCGCGAGTACCAAGCGAGCACGCAGAACATGACCAGGCCTTCCAGGCTGGCCTGGTACAGCTGCGAGGGATGGCGGGCGAAATTGTCGAGTAGACCGCTGTCGAACTGCGCGCGCAGCGTCGCGAGGTCCATCGATGCGAACGGTTCCGGCAGCGAGCGCGGGAACACCACGCCCCAGCCATCGAACGCGGTCCCGGCAGTGGACTTGCCCCACAACTCGCCGCCGATGTAGTTGCCAAGTCGCCCGAAGCCGAGGCCCGCCGGCACCAGCGGCGCCACGAAATCGACCACGTCGAAGAAGTGAAGGCGTTGCTTGCGCGACCACCACAGGACCGCGACCAGCACGCCCAGCAGGCCGCCGTGGAAGCTCATGCCGCCCTCCCAGACCTTGAACAGCATCAGCGGGGACTGCAGGAATTCGGCGAAGTTGTAGAACAGGACGTAGCCGATGCGCCCGCCCAGCACCACGCCCAGCATGCCGTAGAACATCAGGTCGCCGAAGCCGTTGTCATCAACACCGGGCAGGCGTCCCGCGCGGACCCGGCGGCGGCCAAGCCACCAAGCCACGGCGAACGCCAGCAGGTACATCAAGCCGTACCAATGAACCTTGAGTGGCCCAAGGGAAACGGCGATGGGGTCGATCTGGTGGAGGAGTATCTGGATGGGAGCCTGCATGGCGCTATTGTGCCTGCGCGGCACCGTTCATTGCGACGGCGAGACCGTCGGGTGGATCGCGCAGCGGCCATGCCGCGGAGCGAACGCCCGGCGGTAGGCGCAGGCGCAGCGAGACTGCCGCGGTCATAGAAAAACCGGGGTGTTGGGCAATTCGTCTTCGTCCGCATCGCCCGGCAGCTGCGGGAAGTGCAGGGCCAAGAGGTCGCCGGCAGCGCGAATACCGTTGACCACTGCCTCGACGTGTTCCCCGGCGCGCAGCCGCTCTTCCATCAGCAGGCAGACGCCGCGCCACTGTTCGTCGCTGACCAGGCCGGCCAGGCCGCGGTCGGCCACGATCTCGATGCGATGGTCGGCCAGCAGCAGGTACACAAGCACGCCGTTATTGGCCGCGGTATCCCACACCCTGAGGCGTCCGAACGCCTCCTCGGCGCGCGCGCGCGGCTGCACGCCGCGCAGCACCTCGCCCACGGCCAGCGCGCCTTCCACCGCGAAGCACACCTCGCCCGCATGGCGGGTTTCGCCCTCGGCAATCGCGATAGCGATGCGTTCCATCGCTGGCGCAGGGAATCGACTGCGCGCATCGCCGGTGGACATGTGGGCGATCATCCGTTGCAGAGTCCTGGCCATCACCATCCTCCCGAGGCGCCACCGCCTCCGGACATGCCACCACCACCCGACCAGCCGCCGCCGGAGCTGCCGCCTCCGAAGCCGCCGCCCCCGAAGCCACCCCCGCCGAAACCGCCTCCGCCAAACCCGCCCCAGTCGCGGTGGCGCGCATAGCGCCCGCCGCCGCCACCGGACAGGATGCCGACCAGGAAGCCGATCACCGCGCCGATCCCGCCCACCAGCAATGCCGATGACAACAGCAGCGCCACCCCGCCGCTGGCGGCACCCCCGAACAGCGCCCGCACCCCGGAGGGGAGCCGACCGAAGAATGCCCGTGCGAACTGGGCCACGATAAAGGCGGCAAACAGCGCGAACAGCCAGTCGCCGCCGCGGTCTGAACCGGTCGGATGGCTGGCCACCGGTTCCGGCAGCGGCTCGCCGTCGACCAGCTTCACCAGCTGCGCGGTGGCATCGACGATCCCCCCGGCGTAATCGTCCTGGCGGAACTTGGGCACCAGGTACTCCTGGATGACCCGGCCCGCGGTGATGTCCGGGATCGCGCCCTCGAGCCCGTAACCGACTTCGATGCGCACCCTGCGGTCGTCCTTGGCCACCACCAGCAACAAGCCATCGTCCACGCCCTGGCGGCCCAGCTTGAATTGCTCGAACGCGCGGACCGCGTACTGCTCGATGCTCTCCGGCGCCGTGCTCGGCACCATCAGCACCTGCAACTGGCTGCCCTTGCGTTGCTGCAGGGTCACGGCCTGTTGCTCAAGCTGTTGGCGGGTTGCTGCGTCCAGGGTGCCAGTGGTGTCCACCACCGGCGAAGCGAAAGCCGGGATGGCGGCCGGCTGCTGCGCCCAGGCAGGCAACAAGCACGCCATTCCCGCGAGCAACAACGCGACGGCAAGGCCAGCCGCGCGTGCTCCCGATCCAAGCACTGTCAGCGCCCCTTGGACCCGCTCAGCGTTATTCGGTCGGCAAGGGCTGGAGTGCATTCCCACCCTGCACCGGTACGCCAGGCGGCGCCGGTGGTTCCTCGAATACAGGCGCGGGCGCTGCCTGCGGTGGAGCAGGCTGCACCGGCACGCTGGACGCCGCCCCGAAGTCCACGCTCGGCGCCTGCTGGATCTGGGCCTCGTTCTCCACCGTGAAGTTCGGCTTGACCTTGTAGCCGAAGATCATCGCCATCAGGTTCTGCGGGAACGATCGGATGTAGGTGTTGTAGTCCTGCACCAGGGCGATGTAACGGCCACGGGCCACGGTAATCCGGTTCTCGGTGCCTTCCAGCTGCGTCTGCAGGTTGAGGAAGGACGCGTCCGCCTTCAGGTTGGGATAGTTCTCGGTGACCATCAGCAGCCGCCCAAGGGCTTGCGACAGTTCTCCCTGCGCGGCCTGGTACTGGGCCAGCGAGGCCGCATCATCGGCATTGACGTTGATCTGGCTGACCTTGGCGCGTGCCTCGGTCACCGCCGTCAGGACCTGCGCCTCGTGCGCGGCGTAACCCTTGACCGTATTGACCAGGTTCGGAATCAGGTCCGCGCGGCGCTTGTACTGGTTCAACACTTCGGACCAGCCGGCCTTGACCGCCTCGTCCTTCTGCTGGATCTGGTTGTATCCGCAACCGGACAGCAGCACGGACACCAACAGCAACAGGATCACACGCATGGCAGCGTTCCTCGGGTAGGTCGATGCGCTTGCGGCATCGGAATGGACAGCGGCAGGCCACCGGCACGCGCTCATTGCGGCAGAACGCGCCGCTGCGAGTTGCGCTTGGACCACAGGTTCAGGATCTCGACCAGAGCGGAGAAGCCCATCGCGCCATACAGGTAGCCCTTGGGAATGTGCAGCGAGAGCCCTTCCAGCACAAGGTAACCGCCGACCAGCACGATGAAGGCCAGGGCCAGCATCTTGATGGTGGGATTGCGCTCGATGAATCGACCCAGCGGCGCCGCTGCCAGCAGCATCACCGCCACCGCGAGCAGGATCGCCGTGACCATGATGATTGTGTCCTGGGCCATGCCGACTGCCGCGATCACCGAATCCAGCGAGAACACGATGTCGATCACCGCGATCTGCGCGATCACCATGCCGAACGAGGTCAACGGCTTGGTGTCGATGTCTTCCTCGTCGGACTCGCCGACCACCATGTCGCGGATTTCCATGGTGCCCTTCACCAACAGGAACACGCCGCCGAGGATCAACACCAGGTCGCGCACCGAGATGCCCATGCCGAATACGGTGAAGAGGTCGTCGGTCAGCCCGGCCAGCCAAGCCAGCGTGAGCAGCAAGGCGATGCGGGTGATGCAGGCCACGGCGATGCCGAACTTGCGCGCCTTCTCGCGCTGCACCGGCGGCAGCTTGCTCACCGCGATCGAGATGAACACCAGGTTGTCGATGCCGAGCACGATCTCGATCGCACTCAAGGTGATCAGGGTGATCCACGCCTGCGGATCGGTCAGCAATTCCATCATCGTGCGTGGTTCTCTTTCAGGGTTGCGAGAGGCGAGGCGCCAGGATCAGCACCCACACCAGGATGACATTCAACATCAGCACGAACACCGCCGCCGAGCCCATGTCCTTGGCGCGGCCGGCGAGCTCGTGGTGCTCCGGGCCGTAGCGCTCGATCACCGCCTCGATCGACGAATTCAACAGCTCCACGCTGAGCACCAGCAGGCCACTGCCCACCAGCAGCGCGCGCTCCACCCCGCTCTGGCCCAGCCACAAGCCGAGCGGGCCGACGAACAGGAACAGCACCACCTCGAGCCGGAAGCTGGACTCGTGCAGCCAGGCTGCGCGCAGTCCCTGCAGAGACCACACCGCCGCCTTCATGATCCGGGCCGGGCTGCGCGGCAGGTGACCGTAATGGTCAGCCATGCAATGCGCAGGCGGGTGCGGCGGGCATGCGGTGGCGCTTGGCTTGCATGGGGCTGGCACGTCCGTCAGGTCGGTGGCGCGCGCCGCCGAAGCAGCGGATTTTGCCACAAGCCATTATTCGCCGTCCGTGATGGCTATTGCTGGCGCAGCGCCTCGATCGGATCCAGCAAGGACGCCTTGCGCGCGGGGTAATAGCCGAAGAACAGGCCAGTGGCGATCGAGAATGCCGCCGCCAGCAACACCACCTGTGCGTTCAGCTCGACCGGCAAGTCCCCGATCTTGCCCACGAGCAGCGCGCCGGCCACCCCGATCCCAATGCCGATGACCCCGCCAATCAGTGAGATCAGCATGGCCTCAGCCAGGAACTGCCGGCGCACGTCGCCTGGCCCGGCGCCCACCGCCATGCGCAGGCCGATTTCGCGGATGCGTTCGGTCACCGACACCAGCATGATGTTCATGATGCCGATGCCGCCGATCACCAGGCAGATCCCGGCCACCGCGCCGAGCAGCTTGGACATCAGGTTGGTGGTGGCAGTGCGGGTGGCCACGATCTGGCTGATGTTGCGCACCGCGAAGTCATCTTCAGCACCCGGATCGATGTTGTGGCGCTGGCGCAGCAGCCCCTCGATCTGGCTCTGCGCACTGGTCAGGTTGCGGGCGTCATCCACGCCGACCGAGATCGCCTGCACCGCACCCGGCGGCATGCCCTGCGAACTGGACAGCCTGCGACGCGCCGCCTCCAGCGGCACCACGACCATGTCGTCCTGGTCCTGGCCCCAGCCGCCTTGGCCCTTCGACGCCAGCACGCCCACCACGGTGAACGGCACCCGCCCAAGGCGCAGGGTCTGGCCAATGCCGGGGTCGTCGCCGAACAGCGTCTTGCGCACGGTCTCGCCCAGGATCACCGGCTTGGTGCTGCCGCCGTAGTCGCTGGCCTGGAACATTTCGCCCTCGGCCAGCTTCCAGTCGTTGACCGCGAACCAGTCCGGCTGCACGCCCTGCCATTGGGTGGAGGCATTGTTCTCGGCAAACACCACCTGCGTACCGCCCCGCAACGACCCGGCCACGTATTGCGCCTCGGGCACTTCGTTGCGGATCGCCTCGACATCGTCCTGGTCCAGGCTCCAGCGGCTGCCCTGGGCCGTCCGCGCGCCACCCGGGCCCATGCCGCCGGAGCTGCTGATATCCAGCCGCTGCGAGCCGAGACCGGACACCATCTTGTCGATTTCGGCCTGGGTGCCCTGGCCGATCGACACCATCACGATCACCGCGGCAATGCCGATGATCACGCCCAGCGAGGTCAGCGCGCTGCGCATCCAGTTGCCACGCAGGGCGAACATCGCGGTGCGCAGGACATCGAGCCAGCTCATGCGTCCATCCCCGCGGGCTGCGCGTGCAGCTCGCCGTCGTGCATCACGTAGGTGCGGTCGGCGTGCGCCGCGACATGCGCATCGTGGGTAATCAGGATCACGGTGTGCCCGTCATCGCGCAACCGCTTGAACAGCCCCAGGATCTCCTCGCCGGTCTTGCTGTCGAGGGCGCCGGTGGGTTCGTCGGCGAGCAGGATCGGCGGCTGGTTGACCAATGCGCGCGCGATGGCAACGCGTTGCTGCTGGCCACCGGACAGTTCATTCGGCCGGTGCCCCGAACGGTCGGCCAGGCCCACCGACGCCAGCGCGGCAAGCGCGCGTTCGCGCCGCTCGTGCGGGGGGATCCGCGCGTATCCGAGTGGCATGGCCACGTTGTCGGTGGCATCCATCCGCGGCAGCAGGTGGAAGCCCTGGAACACGAAGCCGATCTTGTCGCGGCGCAAGGTTGCCAGCTCTTCTGCATCGAGCGTGGCCACATCCACGCCGTCGCAGTAATAGGCGCCAGCGGTGGGCTTGTCGAGGCAGCCGATCAGGTTCATCAGGGTCGACTTGCCGGAACCCGATGGCCCCATGATGGCCACGAATTCGCCACGCCCGATGCGCAGCCCCACGTTGCGCAAGGCGACCACTTCCGCCTCGGTGCCGGGCGAGTAGACCTTGCCCAGGCCGCTGGTGCGGATCACCGCAACTTCCCCCGGATGGTCTGTCGGTGGCGGGGCCCCCGGCGCCATCACGGGTTCTCCGTGGCCGAACGCTCCCCAGAGATGACCTGGTCGCCTTCCTTGATATTGCGGCCGGAGACCTCGGTCCTGGCGCCGTCGCTTGCGCCCAGGCGGACCATGGCCAACTGCGCTTCTCCATCGGCCAGCTTGTAGACAGTGACCCTCTTGGCGGTGAGTTGCGCCTCCAGCGCTGCATCCCAGCGCGCACGCTGCTGGCCATCCAGGCTGGCGCGGAACGTGCCGAACTGCTGGTTGAAACGATCCCGCATGCGTGCGCGCATCTGCGCCTGCATGCTCGCATCGCCGCCACCAGTGCGAGGGCCACCGCCACCGCGGGGACCACCGCCACCACCGAACAGGCGGCTGCCGCCTTGTCCCTGCGCCGCGCCGCCGGGCGCCCGCGCGGCGCGGGCCGCCTGGTTCTGGCGCATCTGCTCGAGCGCGGCGTCGAAGGCAGCCTGCTGGTTCGGCTGCAGTGCCAGGCCGGCGACGACGGCCTGCAGGTCTTCGGCCATGCCCGCGCCGCCAGCCGGGCCGCGCCCCTGGCCCGGTCCGTCGGGCTGTAGCGCTGCCAGCGGGGAGGCCTCCGCCGGCTTGAAGCGCAGCGCCGCGTTGCCGAGGGTGAGGACGTTGGCGAGCTTGCTGACCTCGATTTCCGCATTGACGGTCAGGCCTGGCAACAGCGTGCCATCCCCGTTGTCGACGGTTACCACCACCGGATAGGTCACCACGTTGTTCGACGTGGTGGCAGACAGGCGCACCTGCTCGACCACGCCGCCGAACTTGCGGTCCGGAAAGGCGTCCACGCTGAAACTCACCGCTTGACCCACCCTGACCTGGCCGATGTCGGATTCGTCGACGGCCAGCTCGATCTTCATCTTCGACAGGTCTTCGGCGATCTTGAACAGTTCCGGTGCCGACAGGCTGGCGGCCACGGTCTGCCCGGGCTCGATCGTGCGGGTCAGGACCACGCCATCCACCGGTGAGCGGATGACGGTACGTTGCAGGTTGACCCGGGTGGTCTGGGTCGAAGCCGTTTGCTGCCGGATCTGTGCCTGCGCGGAGTTCACCTGCGCCTGCGCCTGCTCCAGTGCGGAGCGGGCAAGATCAATGTCGCTCTGGGCCACCAGCTGCTGGCGCCCGAGGTTGGCCTTGCGCTGGAAGTCGACGGTCGCGTTGCGCAGCGAAGCCTGCGCCTGCCGGAGCTGGGCCTGGGCAGTGGCAATCTGCGCCGAGCCTTGCTCGATCTGGGCCTGGTAGGTGCTGGCATCGATGGTCGCCAGCACCTGGTCCTTCTTCACCGGCGAATTGAAGTCCACCAGTACCTCGGTGACCAGACCGGAAATCTGGCTGCCGACGATCACCGTGGAGATCGCGCTGAGCGTGCCGGTGGCGGAAATCGCGACCCGGATATCGCCGCGCTGCACGGTTTCGGTGCGGTACGCGCCATCCTCGCTCGCGGACCTGCTGCGTTGCCAGGAGGTCCAGCCCACGGCAAGCAGGAGGATGGTGGCAAGCACGAAGCCAGTGGTGCGGACGGGAAACGGGGAACGACGACGTGGCTGGCTCATGCGTTGCAGGGTGTCCGGCAAAGGGAAGTTAACGCGCGGGCGCGGCGCGGGTTGACAGGCGCAACCTCCGACACTCGTTGGACACCCGCTACGACTGTACGCAAGGCCGGAGCAGGATGGTTGCCTTGGTCCCCTTGCCAGGAGCGCTTTCCAGCTGCAGCGGCCATCCGCACCGCTGGCCCAGGCGATGCGCAATGGACAGACCCAGGCCACTGCCTGCATGTGCCACGTCAGCCCGGTAGAAGGGTTCGAAAGCGCGTGCCAGCGCATCGGCATTCATGCCGATGCCGGTATCGACGACCTCGATCCGGTCCTCCTTCAGGTGCAGGCGGATCTCGCCGCTGTCGGTGAAACGCGCAGCATTGCTGAGCAGGTTGCCCAGCATCACCCCGAGCACGCGTGGAGGTGCGTGCAAGTGCGGATCGGCATCGAGATGCACTGCCAGCGCGACATTCTTCTCGTCCAGCAGCGGCTTCACCTTCGCGAGTTCGCCCTCTACGATCTCGCGCACGCTGAAGTCCTCGGTTTCCAGGGCCACGCTACGGTCACGCGCCAGCAGCAGCAGCGCGTCCATCAGCGACTCCATCGACGCATTCGCGTTCTGGATGCGCCCCAGTGAGCGCCTGGATAGGTCGGACAGGCCTTCGTCGCTGGAAATCAGGTCCGCGGCAACCCGGATCACGGTCAATGGCGTGCGCAACTCGTGGCTGGCGTCGCGCGTGAAGTCGCGTTCGCGGGCCACGAACGCGTCGAGCCGCTCCCCCAGCTGATGCAGGGCATCGGCCATCTTGCGGGGGTTGCCCTGCACGTTCGCCGGGATCCTGTCCGGCGAGAATGCCTCGGTATCGGGGCTTTGCGGGTCCCAACGCGCCACTTCGCGCAACAGCCAGTTCATCGGGGCCATCAACCGCTTGGTGGCGCGGTACGAGTTCCAGGTGGCCGCGACCACCGCCGCCAGGGCGGTGCTGACGGCAAAGAAGATGACCCAGGGGGATGCCAACGCATCGTCGAGGATCTGGTCCACCACCAGGTACAGCAGCAGGACCAGGCTGACGATCGCCAGCTGGAGGAGAAAGACTTCCCTGATGTTGCGCGAGGTATTCGGCACGGTCACGCGTCCGGCGACCTAGCCGAGCTGGCCCGAGATGTCCGCGATGCGGTAGCCGGCGCTCTGCACGGTGTGCAGCAGCGGCTTGTCGAACGGCTTGTCGATCACCTTGCGCAGGTTGTACAGATGGCTGCGCAACGTGTCGGAGTCCGGCAGGCTGTTGCCCCAGATCTCGCGCTCGATTTCCTGGCGGCTGACCACCCGCGGCGACTCGCGCATCAGGATGGTGAGCAGGCGCAGCCCGATTGGAGACAACTGCAGTTCGCTGCCGCCACGGGTGGCGCGGAGCGACGCGGGATCCAGCACAAGGTCGGCGACCTTGAGCACTTCCGAGCCTACCTGCCGCCGCTCGCGCCGGATCAGGGCGCGCAGCCGCGCTTCCAGTTCCTGGATCGCGAAGGGCTTGGTCAGGTAATCGTCGGCACCGGACGAGAGGCCGGTCAGTTTTTCGTCAAGCGTGTCGCGCGCGGTCAACATCAGCACGGGCGTCGACTTGCGCGCTTCGGTGCGCAGGCGCTTGCAAACCTCGATGCCGTCCAGCCGCGGCAGCATCAGGTCAAGCACGATGACGTCGTAATTGTTCTCTGCCGCCAGCCGATAGCCATCCAGGCCATCGGACGCATAGTCCACCTCGAAGCCGCGCCCCTCCAGGTACTCGCCCACCATCTCCGAAATGTTGCGGTTGTCTTCCACGATCAACACCAGCCCCGCCTGTTCCTGGCTACGCATACGTCCTGCTCCGAATCTTCAGCTTTGTGAAAGATGCCGGTGGCGAGGTAGAAGCGGCGTGAAGGACCCGCTGCGCTACATGGACGGATTCACGGCGTGTCCGGGAGCGGGCCCCGGCTGCGCGGACATGCTCAGCGCAGGATTCAGAACGGAATCTTGCCGATCAACATGTCCTTGAACATCACCCAATCGCCCGCGAACGAGTACACCGGGTGCTTGAAGGTCGCCGGGCGGTTCTTCTCGAAGAAGAAATGGCCGACCCAGGCGAACGCATAGCCCGACAGCAGCGCACCGATCAGCCAGCGCGGATCGCCGCGCATCACCGCCAGCACGATGAAACCGATTGCCAGGCTGGTGCCGGCGAAATGCAGGCGGCGACACGTGGGATCGCGATGCTCGCCCAGGTAGAACGCATAGAACTCTCGGAAACTGGCAAACCCTTTGCTCATGGCTGTCCGTCCTTCTCCGCCTGCTTGGCGCGCACCCAGTAGCGATCCTGCGCCTGCAGCGACTGGCCGGCAAGCCCGCCATCAGCCTCCGCCATGGCTTCCATGGCGCGGAAGCGCCGTTCGAATTTCAGGTTGGCGCCGCGCAATGCACTGCCCACATCGACCCTGGCATGCCGGGCCAGATTCGCGCAGACGAACAGCAGGTCGCCGATCTCGTCCTGCAGGCGCGCCTGCGCCGCTGCGTCCTGCGGGTTGGCTGCGACCGCGTCGAATTCGGCGCGCACTTCCTCGATTTCCTCGTGCAGCTTTTCGATCACCGGCGCCGGGCCAGGCCAGTCGAAACCGACCTTGGCGGCCTTGTGCTGCAGCTTCACTGCCCGCTGCCACTCCGGCAGTCCGCGCGCGATGCCGGCCAGCGCCGAGGTGTCGGTTTCGCCCCGGGACTCGCGCTCCACGCGCTTGATCTCTTCCCATGCGATGGTCTGCGCCCGGGCGTCTTCGATTGGTACGAGAGCGCCAGCGGCGTCGCCCTGTGCGGCCGCCGCTCCCGGCATCCTGCCTTCCGCGGCATTCGCGCATCCATGTGCATCGAAGACATGCGGATGCCGGCGCGTCATCTTGTCGCAGATCGCCTCGACCACATCGGCGAACGCGAAGGCGCCCTGCTCCTGCGCCATGCGCGCGTGGAACACCACCTGCAGCAGCAAGTCGCCGAGTTCGTCCTTCAGCGCGGGCAGGTCGCCGCGGTCGATCGCGTCGGCGACTTCGTAGGCTTCCTCGACGGTGTACGGGGCAATGCTGGCGAAGGTCTGCTGCACGTCCCACGGACAACCGGATTCCGGGTTGCGCAGCGCGGCCATGATCGCCAGCAGGTCGTCGATGGCGCGGGCCGCACTCACGCCGGCAACGCGTCCCGCAACGCGATGTCGCCGAAAGCGAGGAAATCGCCGTTCAACAGCGTGTCGCGCTGGTTGTAACGGAGCGGGCGGCCGCGCGCGTCCACCACCGCGCCCCCAGCGGCTTCGAGGATCGCCTGCCCGGCCGCGGTGTCCCACTCGCTGGTGGGGCCGAACCGCGGATACAGGTCGATGCCGCCTTCCGCGATCCGGCAGAACTTGAGCGACGAGCCGCACGCGACTGCCTCACTGTCCGGCAACGCATCGAGCAGCGCCTGGGTGCGCTCATCGCGATGCGAACGACTGGCTGCCACCCGCAGCGGCATGGTAGCCGGCAGGCGCACGCGGATCGTCCCTTCACTGTCGCCATCGCGCCTGAACGCGCCCGCGCCCCTCGCGCCATGCCAGAGCGTGCCGGTCACCGGCTGCTGGATGACGCCGAAGGTCGCCACGCCCTCCTCGATCAAGGCGATGTTGACCGTGAATTCGCCGTTGCGCTTGATGAACTCGCGGGTGCCGTCCAGCGGGTCGACCAGCCACAAGGTGGACCACTCACGCCGTCGGGCAATCTCGATGTCCCGCGATTCCTCCGACAGCACCGGGATGTCCGGGGTCAGCGCCGCCAGCCCCGAAACGATGCAGCGATGCGCCGCCAGGTCCGCGGCCGTCAGTGGAGAACGGTCGTCCTTGCGGGTGATCGCGAACTCGCTCTCGTAAACACCCAGGATTTCGCCTGCCGCGCGGCGGGCGATGGCGATCACCGCTTCGCGCAGCTCCGGCTCGATCCTCATCCCTGTTGCTGCAGCCACTCGCGGGCGATGAACAGCGCGGCGATGCTGCGACCTTCGGAAAATTCCTCGCGCAGGATCAATTCGCCCAGCGCATCCAGCCGCCATGGGACCACTTCCAGCTCTTCGGGCTCGTCCCCGACCAGGCGCTGCGGATAAAGGTCCCGCGCAAGCACCAGGTGGGTCTGGTGGCTCATGTACACCGGCGCCAAGGTCAGGGTGCGCAACACGGTCAGCTCGCGCGCGCCGTAGCCGGCCTCTTCCATCAACTCGCGGTTGGCGGCTTGGATGGGGGTCTCGCCGGCATCGATGCGGCCCTTCACCAGGCCCAGTTCGTAGCGATGCACGCCTGCCGCGTACTCGCGCACCAGCAGCACGGTGCCGGCATCGAGCATCGGCACCACCGCCACCGCGCCATGGCCGCGGCCATGCAGGCGCTCGTACTTGCGGCGCTCGCCATTACCGAACTCGAGGTCCATGCGTTCCATCCGGTACGGACCGGCATCGTGCTCGGTGATGCCGTGGATGATCGGCAGGCGGCGGCTCATGGCAGGCGTCCTGCGGCGATAATGGGCGGATGGGAACGCTTCACGATGCCGACATGATAGCCGGCGCAGCCGATGCCTGGCGCGCGCGGGACCTGGCCGTGCTCTGGCATCCGTGCACGCAGATGCGAGAACACCCGCACACGCTTCCGCTGGTGCCGATCGAGCGCGGCGAAGGCGCCTGGCTGGTCGGCTACGACGGCAAGCGCTACCTGGACGCGGTCTCCAGCTGGTGGACCAACCTGTTCGGCCACGCCGAGCCGCGTATCGGCGCTGCGATCGCCAACCAGGCGCAGACGCTCGAACAGGTCATCCTCGCAGGCTTCTCGCATGCACCCGCGGTGGAACTGGCTGAACGCTTGCTCGCCATCGCCCCGCGCGAACCCTCACGCGCGCCGTTGGCCAAGGTGTTCTATGCCGACAACGGTTCGGCGGGCGTGGAAGTGGCACTGAAGATGGCCTTCCACTGGTTCCACAACCGCGGCGAACACGCGCGCACGAAGTTCATCGCGCTGGAGAATGGCTACCACGGTGAAACCCTGGGCGCGCTGGCGGTCGGCGACATCCCCCTGTACCGCCGCATCTACGCGCCGCTGCTGGCCGAAGCGCTGTTCGCACCGTCGCCGGATGCGTACCTGTCGCAGGCTGGCGAAACTGCCGCCGTTTGCGCCGACCGCGCGGCGGAGGTCTTGCGCCACCTGCTGGAGCGCCACGCCGGTGAGGTCTGCGCCATGATCCTGGAGCCGTTGGTGCAATGCGCCGGCGGCATGCGCATGCACGACCCACGTTACCTGCAGCGAGCACGCGAACTGTGCGATGCGCATGGCGTGTTGCTGATCGCGGACGAGATCGCGGTCGGATTCGGGCGCACCGGGACGATGTTCGCCTGCGAAAGCGCCGGCATTCAGCCCGATTTGCTGTGCCTGTCGAAGGGACTTACCGGCGGCTTCCTGCCGCTGGCGGCGGTGCTCGCCACCCAGTCGATCTACGACGGCTTCCTCGACGATTCCCGCGAGCGCGCTTTCCTGCATTCGCACAGCTACACGGGCAACCCGCTGGCCTGCGCCGCGGCGCTGGCCTCGCTCGCCATCTTCGAAAGCGACGACGTGCTGGCGCGCAACCGGGCGACCGCCGCGCGCATGACCGAGCTTGCCATGCCCATTGCCGAGCTGGCGCATGTAGCCGATGTCCGACAGCGCGGGATGATCGTGGCCTTCGAATTGACCCGCCGTGGGGACAAGGCCGCGCCGTTCGACCCGGCGCTGCGCATCGGCCTGCGCGCATACCGCGCTGCCATGGAGCGCGGCGTGGTGCTGCGTCCGCTTGGCGACATGCTGTACTGGATGCCGCCTTACTGCATCGACGAAGCGCAGCTGCAATTGCTTGCGCGCGTTACTCGAGAGGCCATCAGCGAGGCCTGCGCATGCGCCTGACCCGCAGCCATGTCGACCTGTCGCTGCGGGTCGGCGAAGAGCTTGCCCTGCCGGAGCATGTCACCGCGCACCTGGTCAGGGTCCTGCGCCTGCAGGTCGGCGACGCCTGCGTGCTGTTCAACGGCGATGGCCAGGACTTCGATGCGCGCATTACTGCCGTCGGCAAGCGCGAGGCGCGGGTAGAGGTCCTGGGGGCACGCGCTGTCGACAACGAGTCGCCTCTGCGCATCACCCTGCTGCAGGGCATCGCCCGTGGCGAGAAGATGGATTGGATCCTGCAGAAAGCCACCGAGCTCGGCGTGGTCCACATCCTTCCGGTGAGCAGCGACCGCAGCGAGGTCAAGCTGGATGCGCAGCGTGCGGACAAGCGGCTCGCGCATTGGCGCGGGATCGTGGTGTCCGCCTGCGAGCAGAGCGGCCGCGCGCGTATTCCCGTGGTCGAGGCGCCGCAGCCGTTGGCCGCAGCGGTCATGCAACGCGCTGGCCGTGGCTTCCTGCTGGATCCGCTTGCGCATGCATCGCTGGCGACGTTGGGCGTCAACGCGCTGACGAGTTGTACCTTGGCCATCGGCCCGGAAGGCGGTTGGTCGCCGCGCGACCGCGAGCAATTGCTGGCGGCGGGTTTCGAAGGCCTGCGCCTAGGCCCCCGCATCCTGCGTACAGAGACCGCCGGTATCGCGGCGATCGCGGCGTTGCAGGCGTTGGCCGGAGACCTGGGTTAAAAAACCCAGCGGGTACGTCAGGCCGCGGCGTCGAGCGCCTCGCCAATGCGCATTTCCAGCACGGCAAGGTCGGGCAGCAGGGCATCGTCTTCGTTCAGGCGCACGCGAGCCAGCACGCCTTCGGGCACGCCGGCATCGTCGGCTGACGTGGCCAGTGCTTCCTCGCTCACTGTCACCAGGCGCGGGAAGCCCTGGGTCAGGACTGCGAAGAAAGGCCGCTTGGCATCGCCACCCAAGGCCTTCAGCACGATCACCTTGCTGCCCAGACCGCCGTGTTCCTCGGCAATACCGGTGAAGCGGGAGAATGCGACCAGCGGCAATTGCCACCCTCGCCAGCGGATGCGTCCGAGCAGCCAGTCCGGCGCATCGGCCACCGGTTCCGGGTCCGCGTAGGACAGCACCTCGGCGATGGTTGCGTTCGGCAGCAGCAGGCGGGCGTCGGCAACCTGGATCAGCACGCCGCGGATGATGGGGGCAGAGTCGGACATGGTGGACCTCAGGCAGGCCAGCGTTGGAGCAATTTGAGGGGAAGCCTGGCCAGGCTCTCGGCCTGGCCACCGCGGGCCACCAGCGCATTGCTGGCGGCAGGATCAAAACAGCCATCGGGTGCCTGGCCGAGCACCAGCGCGCCGCCCCAGGACAGTGTCATCGCGGCGTCGACCAAGGCGGGATCGCTGCCGCTGAGCAGCAGCACCGCGCTGTCGCCTGCAGGTAGGGTGGCAAAGGGCGCACCAGCGGCCGAGGGCGCGAACAGCAGCCCCACCGGCGTTGCCTGGACTTCCAGGCCTTCCGGCAGGACATAGACTTTGCCCGCCTGCAGCGGGTCACCGGACTCCGCGAGCGTGACCTGCAATTGGGTGGCGCGCTGCATCTGCCGCACGAGCTTGTCGTACTGGCCGCCCTCCAGGCGCTGGCGCAGCACGATGGCGCGCGGGAAGCCGGCGGGCACGCCGCCCAGCAGCTGGCGCACGGCATCTGGGCCGCCGACGCCGGCCACGACCATCACCACGCCCTGGTGGGCGGCGACGACGCCCGCGTTCGCGGCCGGTACGTCGGGCATGGCGTCCATGCGCTGCCGCAGGTCGTCGAGTTCCTCGTGGAAGCGTGCGTCGCTTCCGTGGCCCGCAGGGTCCGCCGGAAAGGAAGCGACGTCCCTGGCCTGCGGCAGCACGTCATCGTGGCCGTACAGCTTGGCGCGCAGGTGGCGGGCCCAGCGCGCGGCTTCCCAGCCCTCCCGCTTGGCAGCAACGTCCGCATCCTCGAACATGATCTCGAAGCCCGGGTCGCCGAGGACCCCATCGAACCTGTCCAGCACCTGTTCGACGGCCGGATCCAGGATCACCAGCACCGCATCCGGGTTGACTCCGCGCACATCGGCTTCAACCGCCACGGCCGGATCCAGCAACGCTGCGATATCGGCACCCGCTTCGAGGACGGCCGCCTCGGTGCGCGAGCGCGCGACGCCCTCACGCGCCAGCAGGACCACGCGTTTGCGCGCGATCACGTCCCGGAACCGTCGCCGACGCGCTCCAGCCTGAGCAGGTCGAACACGTTGCGCATGAGCTCGGCCTCCTGGTACGGCTTGCCGAGATAGCGCTCCACCCCAAGCTCCATCGCGCGCTCGCGATGCTTCTCGCCGGTGCGCGAGGTGATCATGATGATCGGCACGTCGCGCATGCGCGGGTCCGCCTTCATCGCGGTCGCCAGCTCGTAGCCGTCCATGCGCGGCATCTCGATGTCGAGCAGCATCAGGTCGGGGATCACGTCCGCCATCCGTTCCAGCGCATCGATGCCGTCCTTTGCAGTGGCGACTTCGAAGTTGTGGCGCTCCAGCACGCGCCCGGTGACCTTGCGCATGGTGATCGAGTCGTCGACCACCATGACCAGCGGCACCCGTCGCGCCTCGGCCACCGGCTGCGCCGGCGCGGTGTCGCGCGGCATGGCGGCCTGGCGGCGTACCAGCGGAGCCACGTCGAGGATCACCACCACCGAGCCGTCACCCATGATGGTGGCACCGAAGATGCCCGGAACGGAGGCCAGCTGCGGGCCGCCGGACTTCACCACGATTTCGCGATTGCCGACCACCTGGTCGATGGCCACCGCCGCACGCAGTTCGCCGGAGCGCACCAGCAGCAGCGGCATCTGGATCTGTCCTTCGGCCTTTGCGGTGGTACTCGCCCCGACCAAGCGGCCAAGGTCGTGCAGCACATAGTCTTCGCCGCCATAGCGGTAGGCCGCGTCGGGCTTGGCCATCTCTTCCCGGGTGATGCGGCCAACGCCGCGCACCGAGGCGATCGGCACTGCGTACTGGGTCTCGCCGATCTTGACGAACACCGCCTGCGTGACCGCCAGCGTCTGCGGCAGGCGCAGCGTGAAGGTCGTGCCCTGGCCAGGCGGCGAGGCGATGTCCAGCGTGCCGCCGAGCTGTCGGACTTCGCTGGCCACCACGTCCATGCCGACGCCACGGCCGGCGACGCGACTCACCGTCTGCGCCGTGGAGAAGCCGGGCTCCAGGATCAGCACGTCGAGGTCGCCGTCGCCGAGCACCGCGTCTTCGCGGATCAGGCCACGCTCGATGGCCCGCGCGCGGATTGCGGCGCGGTCGAGGCCGCCGCCGTCGTCGCTGACCTGCAGCACGACTTCCGAACCCTCGCGGCGCACCACCACGCGGATGGTGCCTTCCTCCGGCTTGCCGGCGGCCTTGCGCG
>JAZKHR010000010.1:65206-118673 GCA_040385305.1 Pseudomonadota bacterium
CAGCAGGGTTTCGTACTGGCGGGTCAGGTCGTCCATGGAGCCATGCAGGCTCACCAGGTCGGCCGCGGACTCCGCGAGCGCGCGCGACAACTGTTGCAGGGTGCTGAAGCGGTCAAGCTCCAGCGGGTCGAAGGTGGAATCGCTGGTCTCATGCTCGCGCTGGTAGCGCGCGATGATCTGCGCTTCTGTTTCCGCATCCAGGCGACGCAGCTGGTCCCGCAGGCGGATGTTGGTCTGCTCCATTTCCGCGGCGGCACCGCGGAATGCCCCGAGCTGTTGCTCAAGGCGGGAGCGGTAGATCGCCACCTCGCCGGCGTAGTTGACCAGTCGGTCCAGCAGGTCGGCGCGGATGCGCACCTGCTCCTGCGGGGCGCGGATGCCGATGTCGTCATCGTCGCCGAAGCCCTCGCCCATCATCGGCGCGGACAGCGGTTTCAACTCGATCCGCTGCGGCGCGGGGGTGGCGAAGGCCAGGCCATCGTCCACGGCTTCGGCGAACGCCAGCGGTGTCTCGGCGCGGCTGGTGAAGTCTTCGATCAGGGCCACCGGCATCCCGACCGCGCGTCGGGCGGCGACGCGGGTGATCATCCCGTGCAGGCGGTCGAACCCGCGCTCCAGCAGCGGCACGCCGTCCCGACCGAGTTCCGCGCGGTGCGCGACCACGGCTTCCAGCAGCGTTTCCATGGCGTGGCCGAGCTCGCCAACCGGCATGATGCCGGCCATCCGCGCGCCACCCTTCAAGGTGTGCAGGTCGCGCTGCAGTCCGACCATGGCCTCGCGGTCTTCGGGGGCATCGCGCAACTGGGCGAGCAGGCCGTCCGAATGGTCGAGCAGGTCACCGCCCTCTTCCACGAAGATGTCGACCAACTCGGCGTCGAGTCCTTCCATGTCCAGCGCCTGGTCCGGATCCTCGCTGGACGTGGCGCTGGCGAGCAATGCGGCCAACGCAGTCTGTTCGCGCGCCTTGGACGCGGCAGCGGCCTCGGCCGCCCGGCGCTCGGCTTCCGCGCGTTCTGCTTCCGCCCTCGCAGCGGCCAGGCGCTCGGCCTCGACGCGCTCGGCTTCGGCGCGTGCGGCGGCGATGCGCTCGCTTTCCACCCGCTCCGCCTCCAGGCGCTCGGCTTCCTCCACAGCCATGCGCTCCGCCTCGATCCGTGCCGCTTCCGCCTGCTCGGCGGCGAGGCGTTCGGCTGCGAGAGACTCTGCGGCGACGCGCTCTTCTTCCAGCCGCATCGCCTCGATGGCTTCCGCGACCAGGCGATCCGCTTCTTCCTGTTCGGCAGCAAGACGCTCCGCTTCCAAGCGCAAAGCTTCGGCTTCTTCCGCGGCCAGCCGCTCTGCCTGGAGTCGCGCTGCTTCGGCTTCCTCAGCCGCCATGCGCTCAGCCTCGATGCGCTCGGATTCGGCCTGTTCGGCGGCAAGGCGCTCGAGTTCCGCTACTTCCGCAGCCACACGCTGGGCTTCGATGCGTTCGGCTTCAGCCTGTTCGGCTGCCAGTCGCTCGGCTTCCGCAACTTCCGCAGCCACACGCTCGCCTTCGATACGTGCGGCTTCGGCACGCTCGGCGGCCAGTCGCTCGGCTTCCGCCTGTTCGGCGGCGGTCATCTCCGCGTGCAGGCGATCCGCTTCGGCGGCTTCCGCCGCAAGGCGTTCGGCTTCGGCCTCTTCGAAGGCGATACGTGCGGCCTCGACGCGTGCAGCCTCGGCTTCCTCGGCGGCCAACCGCTCCGCTTCGGCGTGTTCGGCGGAGATGCGCTCTGCTTCGAGGCGCGCCAGTTCGGCTTGCTCGGCGGCAACGCGCTCGGCTTCCGCCTGCTCGGCGGCGATTCGCTCGTTTTCCAGGCGTTCGGCTTCCGCTTGCGCCGCAGCGAGGCGTTCGGCCTCTGCCTGCTCGGCGGCAACGCGCTCCGTTTCCAGGCGCTCGGCGTGCGCTTGCTCCGCGGCAAGGCGTTCGGCTTCCGCTGCTTCCGCCGCATCGCGTTCCGCGGCCAGGCGCGCGGCCTCGGCGGCGACGCGCTCTGCTTCCGCAGCTTCCGCCGCAAGGCGCTCGGCGTCCTGACGCGCGGCTTCGGCGTCCTCCGCGGCAGCACGTTCCGCGTCCAGATCGGCATGCGGGAATGGCAACGCGGCTTCCGGCAATGCATCGCGCAGGCCGATCAGCCTGGCGGCGAGCACGGCGTACACGGGTACCTGAGACGGGGTGGCGTGCAGGGCGAGCGTCGACGCCCGCACCGCCTCGGCCACTTCGCCGATCACGGCAACGCCATCGGCGCTGGCCGGGGTGCCCGCGGCGAGCAGGCGCTTGGCGTAACCCTCCGCCGGGGTGGTGAACGCAGTGACCGACGGCACTTCGGTCATCGCGAAAGCGCCGTTCAAGGTGTGGATGGCGCGCAGCAGGCCGTCGGTGATGCTGGCCTCGCCGGCGCGGGCCTGGGCCAGCCAGGCGTCCACGGTTTCCAGATGGCCACCGACCTCGGCGCCCAGGATGTCCAGCAGGACCGGGTCGACGTGGGTGGCAACGGTCTGCACAACGGGCGCAGGCTTGGCTGCCTCGGGGGACGCGGGCGGCGCTGCAAACGTTGGCACGCCATCGAGCAGCACGTCTTCGCCCGAACCAAGGCGATCGGCCACGGCCTGCATTGCCTCGAGGTCGACGTTGACCGAGGCTTCGCCGCGCAGCGCTGCATGCAGCTGCGGCAGCACGTCGCAGGTCTGGCCGACGAACCCGATGACGGCCGGGCTAGCGGGCCGCGAGCCGTCCAGCACGCGGTTAAGCATGTTCTCGACATGCCAACTGAACTCACCCAGGGTCTTGGCGCCGACCAGGCGGCCGCTGCCCTTCAGGGTGTGGAACACCCGACGGATCGGGCGCAGCGCTTCGCCATCGTCCGGATTCCTGCGCCAGGTGGGTAGCAACTCGCCCAGGTTGGCGATTTCCTCCTCGAATTCCTCGAGGAAGATCTCGCGGATCTCATCGTCGATTTCCTCGCCCGCGCTGTCGAAGCCGGCGCTGAGCGCGGGCGTGTTGTCCTGCATTTCCACCACCGCGGGTGCAGCGGCGGGCTCGTCCGCCAGCGGCTCGACGACAGGCTGCAGCGCAGCGGCTTCCGCCTCGGCGGCGTCCACGGCATCGGCGGCGATCTGTTCGCGGGTGCTTTCCGGTAGCGGCCAGTAGGCCAACGCTTCCAGGCTGCCGCGGGTCTTGTCGAGCAGATCCTGGCGCTGGCCGTGCGGCTCGCGCAGGGATTCCAGGTAGTACTCCATGCCGGCCAATGCATCGGCCAGGGTGTCCAACCGGCGGCCTCCCGGCACCTGCTGCCTGCCGATCAGCTCGACCTGGCTGTAGCGGCGCAGCGCCTCCAGGTAACCGGCCGGTTCCGGCAATTGCAGGATGCGCATGGCACCGCTGACCTCGCCCAGCAGGCGCGGCACCGGCTCCAGCGCGGCGTGGTCCCAATCGGTCTCCACGAAGGCCACGAACGCATTGCGTACTTCACCAAAATTGGCGACCGCTTCGCGAGCCAGCACGGCGATGACCTTGCGCGATTCCTGCCGCACCAGGTCGTCACTGTCGCTGGCGCCGGCATCGTCGTGGCCGAGCCGCGCCACCTGGTCGTCCAGGGAGTGGTCGATGTAAATCAGCGCGCCGGCCACGTCCAGCAGGTCGTTCTCGTTGGCCGGGCGCTGCCCGCTGGCGATGCCGTGGACTACCTTGCGCTGTTCCTGGATCACGCCGCGCGCAGCGTCCAGGCCCAGCATGCCGAGCGTCTCGCCGATGCGGTCCAGCGCTTCCGCCTGGGATTGCAGGCCGGCCACATCGGACAGGCCGGCGCGCAGGTGCAGGTCGAGTGCGTCCTTGACCCGCAGCAGGTCTTCCTTCAGTGCGACCGAGACGGTGTCCAGCAGGGCGCGGTTGCGCCCCGCCAGGCTGCCGCGCGCATGTTCGAGTTCTGCGTCGCTGGGCTGGACCAGCAGGCTCGGCAACGCGTCCTGTTGCATCAATGCCACGCCGCGCGCCGCGCGCAGGTCGTTGAGCAGCGGCAACAGCACGATCGGGATGTCGCGGTGCCCACCCTGCAGGCGTTCGAGGTAATCCGGCAGCTGCACCACGCCGCGCATCAGTGCCGCGCATGCGTCGTCGCGGCCGGCGATGCCGTCCGCGGCAAGGCCTTCGGCGAGTTGCTCCATTTCCTCGGCCACCATCGCCGGGGCATGCAGTTCCAGCATCCGCAGGGTGCCGCGCACCTGGTGCAGGTAGCCAGCGCACGCACGCATGCGCTCGCTGTCGGCCGGCGATTCGGCGAAGGCCTCGATCTCGATCCGCGCCTGGCGCAGGGTCTCGTCGATCTCCGGCTTCACCCAGCCGAGCGCAGTGTGGTCGATGGCATCCCGCAGCGTCGTGGTCATCGCGGCGCCCGGATGGGGCCGCGCACGGAGGCACGGCTGGCCTTGGCGGAGGTGTTCATCCCAACCCCTGTGTCCTGCACTCAGGCAGGCAACTTGAAGTCAGCGACCGAACGACGCAGGTCGGCGGCGAGCTGTGCCAGGTTGCCGATCGACTCGGCGGTCTGGCTGGCGCCCTGCGAGGTCTGTGCGGTGATCGACTGGATGGTGCTCATGGCCTGGGTGATGTTGGACGCCGCGCTGGACTGCTCCTGCGCCGCGACCGAGATGCCTTGAATCAGGCCGGACAGGTCCGACGACACCTTTTCGATCTCACCGAGGGCCGTGCCGGCATCCTCCGCCAGGCGCGCACCCGCGACCACTTCCGAGGTGGTCTGTTCCATCGAGCTGACCGCCTCGTTGGTATCGGCCTGAATGGTCTGCACCAGCGATTCGATGCGCTTGGTCGCACTGGAGGAGCGTTCCGCGAGGCGTTGCACTTCGTCGGCCACCACCGCGAACCCGCGGCCTGCTTCACCGGCCGAGGCCGCCTGGATGGCTGCGTTCAGCGCCAGGATGTTGGTCTGTTCGGAGATGTCGTTGATCAGTTCAACGATCGAGCCGATTTCCTGCGAGGACTCGCCGAGGCGCTTGATGCGCTTCGAGGTTTCCTGGATCTGGTCACGGATGCTGTCCATGCCGGCGATGGTCTGCCGCACCACCCCGGCGCCGTTGGTTGCGATCTGCACCGAGCGCCGCGCCACGTCGGCGGAGTCCGCGGAGTTCTGCGACACCTGGCTGATGCTGGCCGCGATCTGGTGCATGCGGTCCGTCGCCGAGTTGATCTCCTGCGCCTGGTGCTCGGCGGCTTCCGCGAGGTGCATGGCGGTGGCCTGGGTTTCCTGCGCGCTCGAGGCGACCTGCACCGAGGTTTCGTTGATGGTGCCCACCAGCGAACGCAACTGCTCGACCGCGAAGTTGATGGAGTCCGCGATCGCGCCGGTCATGTCCTCGGTGACCGTGGCCTTCACCGTGAGGTCGCCTTCCGCGAGCGAACCCATTTCGTCCAGCAGGCGCATGATCGCCTCCTGGTTGCGGTCGTTCAGTTCCTTGGTGGTCTGGTAGCGGCGGTTGTCGGCGGCGCGGCTGCTGAAATACAGGCCCACCAGCGACACCAGGATTCCGAGGCCAGACAGGATGCTGACCCAGACGCCACCGAGCAGGCTGGTGTCCTTCAGCGAACCGAACGAGGTCACGCTGGTCAGCAGTTGCCGGCTCTCCTCCAGCAGGTTGTTGGAACCCGTGGCCAGCGCCGCCGCCGAGGTCTGCGCACGGATCAGGTTGCGGGAACTGGCGTTGAGGGCTTCGAGGTCCCGCTTCATCGCCTGCCACAGGGTGAAAGCCTGGTTGAGCGGACCGACCGCGCCGGCCGCGGTGACCCGGGCGATGTCGCCCCCGCCATTGCGCAGGCCGTTCATTGAACGGTCGAACACTGCCGCGTCGCGGGTCAGGCCTTCGGCAGCCACTTGCGCCGCGGAACCGCCGCCGCGCAACTCCGCGATGCGGCGGGCGATGGCCGCCGACGTGACAACCTGCTGCAGCGCGGTGAACACCTGGCCGGAGCCTGCACCACCGGATGCCAGGCCACGCACCACTTCGTTCAACTGCGCCTGTAGTTG
Organism: Pseudomonadota bacterium; assembly: GCA_040385305.1. Lineage (GTDB taxonomy): Bacteria > Pseudomonadota > Gammaproteobacteria > Xanthomonadales > Xanthomonadaceae > Thermomonas. Next base: position 71,269 of record JAZKHR010000010.1, read on the forward strand.
CGGCATCTTGGTCGCCACGCTATCGGCATGGCCAGCCAGCGCAAGCACCTGCGCCTCTGCCGCCAGCACTTGCTCGGCGCCCGTGGCAAGAGGGGTCCAGGTATCGGTGACTGCCTTGATCGGGCCGGAGACGCCGGCGGCGTCGCCGAAGTCGTCGTTCAGCGACTTCACGTCGCCGTCGATCTGCTCCTTCGTCGTCTTGAATGCCTTGTAGGCGTCGGCGTCACCGGACACCGCGTCCTGCGCCTGCACGGCGAGCCGCTGCGAGTTCACCTGCAGGTTCGAGGCCGCGGTACTGGCACCACCGACGCGCGCCGCCTTGGTGGTGGCATACAGCGTGTTGGCGCCGAACACGACAAGCGACAGGACCAGAATCGCGGCCCAAGCTCGCGTGCTGAGGTTTTGTCCCTTGCCGGCGACGGAATCCATCATTGTGCTCATGCTGCGACCTCGGCTTGCGTATGTGACCGCGGGTTACGCGGCTTGGCGGAATTCGGGCGTGCGTGCCAGGCGCTCGAGGCTGAACACGCCCCAGTCCTGGTGGTTCATGTGGTAAGCGCGGTCGATGAAGTGCGCGTAGCGGCCTTGCGACACCGGGCCGGCATCGATGCCCTGCTCGTCCACGAAACTGCGCTGGCCGAACAACTCGTCGATGGTGACTGCGACGTCGCCGCCTGGCTGCCGCACCACCAGCACGCGCTGGCTTTCGTGCAGCACGGTGCGCTCGCCTTCCAGGAACTGCTTGAGGTCGACCACCGGCAGCAGGGTGCCGCGCACGTTGGCCACGCCCAGCATCCACGGCTGCGATCCCGGCACCGGGGTCACCGCCGGCAGTGGCAGGATTTCCACCACCTCGTCGAATCCGGAAGCGAGCCGGTGGCTGCCGACCCGGTAGGCCACGCCGCGCCACAGGCCGGGTGCGTCGAGCTGCTCCGGCAGGCCGGCGACGTGGACAAGGCTGCGCTGTTCGTAGTCGGCCAGCACGAGGAACGGGGCGCGCTTGTCGCGTGCCTGCAATTTCTGCTTGCGCGGGGCCTTGCGCGCAGCCTCGGGCGCAGCGGGTGGCGCGGCTTCGGCTGCTGATGCTTCGATAACAGGAAGCGCGTTCTCGTGCTCCGCAACCACGGCGACCGCCTCATCGACCTCGACCGCGGGCGGCGTGGTTGGGGCGGATTGCTGGGTGACGGTGGCCGGCTTGGCCTTGCCTTTCTGCTTGGACCGCTTGCTCATGCCCGGGGGCCGACCAACTGGTTGATACGCTCGATCAGGTCGGTCTCGCGGGGCGGCTTGACCACGTAATCCTTCGCGCCCTGGCGCAGGCCCCACATCTTGTCGGTATCCAGCCCCTTGGTGCTGACGATCAGCACCGGGATGTGGCTGGTGTCGGCGTCGCGCGACAGCGCGCGGGTCGCCTGAAAGCCGTTCATGCCCGGCAGTACCACGTCCATCAGGACCAGGTCCGGCTTGTCCCGGCGGCAGGCGGCAATTCCGTCCTCGGCGTTGCCGGACGTAGTGACCTGGTGCCCGTTGCGTTCCAGCAACTGGGTCATGACCGCAGCCTCGGTCGGTGAATCCTCGATCAGCAGAATGCGTGCCATGAGTGCCCTACCCCCCGGTCAGGCGTTGACGTATTTTCGAATGGCACCCAGCAGCTCTTCCCGCGTGAACGGCTTGGTGAGGTACTGCTCGGAACCGACGATACGTCCGCGGGCCTTGTCGAACAAACCATCTTTCGACGAAAGCATGATGACCGGCACACTTTTGAATGTCTGGTTGTTCTTGATGAGGGCACAGGTCTGATACCCGTCCAGTCGCGGCATCATGATGTCGACGAAGATGATCTGCGGATTCTGGTCGGCGATCTTGGACAGGGCCTCGAAGCCGTCGGTGGCGGTCACCACCTCGCAACCCTCGCGCACCAGCAGGGTTTCCGCGGTCCTGCGGATCGTTTTCGAATCGTCAATGACCATCACCCTCAAACCATTGAGGCTGACGCCCGAACCTTCCTGCTGCGCCATGCGATCCCCTTGCACACCTGATTCTTCGCCGTGTCGTGCAACCACGATGCGGACTGCTTATATCCCAGTCCCCGCGCGGCCTGTCAAGCGCCGCGACGATCGCAGGGGATGAACGGGCAGCGCGCCCTGCTACCATTTCCGCAACTCTCCACGGAGGCGACGATGCCGCCTGCAGTGCCGCTCGACGTGGTCGTGGTGATGGATTCCATCGGCTCGATCAAGACTGCAAAGGACTCCACCTTCGCGATGTTGCTCGAAGCCCAGCGTCGCGGGCACCGGCTGCATTACGTGCTGCCCGGCGGCCTGGCGGTCGCGGGCACGCTCGCGGTGGCGCGGGCCGCGCCTCTGCGCGTGCGCGACGATCCCGCCGACTGGTTCGACCTGGATGAGCCCGCCCTGCTCGCCTTCGGCCCAGGCCAGGTGGTGCTGATGCGCACCGATCCGCCGGTGGATGCGAACTACCTGCATGACACGCAGTTGCTCGGCATGGCCCAGGCGCAGGGTGCGCTGGTGGTCAACGACCCTCAGGGCCTGCGGGACTTCAACGAGAAACTTGCCGCGCTGCTGTTCCCCCAGTGCTGTCCACCCACGCTGGTCAGCCGCGACAACGCTGCGCTCAAGGCCTTCGTCGGCGAGCACGGCGACGCGGTGCTGAAGCCGCTGGACGGCATGGGCGGACGTTCGATCTTCCGCGCACGCGCCGGTGAGTCCAACCTCAACGTGATCCTGGAAACCCTGACGGATGGCGGCCGCCATCTCGCCATGGCGCAGCGTTACCTGCCGGAGATCGCGGACGGTGACAAGCGCATCCTGCTGGTCGATGGGGAGCCGGTGGACTACTGCCTGGCGCGGATTCCGCAAGGCGATGAATTCCGCGGCAACCTCGCCGCCGGCGGGCGTGGCGAGGGCCGCGCGCTGAGCGAGCGCGACCGCTGGATCGCAGCCCAGGTGGGGCCTACGATGCAGCGGCGCGGGATGCTGTTCGTCGGCCTCGACGTCATCGGCGACTACCTGACCGAGGTCAACGTCACCAGCCCCACCTGCATCCGCGAGCTCGATGCCCAGTTCGGGCTCAACATCGCGGCAAGCCTGTTCGAGCGCATCGAGGCGCGCCTGGCCGGCTGATGGGCGAGGCCATGTCCCTGCCGCTGCCGGCTGCGCCAGTGGTGGGCGAATCCACCCGGCTGGGCGCCACCGTCGTGTTGTCGCTTCTGCTGCACGCGATGCTGATCATCGGTGTCAGCTTCACCGAGGAAGACGCGGCGCCAGTGGTGCCGACGCTGGACGTGATCCTGACCCGGACCACCTCCGCGCTGACCCCGAAGCAGGCCGACTTCATGGCCCAGGCCAACAACCAGGGCGGCGGCGAGCACGACAAGAGCTCGCGTCCCACCGCGCCGCAGGCTGGCCCCATCCCGCAGCCAACGGACGGCCTGGCGCCACGACCGCTGCGCGCGCAGACGCCAGACCCCAGCCCGCCGCCGGAAGCCCGGGTCATCGCCAGTACCAGCGGACGCGATCAGTTGCCGGCCCAGCGTGCCAGGGCGGAAGTCGAACCCAGCCCGCAGCCGCGCGGCGCGGAGAAGATCGAGCGCGACATCGAGATGGCGCGGCTGGCCGCGGAGATCCAGTTGCGCTCGCAGCAATACGCGAAGCGCCCGAAGCGCAAGTTCGTCTCCGCCAGCACCCGCGAGTACGCCTGGGCGGAGTACCTGCGCGGCTGGGTCGACCGGGTGGAGCGGGTGGGCAACCTCAACTATCCGGACGAGGCCCGCCGCCGGCGCATCGGCGGGCTGGTGGTGATCAGCGTGGGCGTGCGCCGCGATGGCAGCGTGGAGAGTTCGCGGATCATCCGGTCCAGCAACATCCCGATGCTGGACAGCGCGGCTTTGCGCATCGTCAAGCTGTCGGAGCCGTTCGCGCCGCTGCCCAAGACCCAGGACGACCCGGACATCCTGCACGTGACGCGGACCTGGCAATTCATGCCGGGCGGGGAATTGGTGGATCAGTAGCGCGCCGAGTCAGCCGAACACGCAGTTCACCAGCGCCTGTTCCACCGCGATCACGGCAGCCAACGCTGGCTCCCAGGCATGCTTGCCGCCGAGTGCGAGAGGCGAGAAGACCTCGTCCGCCGTCTCGCCGGTGCTGGCCTGCAAGATCCCGATCCGGCTGAGCGCGATGCTGAAGAAGCCCTCACCTGCCTCGACCGTGATCCAGCCCCTGGCCAAACGCGGCGCGAGCTCATCCCGGTATTCGACACGGCTGACCGCCGTCAGCCGGCCCGCGTCCGCATCCACCGACACGACTCCGGCCATGCTCTCCTTGCGCGAGAGACACATCTGGGCCCTTGCCACGATCTGTTCGGGCGAGCCAGGGATTGCATAACGCGTGCCAGTCACGCGCACCACCTGGCGCATAGCCGAGGCGTCATCCAGTTCGACCGCGTGCCCCTGGAAGGTGGTTTCCGCCGCCATCCCCGAGGGCACCGTGAACAATGCGGCAAGCAGCAAACTCCGATACGGCATGCAAGAGGCCTCGCGACCTGCGATATGTGGCGTGCAGCGTATTCGCCCGCCATGACAAACAGGCTGCAGGGGGACTCGACCTTCCGGCGAGCCTCCAGCAAAGGCATCACCCTAGCGCGATGCGCGCAGCGCCTGCTGTTCGATCAGGGTCAACGCCACGTTGTTGCGCAGGTAGGCAGGCTCGATGCGTTCCGGCGCGATCGCCTCGCCGCGCGCATAGGCGAGCGCACCCAATCGCGCGACATCCGCGGCATGCGGCAGCGCGCCGGCATCCACCGCCGCCAGCCGACCGTGCAGATGCGACTGCAGCGCGCCCTCGCCTGCGCCGAAACCGGTGCCGACGCCGTGCCAGTCGTCGCCCTCGGGAATCACCACTGCGTCTGGCCTGGCGACGACTTCCTCGCTCACCGCGTTCATGCCTTCCACGCTGCGTGCGAAGGCGCACGCATAAACCTCGCCCATGCGTGCATCGATGGCCGCGATGATGCGCTGGCCCTGCGCGCGCATGGCCAGCGCCGCCAGGGTGGAAACCGGCAGCACCGGCCTGTCCAGCGCCAGCGCGACGCCCTGGGCGATGGCGATGGCAAGGCGCACGCCGGTGAACGCACCGGGTCCACGGCCGACCGCGATCGCGTCCAGCTGCGACTTGGCGATGCCGGCCTCCCCGAGGAGCTGTTCCGCCCATGGCAGGGCCAGTTCGGCGTGGCGGCGCGGCGCCAGCTCGAAGCGCTCGCGCACGTCGCCATCGATCCAAACGGCGACCGAGCAGGCTTCGGTGGAGGTTTCAAAGGCGAGCAGTTTCATCGGTCAAGTATCAGCCAAAGACGGCATGGCGAAGAACTCCTCCACGTCGGACAACGCACGCGTCATCGGCAGCGGCGGCAATGAATCCAGGAACACCTTGCCGTACGGCTTGCCGGTGAGGCGCGGGTCGCACAACACCAGCACGCCGCGGTCGGTTTCGGTGCGGATCAGGCGGCCGGCTCCCTGCTTGAGCGCGATCACCGCCTGCGGCAACTGTTCGTCGCGGAACGGGTTGCCACCACGGCGACGGATCGCGTCCAGGCGGGCCTCGAACACCGGGTCGTCCGGGGCGGCGAATGGCAGTTTGTCGATCACCACCACGCTGAGCGCATCGCCGGCCACGTCCACGCCTTCACGGAAGCTGGCGGTGCCCAGCAACACGCCGTTGCCGGAGTCACGGAAGCGTTGCAGCAGCACGTGGCGCGGCTCGCTGCCCTGCACGAACAGCGGCCACGGCGCGCCACGCAGCAGCTCCGCCGCCTCGCGCAGGGCGCGGTGCGAGGCGAACAGCAGGAAGGCGCGCCCGCCGGAAGCATGCAGCACCGGCCGCAGGGCGTCGATCAGCGCCGGCCCATAGTCGCGCGCGGCGGGTTCGGGCAGGCCTTGGGGCAGGTAGCACAGGGCCTGGCGGTCCCAGTCGAACGGGCTGGGTTCGATCAGTCGTTCGGCTTCCTCGATGCCAAGCCGCTGGGCGATGTGGTCGAAGCGACCGCTCACCGCCAGCGTCGCCGAAGTGAACACCCACGCCGCGCGCGAGGACTCGCGATGCGCGCGCAGCGGCCCGGACACATCCAGCGGCGTGCGTTGCAGGCGGAAGCCGCGCGGCGTCAGTTCGTACCAGCGCACGTCGTCGTCCGCGGGTGCGGTGCCGTCGAAGTCGCGCTCCACCAGCCAGCGCCGCAGGCGGGCCAGGTTGTCGTTGGCGCGCAGCAGGCATGCCTCGAAGCCCGGCGCCGCTTCGCGCAGCGGTTCCAGCACCTGCTGCACTGCTTGCAAGGCGCCGGCCAGGCCGCCGAAGGCTTCGTCGACCGCATCGCCGTCCAGCGCCCGCCAGCGGGTGCCGCGTTGCGGCAACGTGTCCATGGCGGCACGCAGGGTGCGCGCGGCCTGCTCCAGCGCGCGCGCCGGTTCCTGCACCGCGGCCAGTGCGCCCGGCACATCCTTGCATTCGGCGACGGCATCGCGGGCGAGTTCGACCAGCGGCCGCGCGCCCAGCCCTTCGCCGAAGAATTGCGCGGCGAGTTCCGGCAGCTGGTGGGCCTCGTCGATCACGAAGGCCTGCGCGCCCGGCAGGATTTCGCCGAAGCCTTCCTGCTTCAGGGCAAGGTCCGCCAGCAACAGGTGGTGGTTGACCACCACCAGGTCCGCGGTCTGCGCCCGCTGGCGCGCCTGGACCACGAAGCATTCGCTCCAGAACGGGCATTCGCTGCCGAGGCAGTTGTCGGCGGTGGAGGTGACCTGGGCGAGGATCGGCGAATCCTCCGGCAACGCGTCGAGCTCCGCCATGTCGCCCATGCGCGTGCGGCCGCTCCAGGCCACCACCCGCTGGAACTGCGATACCTGTTCGCGCGAGGCAAAGGCGGCGCCCTTGAACAGGCTGGGCTCGCCCTTCGCCTGTTCCATCCGGTAGCGGCACAGGTAATTGGCGCGGCCCTTGAGCAGTGCGGTCTTGAGGCCGGTGCCGAGGGCGTCGCGCACGCGCGGCAGGTCGCGCAGGTACAGCTGGTCCTGCAGCGCGCGGGTGCCGGTGCTGACGATGGTCTTCATGCCCGAGAGCAGGATCGGCACCAGGTAGGCGAAAGTCTTGCCGGTGCCGGTGCCGGCCTCGGCGAGCAGCGTCCCGCGCTGCTCGAAGGCGTCCGCCACGGCCATTGCCAGCCGCTGCTGCGCGGGCCGCGACACGAAGCCGGGGATGCGCTGGGCCAGCTCCGAGCCAGCCGCCAGCGCCTCGCCCGCCGCCCTGCTCAGGCGCGACATACACGGCTCGCGCGGTTCAGGGCTGCTGGACCGGCTCGGAGGGTACCGGCTGCGACGGCGGCGGCGGAAGCTCGCGGGCGGGATCGCCGCCGTCGCCCCAGCCCAGGAAGCCGCGGATGGCCTGTCCCGCTCGCTCCAGCGGGTCGACGCCCTCCTCCGGCGCACCCTGGTCCCAGTAAGGATCCTGGCTGGGCGGCGGGGCGTACACGCACGGCCGGTAGGCCGGCGCATAGCCAGCCACGAATGCCATCCTGCGGGCGCCGGGGCAACCGGCGTCGGTGCTGTTGCCGCCGCTGACCCACTGCCAGTCGAGGCCATCCCCACTGATCCGCAGCGGGGCGCTGGGCAGGCGGGCAAACACGTCAGACCACACCCGCATGGCGCCGGTGGCCCCGTAAAGGCCAGTGGACTGGTTCTTGTCGTTGCCCACCCAGACCACCGCCAGGTGATCGCCGGTGTAGCCGGCGAACCAGCTGTCGCGGCTGTCGTTGCTGGTGCCGGTCTTGCCCGCCGGCGCCAGCTTGCCGAGGCCGTCGCGCATCAGGGGACGGCCGGTTCCTGAAGTGACCGCGTACTGCAGGGCGACCCCGACCAGGCGGGCGGCTACCGCATCGCCCTTCTGCGCCGGAGGCGGGACGCTGTCGTAGCGCTTGATGGTGCGTCCCTGCGGATCCAGTACCCCGCGCACCGCATGCAGCGGCTGGATCTCGCCATCGGCAGCCAGGAACTGATAGAGCTGCGCCATCGCGTATGGGCTCTGGTCCACGGCACCCAGGATCAGCGAGGGCTGGCCTTCGGAATTGATGCCCGCCAGGGTGCGGATGAGTTCGGCCAGTCGCTGCGGCTGCACCTCCATGCCAAGCCGCACGGTGGCCTGGTTGTAGGACTGGGCCAGTGCATCGAGCATGCGCACGGTGCCGTGGCTGCGGTTGTCGGAATTCCCCGGCTTCCAGTTGCGGTTACGGCCCAGGCTGACGGTGACCGGGGCATCGCTGATCGTGCTCGCCAGCGACCAGCGGTCCGGCTGCGCCAGCGCCAGCAGGTACACGAAGGGCTTCAGCAGCGAGCCCACCGGACGCTTGGCATCGACCGCACGGTTGAAGCCCTGCTCGGTGACGTTGCGGCTGCCGACCACGGCCACCACGTCGCCGTTGTGCACGTCGGTCATCACCACGCCGGCCTGCAACGGTGGGCGGCCCTTGCTGCCCACCGACTTCAGGGTGCGGGTGACCGCGCCTTCCGCATAACCCTGCGCGGCAGGCGACATGCCCGTCATCACCGACAGTCCAGCGCCCGACAGCTGGTCAGCCGGGTAGTCGCGCGCAAGTTGCTTGCGCACCAGGTCGACATACGAGGGGAAGCGGTTGGCGGCAATGCTGCCGGCGGTCTTGGTGATGCCCAGCGGCGCCGCACTCGCGCGCTTGAACTCGGCATCGTCGATCAGGCCGGTCTCGTGCATTTCCCCCAGCACGAAGTCGCGGCGTTCCTTCGCCCGCTCCGGGTTGCGCCGCGGGTTGTACCAGGACGGGCCCTTGACCAGGCCGATCATCAGCGCGATCTGCTCGGTGGACAGGTCGGCCAGCTCGCGCCCGAACCAGAACTCGGATGCGGCGGCCACCCCACGGATCGCCTGCGCGCCGCGCTGGCCCAGGTCGACTTGGTTGAAATAGGCCTCGAGCAGGGTGCGCTTGTCGTAGCGCGCCTCAAGCAGGATGGCGAACAGGATTTCCTTGACCTTGCGGGTCAAGGTCTGTTCCTTGCCAATGCCGAGCAGGCCGCTGCGCGCCAGCTGCTGGGTCAGGGTGCTGGCGCCCTGGGTGGTCTCGCCGCCGGACTTCATGGTGACGAAGGCAGCACGCAGCATGCCGCCCACGTCGATGCCCATGTGGTGGTTGAAGTCGCGGTCCTCCACTGCCTGCAGGCCGGTGACCAGCAGCTCCGGCACCTCCTCCATGCGCACCAGTCGGCGTTCTTCCTGCTGGCTGCCGTACAGGGTGGCGATGCGCGCCGGGTCGAGGCGCGCACTGCGCAGCGCCTTGCGGCTGCCGAGGTCACGCAGCGCGGTCACTTCGCCGCTGGAAAGGGTGACCTCCAGCTGCCCCGGGGCGATGCGCCCGTCCACGTCGAAATAGCCGCGGCTGGAAATCCGCCAGCGCCCCCCGTTGCGAACGTAGGTGCCGGCCCGCTTGCCATCGCCGGAACGGTAGGACGCGGCATCGAGTTCGGTCTTCAGGGTCTGCGCGTCCATCGCAAGGCCGGTGCGCAGCAGCAGCGGGCGCGCATAGACGCGGGTCGGCACCTGCCATTGCAGCTTGCCGAAGCGCTCGCCGACCTGATGGTTGAGGTAAAGCATGTACGGGATCAGGAAGCCGAGCAGCAGCGCCGCGCCGGCGAGGCTCCAGGTCAACAGCCGGCGGCGCCAGCCGGGGGTGCCGTCGTCGCCATGTCCATCGTCGTCGTACAGGTCGTCGTCGTCTTCGTCTTCGATGCGGGGCATGGGGCTCTGCGCGGGGTCGCGGGCGAATGCGACAATGGCTCGGAGCGCCGAGTCTAGCGCAGCGCCCGCGCGCTGCACGGACGCCGGCCACGCCCTTCAGCCGGAGTTCCCACGGATGCCGATCGCCACCGACGCGCGCTTCTGGTGCCTGCGCGCATTCGGCCTGTGGCGGCGTGGCTGGGCCAGCCTGCGCAACCGCGGGCTGGCGGCCAGCTGGGAGCGCCTGCGCCTGCAGTTGCGACGGCGGGCCAGCCCTGCACGCACCCTGTACGCGCCAGCGACTGCGCCCTTTCAGCCCTTCCAGGTGCCGACTTCAAGTACGCCCGTCGCCAGCATCGTGATCCCGGTGCATGGAGCCTTTGCGCACACGCTGGCGTGCCTGAGGGCGCTGGCCGGGCATGCGCCGGCGGTGGCGTTCGAAGTAATCGTGGTCGACGACGCGTCTCCCGACGACAGTCTGGCCAAGCTCGAACAGATCGACGGACTGCGCATCCATGCGCGCGCCGCGAACGGTGGCTTCATTGCAGCCTGCAACGACGGCGCCGCGCTCGCCCGCGGCGAGGTCCTGGTCTTCCTCAACAACGACACCGTGCCGCAGCCGGGTTGGCTGGATGCGTTGCTGCGCACCTTCGACGACCACCTTGATGTGGGCCTGGTGGGCGCACGCCTGATCTATCCCGACGGCCGCCTGCAGGAAGCAGGCGGGGTGGTCTTCGCCGACGGCTCGGGCTGGAACTACGGGCGTTTCGAAGACCCCGACGATTGCCGCTTCGCCTATGTCCGCGACGCCGATTACGTGAGCGGGGCCGCGATCGCCCTGCCACGCGCGCTGTTCGAGCGGCTGGGCGGCTTCGATGCCCGCTTCGCACCGGCCTACTACGAGGACACAGACCTTGCCTTTGCAGTGCGCGCCACGGGATTGCGGGTGCTGTACCAGCCGGCGTCGGTCGTGGTGCATGACGAAGGCACCAGCGCCGGCACCGATCCTGCGCAAGGCATGAAGGCGGCGCAGGAGCGCAACCAGGCGGTGTTCACCGCCAAGTGGCGCGATGCGTTGCCAGCGCAGCCTGCGCCCGGCACCGTACCCACGCCGGCGCTGCTGCATCGGAGCCAGCAGCAGGTGCTGATCGTGGATGCGCTGACCCCGCAGCCGGACCGCGACTCGGGCTCCGTGCGGCTGGTCAACCTGATGCGCCTGCTGCGCCAGGAAGGCGCGCACGTGGTGTTCCTGCCCGCCAACCGGACCGCTGATGGCGCTTACACCGAAGCCCTGCAACAGATGGGCGTGGAGTGCTGGCATGCGCCGGGCGCCGAACGCGCGCCGGCCTGGCTGCGCGCCCACGGTCCACGCTTCGATACCGTGATGGTCTGCCGCCATTACGTGGCCAGCGAGTTCTTCCCGTTGCTGCGCCATTACGCGCCGCAGGCAGCCGTGCTGTTCGATACCGTGGACCTGCACTACCTGCGCGAACGCCGCGCCGCCGACCTCGCGGGAGACACTCCGGGGATGCGCGCGGCGCAACGCACGCGGGCGCTGGAGCTGGCCTTGATTGCAGCAGCAGACACCACCCTGGTGGTCAGTGAAGCCGAAGGCACCCTGCTGGCGCAGGACGCACCCACCGCGCGGGTGCGCGTGCTTTCCAACCTGCACGACTCGGAGGCGCCGGGACCCGGTCCGGAGAGCCGTCGCGACCTGTTGTTCGTCGGCGGCTTCCGCCACCCGCCGAACGTGGACGCGGTGCAGTGGTTCGTGGGCGAGGTCTGGCCGCGCATCCTTGCAGAGCGCCCCAGCCTTCAGTTCCACTGCATCGGCGGCGACGTGCCCGGCGTGATCCAGGCGTTGGCGGCGAAACCCGGTGTGCGCATCCACGGCCACGTGCCCGACCTGGGGCCATGGCTGGACGGGTGCCGCCTATCGATCGCGCCCTTGCGCTACGGCGCCGGGGTCAAGGGCAAGGTCAACCAGGCGATGGCCCACGGCTTGCCGGTGGTGGCGACTGCCGCCGCGGTGGAGGGCATGCACCTGCGCGATGGCCACGACGTGCTGGTTGCCGACGACGCGCAGGCGTTCTCCGCTGCAGTGCTGCGCCTCTATTCCGACGAGGCGCTCTGGAGCAGCATCGCCGCGCACGGACGCGACAACGTGGCCCGGCATTTTTCGCTGGATGCAGCGCGCGCGGTGGTGCGCGAGGTCTTTCTGTCGGGGCCGCGCAACCGCTAGGGTTGCGGCGCCTGCGCGCGGGCCAGGCGCGCTTCGAACTCCACCAACCCGGCAGCGCCGGCATCCAGCGTGCGCGCCTGCTCCAGCGCCGTCCTGGCAGCATCGACTTCTCCGGCGCCCAGGCGCTGCTCGCCGATCGCGACCCAGCGTTCCGCCAACCGACGCCGCGCCTGCACCAATGCGGCGTCGGCCGGATCAACTTGTCTCCACACGTCCATGCAGATGCGCGCGGTGCGCAGGTCGTTGTCGCGCAGGGAGTCGGCATGGCACCGGCGCGCGGCCGGCTTCAGGGCAGCCAGGGCGCGCTCCACCGCAGGGTCCCGCGGCGCCAGTGCCTGCGCTGCCCGCAACTTGTCCCAGGCACTTTCGCCTGGGGGTGTCAGCCAATCACCGCGCGCCTCCGCCTGCCTGGCCTCGGCCAACAGGGTCGCCACGCGTGCAGCAAGACGGCGGGTGTTGCGCGGGGTCTGCGGCAGCCGCGAAGCCCCCAGCCGTGCCTGCAGCAGCTGGCGCCCGGCTGCAGCCAGTTGTGGATGCTCGGGCGCCAGCGCACGCGCGAGCGTCAGCAGGTGCTCGCTGCTCGCGAAATCGAAGTCGCTGGCTGCAGTGCGTGCGAGTGTGGCGAGTCCTTCGATGACCTCGCCCGTGCAGGGCGAGGGCAGGCTGTCGACATGGGCGCGAAGTTCGCCGCATAACACCGCTGCGGCTTCGAAGCGGCGGCCGGCGATCAGTGCTTGCAGGCGTCGCTGGGACGCCTCGTGCAAGCGCGACAGGCCGGCGCGCAGCTCGGGCAAGGCTGGATGCCCCGCATCGAACGCCTCCGCCCGTGCGACCAAGCCCGCCAGGGTTGCAGCGTCGCCTGCCTGCAAGGCGCCCGCCGCCGGCTCCAGCAGCTTGGCGAGCGCGTCCTCGCGCCCCTCGACCGCGCGCTGGTTGCGCGGCTGCAGCGCCAGCACCCGCCGGTAGAGCGGCAGGGCAGCGCCCTCGCCGTCGTCCAGCTGGCCGGCTGCCAGGGCCACGGCGGCCCGCGCCAGCAAGCTTTCCACACCGGCAACGGCCGTTTCACGCATGCGCAGGCTGGCTTCCAGGGGCTCGAGCCGTCCACGCGGCACTTCCAGTTCACGCGCCAGTTGCAGCGCGGCGCGTGCCTGGATGAAGTGCCCTTGCTCGATCTCGCGCTCGGCGCGGGCCAAGGCCGCCCGGCCCACCCGCGCAAGCCCGTCGCGCGCGGCCACCTGGTCCGGCTGCACCGCCAGCGCGGCATCGAACAGTTCACGCGCGCCGCTGCCATCGGCGGCGGTCAGATGCCCTTGCCGCAGCGCCTGCTCGGCCTGCACCCGCAACTCGACGCTGCGCGACTCCGGCCAGAGCCAGCCTGCCACCTGTTGCCGGAACAGTCCCGCCAGCAACAGCGCCGCTGCCATCATGACCACCAGCGCGATTCCCGCGAGCCGCCACCGTTGCGGCAAGGCCTGCCAGCGTGCGCGCCAGGCGCGACGATGCCGTTGCGCAGACGCGAAGCGTTTCACCGGCGCGAGCCCCTCGAGACCGCTCATGCCCGTTGCGCGGACGCGACGCCCGGCAGCGACTCGATCCGCCCCAGCAACAACCCCAGCTGACCATAGTCGGCCACCCGCACGCGCAACTGCAGGCGCACCCGGCCGTGCCCGCCGCGCGCCTGGTCCGCGTGCAAGCCGAGCACGTTCACGCCCAACTGCGCGATCAAGGTGGTGACGTCCTTCAACAGCCATTTGCGGTCGATGGCGTCGATCCGCACCGATACCTCGTGGCCGCCGCTGCGCGCACCCCACTCCACCGGCAGCACGCGCGCCGGTTGCAGCGCGGCCAGGCGCAGGAACGACGCGCACTCCGGCCGGTGCACGCTGACCCCGCGCGCGCGCGTCAGGTAGCCGAAGATCGGTTCGCCCGGCAAAGGCTGGCAGCAGCGCGCCACCTGCGCCAGCAGGTTGTCCACGCCCTGCACGGTGACGGTCCCGGCGCGCGCGGCGGAGGTTGCCGGCTTCGATGGCTGCAACGGCATCGGTGTGCCGGCTGCATCGGCGCGCTCAAGTTCGAGCAGCGCCCGCCCGACCTGGTTCGGCCCCACGTCGCCCAGCGCCACCAGCACCAGCAGGTCGTCGATGGTGGACACATTGAACTTGCCCAGCACCGGTTGCAGATCGGCATGCAGCAGGCCCAACCGGCGCAAGTCGCGGTCCAGCAATTCGCGGCCCGCCTGCAGGTTGCGGGCGCGGTCGAGCTTGTTGAACCAGGCGCGCACCTTGTCCCGTGAGCGGTTGCTGGCCAGGAACCCCGCGCTCGGCTGCAGCCAGTCGCGGCGCGGCTCCGCGGACTTGGCGGTGAGTATCTCGACGCGGTCGCCGCTGCGCAGCTGGTGGGTGAGCGGCACGATGCGGCCATCGACCTTGGCCCCGCGGCAGCGATGGCCGACCTCCGTGTGCACCTGGTAGGCGAAGTCGAGCACGGTGGCGCCCTGTTGCAGGTCGACCACTTCGCCCTTCGGGGTCAGCGCGTACACCCGGTCTTCGACCAGCTCGCTGTCGACGCCGCCGAGCGGACTGGACTCGCCGTCGCGGGCGGCGTCCGCGGCCTGCTCCAGCAGCTGCCGCATCCACGCGATGCGCTTGTCCATCGCCGCACCGGCGTGGCTGCCGCCACTCCCGCCTTCCTTGTAACGCCAGTGCGCGGCCACGCCGAGCTCGGCCTGGGCGTGCATCTCGCGGGTACGGATCTGCACTTCCAGGGTCTTGCCGCCCGGCCCGACCACGGCGGTGTGCAGCGAGCGGTAGTCGTTGCGCTTGGGTCGCGCGATGTAGTCGTCGAATTCACTGGGGATCGGCGGCCACAGTGCGTGCACGGCACCAAGCGCGGCGTAGCAGGCGGGGATGTCCTCCACCAGCACCCGCAGCGCGCGCAGGTCGTACAGGCCACCGATCGGCGCGTCCTTCTTCTGCATCTTCCGCCAGATGCTGTAGATGTGCTTCGGCCGTCCTGCCACGTCGGCATGCACGCCCTGCGCCTCCAGGGCCGCGCGCAACTCGGTCTTGGCCTGCTCGATCCAGCGCTCGCGTCCGGCGCGGTTGTCGTCCAGCAGGCGCGCGATCTGCAGGTAGGTCTCGGTGTCGAGTTCGCGGAAGGCCAGGTCTTCCAGTTCCCACTTCAACTGCCAGATGCCCAGGCGGTTGGCGAGCGGCGCGTGGATGTCGCGGGTGAGCTGGGCCAGTGCCTTCCGCTCATCCTGCGGCAGGCGCCAGGCCGCGCGCATGCGCGCCAGTTGCCGCGCCAAGACCACCGGCACCACGCGCAGGTCGCGGACCAGGGCCAGCAGCAGGCGACGCATGCCTTCCGGGTTGCGACCGCCGCCATGCTCGCGGTGGAGCTTCCACACCTGGCTGGCCGCGCGCTGGCCATCGAGCAAGACCTGCAGGCGCTCCGCGATGGCGATCCCGCGCGCCTTGGCCACGGCAGGCAAATCCACCACCGCGTCCAGCAGCGCCGCGGCCATCACGTCGGCATCGGCGTTGAGCGTGGAAAGGATTGCAAGCGTATCGGCCAGTACGTCCGGCGCATCACGCAGGCCGGCAGCGGACCTGGCCTGCTCGCGCCACAGGCCCATCAACGGCTCCGGCAGCGCGTCCACCGGCAGGCGCGCGAGCGCGATATCGAGGCGCTCTACGGGGGCGGCGGCGACGGGCATCGCCCTACCTTAGCGATGCGTGCGCGACCCGGCCAGCATCAACGTGAACGCAGTCGTTCCACGCGTGCAGCCAGGCGCTTGGGCGAGACGGCACGCTTCACCCCGAGCTCCTGCGCGAACAGCTGCACGCGCAACTCCTGCAATTCCCAGCGCAGTGCCTGGGCGTCCTCGTCGCCCGCATCCGCGGTGGCCAACGCGTCCGCGAACGGTTGCAACTCCAGCATGCGGGCCTGGTCGCGGACCGGATCGCGCTGGGCGCGTTCAGCGCGCAGCGCCAACGCCTTCAGCCAGCGCGGGTATTCGGCCAGCATGTCGGCCGGAACTTCGCGCAGGAAACCGGGACGCGCCAACACCTGCAGTTGCTCGCGCATGTCATCAAGGTTGGCGCTGGCCCAGCCGATCAGTTTCGATTCCAGTTTCGCCCGCACTTCCGCGACCAGGGCCAGGATCGCTTCGGCCTGCTGCAGGCGGCGCATCGCCTCGCCGAACAGCTCCCTGCCGATCGCGTCGCGGCGCTGGGCAAACGCGCCGGCATCGCGCACATCATCGAGGCCATCGGCTGCAAGCGCGGCAAAGGCGCCATCGACCAGGTCCGCACGCAGGCGGTCGCCGTCCTTCAGGCCATCCCGGCGCGGATCGGTGGACTCGATGGCGGCATACAGCAGCGAAGTCTTCGGCTGCACCGGCAACTGCTTGCGCGCGTGCTTGGCCTTCTCGGCGAGCGCGATCTCCAGCAACCGCCGCACGCCGCCCGGATGCAGGCGCTCGGCGACCTCGCGCTGCGCGTGCACCGCGAGCGAGGCCGCATCGCCATCGTCCTGCAGCGCGGGATACGCCGGTACGCCCCCCGCGCCCGGCACGCTGCGCGGAATGGGTTGCTGCGGGAACGCGACCAGCCCGTCCGCCGCCATGCCCTGCGCAGCATGGCGGGCAAAGGCTTCCGCCGCACGCGCGCCGAAGCGTTCGCGCAACTCGTCCAGATCACGCGAGTCGGCCAGCACGCGCTTGCCGTCGCCATCGAGCAGGCGCAGGTTGGCGCGCAGGTGCGGCGGAATGCTGGCCACGTCGAAGTCGGTGGCGGCCACGTCAACGCCGACCAGCCGCTTCAGGAAACGCGCCAACGCGCCTTCGAGGCTGTCCGCTTCCGGCTGCGGGTGCGCCTCGGCGAAGGCGCGGGCGAAGTCCGGCGCCGGCACGAAGTTGCGCCGCAATGCTTTTGGCAACGATTTGATCAGCGCCGTGGCCTTGTCCTGCACCAAGCCCGGCGCCAGCCAGGACAGCCGCGCCGGATCCAGCGCATTGAGCAGGTGCAGCGGCACTGCGACGGTCATGCCGTCATCGATCGCGCCGGGCTCGAAGCGGTATTGCACGGCCAGGCGCACGTCGCCCAGTGCCAGGTAAGCGGGGAAGCGCGCCGCATCGGCCGCATCGACCACCAGCAAATCGTCGCGCGACCACTCCAGGGCCGCCTTTTCGTCCTTGGGCAACTTGGCGAACCATGCGTCCAGCGCCTGCGCGTTGTGCACGTGTGGCGGCAGCCGGTCGAGGTACCACCGCACCTGCCAGTCTTCGTCCACCACCAGGCCAGCGCGACGCAGCTTGGCTTCCTCGTCGAGCGCGGACTGCAGGGTGCGCAGGTTGCGCGGCAGGAACGCGCTGCGGGTATTGATCTCGCCGGTCAGCAGCGCGTCGCGGACGAAGATCGCGCGGCTTTCCTCCGGGAACAGCGCGCCGTAATGCACGGGTTTCTTCGGGGCCAGCACCAGGCCGAACAGCGAGATCTGCTCGCTGCCCAGCACCCGCCCCTGCGCGCGCGACCAATGCGGATCGTGGTGGCGTCGCGCCAGCAGGTGCGGCAACTCGGCAATCGCCCAGTCCGGCTCGATCGCGGCATTGGTCAGCCCCCACACCTTTTCCGTGTCCAGCAGCGTGGCCGCCAGCACCCACGGCGGCGGCTTTGACGCAAGGTTGGAGCCTGGGAACAGCGAGAACTTGCGGCCGCGGGGGCCGTCGTAAAGACCACGTTCGCCGCGGTGGCCGAGCTGGCTGGGCAGGCCGGCAATCAACGCGCGATGCAGGGCGGCGTATTGCGCAACGGTCGAACGCTCCTGCAAGTCGCTCGCGGCAGGCACGTCCCAGCCAAGGTCCTCGCATTGCAGCTTGAGTTGCCGATGCAACTCCCACCACTCGCGCAGGCGCAGGAAGCCGAAGAAGTTCTTGTCGGCCCATTTGCGCAGCTGCGACTGGGTCATTTCCTCATGCGCGTTGCGGTACCCCTCCCACAACTTGAGGATGCCGATGAACTCCGACTTGGCATCCGCGAACTGCGCATGCGCGGCGTCCGCGGCGGCGCGTGCATCCGACGGGCGTTCGCGCGGGTCCTGCACGCCGAGGAAGCTGGCGATCACCAGCATTTCGCGCAGTACGCCGTGCTGCCCGGCGGCGACCAGCATGCGCGCCAGCTTCACGTCGACCGGCAGTTTCGACATCGACTGGCCGATGGCGGTCAGGCTGCGCTGCGCATCCACCGCGCCAAGTTCGCCAAGTTGCTGCCAGCCATCGGCAATGGCGCGCGGATCCGGCGGCTCCAGGAAGGGGAAGTCCTCGATGATGTTGGCACTGGCCACGGGAGTCGCGCTGCTTCGCCGCTTCGATCCGCCGCTGCGGCTGCCGAAGTCGCCCAGTCCCAACGCCAGCATGCGCAGGATCACCCCGGCCAACGCCGCGCGGCGGATTTCCGGATCGGTGTAGGCGGGCCGCGAGGCGAAATCGGCCTCGGCATACAGGCGCAGGCACACGCCCGGCGCGATGCGCCCGCAGCGACCCGCGCGCTGGTTGGCGCTGGCCTGGCTGACTGGCTCGATATGCAGGCGGTCCAGCTTCTGTCGCGGGCTGTAGCGCTTGACCCGGGCCACGCCGGGATCGACCACGTAGTGGATGCGCGGCACCGTCAGCGAGGTTTCGGCCACGTTGGTCGCAAGCACGATGCGCCGCTGCGGGCCGGGATGGAACACGCGGTCCTGGTCCTTTGCCGACAGGCGCGCATACAGCGGCAGGATTTCGGTGTGCCGGTACTTGCGCCGTTCCAGCGCCTGGTGGGCGTCGCGGATCTCGCGCTCGCCAGGCAGGAAGATCAGGGTGTCGCCAATGCCCTTGTCGCGCTGGATTTCATCGCAGGCAGCGACGATGCCGTCCAGCAGGGTGCGCTCGCCGGCCTCCTCGCCCTCGCCTTCCAGCGGCCGATAGCGCACCTCGACCGGAAAGCCGCGGCCTTCGACATCCACCACTGGCGCGCCGCCAAAATGCTCGGAGAATCGCGCGGTGTCGATGGTGGCGGAGGTCACGATCAGCTTCAGGTCCGGCCGCCGCGGCAATAGCTGCTTGAGGTAGCCGAGCAGGAAGTCGATGTTGAGGCTGCGCTCGTGGGCCTCGTCGATGATCAGGGTGTCGTACTTCGACAGCCAGCGGTCGTGCTGGATTTCCGCCAGCAGGATGCCGTCGGTCATGAACTTGATCGCGGTGGCGTCAGTGACCGCATCGTTGAAGCGCACCTGGAAACCAACGATGCCGCCCAGCGGCACCTGCAGTTCCTCGGCCACCCGCCGCGCCACCGAACGCGCCGCGATCCGCCGCGGCTGGGTGCAGCCGATCATCCCCGCCGCGCCGCGACCCGCCGCGAGGCACAGCTTGGGCAACTGGGTGGTCTTGCCGGAGCCGGTTTCGCCCGCGATCACGACCACCTGGTGGGCGCGGATCAACGCGATGATTTCATCGGCGTGGGCGGCGATGGGCAGCGTCGCCTCGACCGCGGCCGTTGGCAGCAGGCCAGCACGGCGCTCGCGTGCGGCGATGGAGGCCTGCAGCCGGGTCGCGAATGCCTCGCGCAGGGCGGCATCTCCCGGCGCACCGTTCCACTTCGACCACAGGCCAAGCAGCCGCCCACGGTCGCGGGTCAGGGCGCCCTCGATGGCGCGCCTGGCCTTGCCGGGTGACGTGGTCGCGCTGGTTTCGATAGCGTCCATCAATGCTTTTGCAAGGAATCTTTCATTCCACGGCAACCCGTGCCCGGCTATTGTCGCCGCAGCACCCATCAAGGAATCGACATGGCCAAGAAAAAGTCCACCCCGAAGGCCGGCGCGCCGAAGACATCCGGCAAGAAGACAATGCCCGCCGCCGCGCACGCGGATGGTGCGATGGGCATCGACATCGGCATCGCGAAGGCGGACCGCGGCGAGATCGCCGATGGCCTGGCACGCTTCCTCTCGGACGCGTTCACCCTGTATCTGAAGACCCACAACTTCCACTGGAACGTGACCGGGTCCATGTTCAACGCGTTGCACAACATGTTCGAGGTGCAATACACCGAGCAGTGGAACGCGCTGGACGACATTGCCGAGCGCATCCGCGCCTTGGGCTTCAACGCGCCCGGTTCCTATGCCGAGTTCATCAAGTTGAGCTCGATTCCCGAAGAACCCGGCCTGACCGACACAGCCGACTGGCGCGAAATGGTTCGCCAGCTGGTGGTCGGCAACGAAGCGGTCTGCCGCACCGCGCGCAAGGTGCTGGACATCGCCGACGACGCCGACGATGCGCCTACCGAGGACCTGCTGACCCAGCGCCTGCAGACGCATGAGAAGTACGCCTGGATGCTGCGTTCGCTGTTGCAGTAAGCGCTGCTGCAGAAACGCGTAAATGCCTGGCTCCGGGCCGGGCGGTGGCCGGGGTATTGCTTCTCCCTCGATCGGGCCCTCCTGGCCCGACTCGGGCGCGCGCCGTCCATGGTGCGCTTGACGCAACACCCCGGCCACCGCCCGTCCCTACCGAGGTCGCCTGCATGCCGACTTTGGAAGTGCAGAAGTCCGATCCCCAAGTCGCGCCTGGTTGCTACCCTGTCCGGATGCAAGAACGCGCCCTGAGCCAACTCCGCCACGTCTTCGGTTTCGACAGCTTTCGCGGCGAACAGGCGGAGATCGTCGAGCGGGTCGTCGCCGGCGGCGATGCGCTGGTGCTGATGCCCACTGGCGGCGGCAAGTCGCTGTGCTACCAGTTGCCGGCGCTGCTGCGCGAGGGCACCGGCATCGTGGTGTCGCCGCTGATCGCACTGATGCAGGACCAGGTGGAGGCCTTGCGCCAGCTTGGCGTGCGGGCTGCCTTCCTCAACTCGAGCCTGGATGCCGGCGCGGCCGCCCAGGTCGAGCGACAGCTGGCCGATGGCGACCTCGACCTGCTGTATGTCGCGCCGGAACGCCTGCTGACGCCTCGGTTCCTCGCGTTGCTGGAACGCAGCCGGATCGCCCTGTTCGCCATCGACGAAGCCCACTGCGTGTCGCAATGGGGCCACGATTTCCGCCCCGAGTACCGCCAGCTGACCCTGCTCCACGAACGCTGGCCAGACGTGCCGCGGATCGCGCTGACCGCAACCGCGGATGCGCCGACGCGGCGCGAGATCGTGGAACGGTTGGCGCTGGAAGATGCGCGCCAGTTCGTCAGTTCGTTCGACCGTCCCAACATCCGCTACACCGTGGTGGCCAAGGACGACAGCCGCCGCCAGTTGCTGGAATTCCTGGAGGATCACCGCGGCGACAGCGGGATCGTCTATTGCCTGTCGCGGCGCAAGGTGGACGCCACGGCCGCGCTGCTCGCCGAGCGTGGCATCAACGCGCTGCCCTACCACGCGGGCCTGGACGCCATCACGCGCGCGGATCACCAACGGCGGTTCCTGCGCGACGACGGCATCGTGATGGTTGCCACCATCGCCTTCGGCATGGGCATCGACAAGCCCGACGTGCGCTTCGTCGCGCACCTGGATTTGCCGAAATCCCTTGAGGGCTATTACCAGGAAACCGGACGCGCCGGCCGCGATGGCGATCAGGCCGAGGCATGGCTGGCCTACAGCCTTGGCGACGCGGTGTTGCTACGGCGCATGATCGAAGACGGCGATGCCGGCGATGAGCGCAAATGGCTGGAGCGCGGCAAGCTGGATGCGCTGATCGGCTACTGCGAATCCACCGGCTGCCGCCGCCAGACCCTGCTGGGCTATTTCGGCGAGGCGCATGGCGGCGCCTGCGGGCATTGCGACAACTGCCAACAGCCGCCCGTGACCTGGGACGCGACCGAGGCCGCGCGCAAGGCGCTGTCCTGCGTGTACCGCACCGGCCAGCGTTTCGGCGCCGCACACATGATCGACGTGCTGCGCGGCGCGGACACCGCCAAGGTGCGCCAGTTCGGCCACCAGTCCCTCAGCACCTACGGCATCGGCGGTAGCCTCGATGCCCGGCAATGGCGCGGAGTGTTCCGCCAACTGGTATCAGGTGGATTGCTGGAAACCGACATCGAAGGCCATGGCGCGCTGCGCCTGACCTCGGAGGCCACGCCACTCCTGCGCGGCGAACGCAGCCTGCAACTGCGCGCGGAACCACCCGCCCGCGAGCGACGCCGCAAGGCGGGCGGCCCTGCCGCGCGCGCGACGGCTCCCACCATCGACCTTCCCGCCCATGCCGCCGAACGCTTCACCGCACTGCGCGCCTGGCGAGCCGAAGTCGCCCGCGCCCAAGGCGTGCCCGCCTACGTGATCTTCCACGACGCCACCCTCCGAGCCATCGCCCTCGAGCAGCCGCATGACCTGGACGCACTGTCCGCCATCGGTGGGGTCGGCGTGGGCAAGCTCGAGCGTTATGGCAGCGACGTGATTGCGTTGGTGGACGCCGCGCAGGGGACTACGGCGTCGCCGACGCGCCCGGCCTGAGCAAGTCCAGCACCGCCACCGTCATCGCTTCGGTGCCGAGGCGTACCGAGGGCTCCGGATCGATCTTGAACAGCGGTGAGTGGTGGCCCGGCACGGGAGCCCCACCTGCCTTTTCGGCATCGAACGCCTGTTGCGGCGTGCCGCCCACGTTGAAGTAGAAGCCGCGCACGCCGTGTTCCGGCTGCACGAAATAGGCGAAATCCTCGGCGCCCATGCCGGTACGCGGTGGCGACTTCAGCACGTCCGCGCCGAACGCCGCGGCCAACGCGGTACGCAGCCGCGCGGTCAGGGCGGCATCATTGATGGTCACCGAGGTCGATTCCACCGAGAGTTTCACTTCAGGCAGGCGGTCCTCAGGCATGCCGTTCATGCGACCGACGTTCTGCGCGATGCGTTTGATGCCGTCCAGCAGGGTTTTGCGTACGGCCTCGTCATCGGAGCGCACCGTCAGCTGCAACCTGGCCTGGTCGGAGATGATGTTGTGCTTGGATCCGGCATTGAACGCGCCCACCGTCACCACGCCGGGG
Source organism: Pseudomonadota bacterium (assembly GCA_040385305.1). Taxonomy (GTDB): domain Bacteria; phylum Pseudomonadota; class Gammaproteobacteria; order Xanthomonadales; family Xanthomonadaceae; genus Thermomonas. The sequence goes on from JAZKHR010000010.1 coordinate 94,301, forward strand.
CTGAGCGGCGCGATTTCACGGCTCACCAGGGTCTGCAGGGCCATCACGATTTCCGCCCCCATCACGATCGGGTCCTTGGTCTGGTGCGGGGATGCCCCATGCCCGCCAACGCCATGGATGGTGATGTCGACGCTGTCGGAGGAGGAGTAGCGGATCCCGGGCTCCGCAACCAGCGTGCCGGTCGGGTACTGGGCGGCGACATGGAAGGCCAGTGCGTAGTCGGGCTTCGGAAAGCGCGTGTACAGGCCATCCTCCAGCATCCTGCGCGCACCGCCGATCCTTTCCTCCGCCGGCTGCACCACGAACACCACGGTGCCGCGCCAGGCATGCTTCATCTCTGCCAGCCGGCTGGCCGTGCCCACCAGCGAGGTGATGTGGACGTCATGCCCGCAGGCGTGCATGACCGGGGATGCAACGCCGTCACTCCCGGCCTGCACCACCATAGATGCGTTGGCGAGGCCGCTGGCTTCCTTCAACGGCAGTCCGTCCATGTCCGCGCGTACCAGCACGGTAGGACCGGATCCGTTCTTCATCACCCCGACCACGCCGGTACCGCCAATCTTCTCGGTCACTTCGATGCCCGGAATCGCGCGCAGTTCCTTGGCCATCCGCGCCGCGGTGCGGGTTTCCAGGTAGGAGAGCTCGGGATTGCGATGGAACCAGTCGAAGAGAGCGCCCAGGCGCTGGTCGTAGTCCGCCTTCACTGCCTGGGCGAGTGGCGGCGCCGCCATCGCCGGCGAGGCCAGGAGTGCAAGCAGGCAAAGTTTCGGATGCAAGCGCATGTCTGGACTCCTGGGGACGTCTGGGGAGTCTATGCGGAAACATCGGTGCCAACGAACGGTCAGCGCCTTTTCCCCGGGCAGGGCGGTGGACGCCAATCGGTTCCACACCACCCAAGAGAAATGCGGGAGTGAGAAGCGCGGCGGAGACCGGATGGTGGTGGAGGTAGTCGGCTGCGCACCCCTCTCGGCCCACCTTTCCCGGTTTCAGGGAAATTTGCAGCGAATCCTGGTCTCCCATCTACCCTATTCCGGTGCATCGCCCAGGATTTGCACACCCGTCAGCCCTGATCTGTCAAATGACCGCGTGGTCTAACAGGGAAGGGATCAGGGAAAGATTTGGCTGATCTGGCTCATATGGATCCCGCGGTTGCCCCTGTCATCTTCCCGTCATCCAGGTTTTCCACGATAGTTGCGTAGGAACTCTTCCCGCATGGATGCGGGCCATCTTCCCGGGGAAAACACGTCATGCAGAAACGCCTCTGGCGCCGGCACGTCCTTGCCTGCGCGCTCGTCCTTGCCTGCACCTCCGTTGTAGCGAACGACCTGCGCCATCCGGACCACTACGAATTCGATGCCACCCTGGAGGTGCCGTTCCAGACGCAGGCGGGGCAGTTCCCGATCCGCCTGCACTTCGATTATCCCGGCGCCGGCGGTGCCACCCAGGCCGCCTGGGTACTGGAGGTGCTGGACGCAAACGGGCAGGTGGTGGGGCGCGATGCTGGTCTGGCGCCGTTGGGCAATGGCCGCGCCGTGGCCAATGGGCACTGGAATGGGCGTGACGAAGGCGGTCGCGCGATTCCCGCGGGGTATTACACCGTGCGACTGCGGGCAGTCCCCACGGTGGCGGTGGCGGGCGACCCCGCTGTGCCGGAATCGCTGCGGGTACAGCAGGCATTCAAGCAGTTCGGCGACGAGATGGTGGAGCAGCGCTATGACGTGATGCTGGGCCGCGTGCCTGCGGCGCGCCTGCAACCGATGACCCCGTTGCGCACCGCAAAACAGAGCCGCCAGAGCGCGGGTTCAACCTCGCTGAAGGTGGAAGCGGGCAGCGGCCTGCCGTTCACCATCTATTACGGCAACATGCACAGCCAGACCAACCACAGCGACGGCGGCGCTGCGGTGTCCAGCTGCAGCGGTTCCCAGGCGCCTCAGGCCGGTGTGTCCGGCCCCGGCGACGCCTACACCATGATGCGCGTGCAGGCCGGCGGCGACTTCCTGCTGGCCTCCGAGCACAACCACATGTACGACGGGTCTACCAGCACCCGCACCACCGCAGTGCCTGCGGACGCCATCGCGCTGTTTGACAGCGGCCTGCAGCAGGCGGCCAGTACGCGCGCCGCAAACCCGGACTTCATGGCGATGTACGGCTTGGAGTGGGGCGTGATCAGCAATGGCGGCCACCTCAACATTATCAATCCGGATGGGCTGGCCCAGTGGGAGTACAACGCCTCCGGCCAGCTCATCGGCGAGGTGTTCACTGCCAAGAGCGACTATCCCGCGCTGTACGCCACCATGAAGCAGCGGGGCTGGATCGGACAGTTCAACCACCCGGCCAGCACGGGCCAGTTCCTCGTCAACGGCGTGGACCTGGGCTACGACGCCAACGGCGCCGAAGTGATGGTGCTGGCGGAGATCCTCAACAGCTCGGCGTTCTCCACCAACACCACCCAGACCGAAACCAGCCGCAGCAGCTTCGTGGGGGCCTGGAACAAGTTGCTGGAAACCGGCTACCGCGTGGCCCCGGCCACCAACCAGGACAACCACTGCGCGAACTGGGGCCTGAGCTTCACCAACCGCACCGGCGTACTGCTGCCGTCCGGCACTGCGCTCAGCGAGCAGGCGTTCTACGATGCGCTGCGCGCGCGCCGTACCTTCGCCACCGAGGACCGCAGCGCGCAGCTGGTGCTGACGGCGAATGGCCGGGTGATGGGCGAGTCGTTCGCCAATAGCGGCCCGCTGACGCTGACCGCCAACTACGCCAGTACCAGCGGACAGACCGCGCAGCGCGTGCAGTTCTTCGAAGGCGTGCCGGGGCGCAACGGCACTGTCACCCAGCTCACCGAGGGCAGCGGCAGCTACAGCTTCACCCCGTCCACCGGTCAGCATTTCTATTACGCGCTGGTGACCCAGGCCGATGGCCTGCGGCTGTGGTCCGCGCCCATCTGGGTGGACCAGGGCGGTACCGCGCCGGCAGACACCACGGCGCCCACCGTGAATGCTGCGGTCAGCGGCAGCAGCGGCATCATCACCCTCTCCGCCAATGCGTCCGACAATGTGGGCGTGAGCCGGGTGGAGTTCCTGTTGGATGGCGTGCTTGTCGGCACCGACAGCACGGCTGTCTATTCGATGACCTTCGACTCGACCACGATTGCGAATGGCAGCCACACGCTCACCGCCAGGGCCTTCGACGCGGCAGGCAATAGCGCCACCTCCGCGGCAGTCACATTCAGCGTCAACAACGCCGGCGCCGACACGACCGCGCCATCGGTGACGGCCAGCCAGTCTGGCAGCAGCGGCACGATTACCCTGTCCGCCATGGCCTCCGACGACGTGGGCGTGGTCCAGGTGGACTTCCAGGTGGACGGCGTTGCCCGGGGCAGCGATGCAACCGCGCCATATGCCATCACCCTGGATTCCACCACGTTGGCCAACGGCAGCCACACCTTGGTTGCCAGTGCCACCGACGCGGCCGGCAACGTGGGCACATCCTCGGCGGTTGCGTTCTCAGTGGACAACAGCGCGCCGCCGGTGGAGCGGATCGTCAACGGCGGCTTCGAGTCCGGCAAGACCGGCTGGAGCGCCACCAATGGCGTGATCACCAAGAACAGCACCTACCCCGCCAGGACCGGCGTGTGGAAGGCCTGGCTCAATGGATCCGGCACGGCCAACACCGAGTTCGCCTACCAGTCCGTCGCCATCCCGGCCAATGCCAGCAGCGCGAGCCTGACCTTCTGGTTGCGGGTGGCCAGCAACGAAACCACCACCACGATTGCTTACGACACCCTCAAGGTGCAGGTGCGCAATGGCAGCAACGCGGTGCTGTCCACCCTCGGCACCTATTCCAACCTCAACAAGGGCAGTGCTTACGTGCAGCGCACCTTTGACGTGAGCGCGTGGAAGGGACAGACCGTCCGGATCTACTTCGAGGGCATCGAGGGCAGCCAGGTGGCCACTTCGTTCGTGGTAGATGACGTGTCGCTGGTGACCCAGTAGCCGGGATTTGTCTGAGAAACCTTAAGGGGCGACCAGGCAAGTGGTCGCCCTTTTTTCTTGCGAGATTCATCCGGGACGGCCGACGCACGTGTGGCACCCGGACACGAGTGCTGGGTCAAGGTTCCGCGGCGCCGCTCCGGGCCGCCGGTGGTCACGGACTACCGGGGGCAGCGGATTGCCCTCCTTCCCCATGGTGGCGGCATCCCGAGTGAATTGATCGATCGAGTAACCCACCTCTTGCCTTGTTCGCGGCTTCCAGAGGGGCATCCCATCTCGTGCCCTCCCAAGGGCACGAGTGTCTGCCTTACGCGACTTGGCAAGTGGAGGCGGCCGCTCCGGCGGGGCGACATGCGTAAATGGTGGGCCGTGATGGATTCGAACCATCGACCAAAAGATTAAAAGTCTTCTGCTCTACCAGCTGAGCTAACGGCCCGGATACGCCGCGGCGAACGCCGGGCGCGCATTTTAACCGATCGTCGGCGGTGCGTAGCGGGTCGGGTCCGGTACGCCTGCCTCGGCGAAGCCTTGGGCGCGCAGGCGGCAGGCGTCGCAGTGGGTGCAGGCGCGGCCGTCGGCATCCGCCTGGTAGCAGCTGACGGTCTGCGCGAAGTCGACGCCCAGGCGCAGGCCTTCGCGGACGATGTCGGCCTTGGACATGCGCATCAGTGGCGCGTGCACGCGGAAGCGACTGCCTTCGACGCCGGCCTTGGTGGCCAGGTTCGCCAACGCTTCGAACCCGGCGATGAATTCAGGACGGCAATCCGGATAGCCGGAGTAGTCCACTGCGTTGACGCCGCAGAACAGGTCCACCGCGCCCAGCACCTCCGCCCAGCCCAGCGCCACCGACAGCATGATGGTGTTGCGCGCGGGCACGTAGGTGGAGGGAATGCCAACGCCCATCACGTGCCCGTCGGTATCGGTCGGTACGTCGATGTCCGCGGTGAGTGAGGAGCCGCCGATGCTGCGCAGGTCCACGTGCACGGTCTTGTGCGCGATTACGCCGAGGGCCGCTGCAACGCGCGCGGCCGCGTCCAGTTCCGAGGTGTGGCGCTGGCCGTAGCGCACGCTCAGCGCATGCGCAGCGAAGCCGGCTTCACGGGCGATGGCAAGCACCACCGCCGAGTCCATGCCGCCGGACACCAGCACGACGGCGGGTTTCACCGATGGGGGTGCGTGGGATGCGCTCATCGGCCCGGCTCGTCGTTCCACAGGAGCTTGTGCAGTTGCATCTGGAAGCGCACCGGCAGGTGCTCGGCCACGATCCAGTCGGCGAGGACCCGCGGCGCCACCTGGCCATGGCTGGGCGAGAACAGCACGTCGCAGGTCTCATGCAGGCGATGGCGGGCGACCACGTCCTTCGCCCAATCGAAGTCCTCGCGCGAGCAGATCACGAACTTGACCTGGTCGTGCGCGGTCAAATGCGCAAGGTTCTCCCACAGGTTGCGTTCGACCTCGGCCGAACCGGGTGTCTTGATGTCGAGCACGCGCGACACGCGCTGATCCACGCCGGCGATGTCCAGCGCACCCGAGGTTTCCAGCGACACGCTGTAACCCGCATCGCACAGGCGCGACAGCAACGCCAGGCAACGCTTCTGCGCGAGCGGTTCGCCGCCGGTGACGCACACATGGCGCACGCCATGTGCCGCGACCTCCGCGAGGATTGCCTCGATGTCGTGCCACTGCCCGCCATGGAAGGCGTAGGCGGTGTCGCAGTACTGGCAGCGCAACGGGCAACCGGTGAGCCGCACGAATACGGTGGGCCAGCCGGCATCGCGCGCTTCGCCCTGCAGCGACAGGAAGATTTCGGTGAGCTTGAGGCGCTGGGGATTGAGGGCGTCCACCGATGCGGTGGCCGCATCGGCGACGGCGTTCATGGGCGGATTTTACAGTGCCGCCGGCCCAGGCAATCGGCGGACGGTCGCAACCCGCCTGCGACGTCAGCGAACGCCGCTTACCTGCATCGCCCGCAAGCGGTCGTCGGCGGTGCGCGCCACGTCCGAATTCGGGTAGCGCTGCATGACCAGGCGCAGGGTTTCGTCGGACGCGTCGTACTGCTTCAGGCCGTACTGCGACAGGCCCAGCTTGAGCAGTGCACCCGCGGCCTTGTCGTGGCTCGGGTAGCGGTCCAGCAAGCCCTGGAACTGCTCTCCGGCCAGGGCGTAGTTCTGGGTCACGTAATAGCTTTCGCCCAGCCAGTACATGGCATTGGGCGCGTACTGGCCGCTGGGGAACAGCCCGAGGAAGTCGCGGAAACGGCGCGCGGATTCCGCGTAGTCGCCGCCCTTGAGCGCGTCGAAGGCATGGTTGTAACCGCTGCGCTCGTCGGTGCCAACTGGCGTGCTGGCGACCGGGCCACCGCTGGTGTCTGTTGCAGGCGCTGCCGAGCGCGCAGGGGCTGCGGCGACCGGCGCCACGGGCACGCGGATGGGCGCCGTGGTGCCGCCTTCCAACCGGTTCAAGCGACCGTCGAGGTCGAGGTACTGGCTGCGCTGGCCTTGCTTCGCCTGCTCCAGCTGCTGCTGGAGCTGCTCGATCTGGCCACGCAGCTCCTGGGCTTCCGCGCGCAACTGGCTGACCTGGTTGACCAGTTCGGTGGCACCGTTGTCGCTGGCCGCACGCTGCTCAAGTGCGGCCACGCGATCCGCCAGGCTGGCGCGCTGGGCGAATGCCGACGGCGATGCCAGCAGCATCGCCGCGATCAAGCCCATGCTCAGGCCGGTGCGCATCACTTCGCGCTGTAGACCAGTTCGACCCGGCGGTTCTGGGACCAGCACCCTTCGCCGCCGTCGTTGCAGACCGGGCGCTCTTCGCCGTAGCTGATCACGTCCAGCTGGCTGCCGGATCCGCCATTGGCCTGCAGCGCGGAGGACACCGCATTGCCGCGGCGCTCGCCCAGGCCCAGGTTGTATTCGCGGCTGCCGCGCTCGTCGGCGTTGCCTTCCAGGCGCAGGCGCGCAGTGGGACGGTCGCGCAGGTACTTGGCGTGGCAGCCCATGGCGGCCTGGAACTCCGGCTTCAAAGCGTCCTGATCGAGGTCGAAGTACACCACCCGGTTGCGCAGGCAGGCATCGCTGTCGAGGTCGGCCGGGCCATAGGCGCCGGGACGGGTGGGGCCGGTGTCAACGATGGGATTGGTGGTGGCGCCGGTGTCAGTGCTGCCGGTATCGACCGGCGGGGTTTCCTTGACCTTCTTGCTGCAACCGATCGCGGTCGCGCAAACCAGGGCAGCGACAAACAGGACGCGGGCGGGGTGGCGGGCAGGAGACGTGGTCATGGCAAATCCTCGGTGGTTCGGGTGGTTGAAATCGAGTGTAGAGGGTGTGCGTTCAGCTTGTGTCGATATTTGAACCCGGTGGCAGCCTACTTCGTCCGATACGGCGACCACGCCGGCTCGCGCACGTCGCCTTCGGCCAGCACCAGGCGCTGGCGCACGCGGGCGTCGGCGGAGACCGCGTACAGCACGCCGCGGCGGCCTTCACGACCGGCGTACAGCACCATCGCCGCATTCGGGGCGAAGCTCGGCGACTCGTCCAGCGAACCCGGCGACAGCATGCTCCAGCGCGCGCCGCCGGTGCTGCGATCGAGCATGGCGATGCGGTAGGTGTTGCCCGCGCCCTGCGCCACGGCGATCTTCTTGCCATCGAACGAGACGCTGGGGCTGGCGTTGTAACTGCCTTCGAAGCTGATCCGGGTGGCGCTGCCGCCGCTGGCACCGACCTGGTACAGCTGCGGGCGACCCCCTCGGTCGGAGGTGAACACCAACCCGCCGCCGTCCGGGGTCCACGTGGGTTCGGTGTCGATGCCGAAATGATTGGTGACCTGCGTCAGCCGCTTGCTGCCTAGGTCCATCACGTAGATGTCCGGGTTGCCGCCCTTGGACAGGGTCATGGCCAGGCGATTGCCGTCCGGCGAAAACGCCGGCGCGCCGTTGATGCCGCGGAAGCTGGCCACCTTTTCGCGCGCACCGCTGGCGATGTCCTGGATGTAGACGGCGGAGTTGCCACCTTCGAAGCTCACGTAAGCGAGCCGGCGCCCGTCGGGGCTCCACGACGGGGACATCAACGGTTCGACGGAATTGACCACGGTGCGCGGCGCCCAACCATCCGCATCGGCCACCATCAGCGCATAGCGGGAATTGCGGCCCAGTCCGCTGGAGGTCACGTAGGCGATGCGGGTCCAGAACGCGCCCGGCACGCCGAGGATCTTCTGGTACACCGCGTCGGCGATCTGATGGGCCACGTCGCGCATCGAACTTTCCGGCGCGGTGAGGGCGAAGCCGAGCAGGCGCTCCTGCTTGGCCACGTCGAACAGTTCGTATTCCACCCGGTACCCGCCGCCCGAGGGCAGCGCGCGTCCGACCAGCAGGAAATCCTGCTTGAGCATGCGCCAGGTGGGATACGCGACTTCACTGCCCTGGGTCGGGCGTTCCGACATGCCGGCTTCGTCGAGGGTGCGGAACTGGCCGGAACGGGCGAGGTCGGCACGGATCACGTCATCGATGTCGGTCTGGCCAGGGTTGCCCGCGAATGGCACCACCGCGATCGGCAGCGCCGCGGCATTGCCCCCGACGATATCGATTTCCAGGCCGCGCGACTGCGCCGAGGCAGCGAACGCGGGAACCAGCAACAGGCTGGCGCTCAGGCAACGGGTCAGGAAGGTCATGCGGGCTCGCGGGCTGTCTGCAATCTGAACAGGGTCGCCGATCCCGGTGTCCGCAGGATGAACGCAAGCGGACCGATTGCTCGAAGAGGTCAGTCGCGTGCTTCGAAATTCAGCTGCAGCTGGCGCTCGAAGACGTCTTCGAAGCCGGCATACGGCAGTGGGGAAGCCTTGAGCACTGCGGCTTCGACCGAGCGCCGGCCCAGTTCGTCGTACGGACAGGCGCCATCGAACTGCACGGCGACCACTTCGCCGCCGGGGAGCTGGCGGATGGCCAGCCGGCAGCGCTGGCCGAAGGGCACCGATTCCGGTCGCGTCCAGTTGCGCAGGATCGCCGCTTGCAGGGCTGCTGCGTAGCGAGCGGCCAGCGCCGCATCGGTGCCACGGTTGCCAGGTGGCCGGCTGGCTGCGGCATCGGCCTGGCTTGCGGCCGCGGCCGCGTTGCGCGCATCCGCGAGTTGCTGGGCGCGCATCTCGGCCTGGGTGCGCTCCCGCGCGGCTACCTCGCGCTGGCGACGAATCTCGGCGACCTGTTGCTGCTTCTGGCGCTCCAGCTCGGTTTGGCGCTTGGCGTCGAGGTCCACCTGCGCCTGCTGGCGCCGTTTTTCCTCCTGCTCGCGCTGGACCTGCGCCAGCTCGGCGGAATCGGCATCGCGCTGCACGCGGTCCTGGTCGATCTCGTCCGGCTCCGGCACAGGCGCGGGCGGTGTCAGTTGCTCGGCGATGGGTTCCGGCAACGGTTCCGGCTGCAGCTCCTCGGGCACGGGGGGCTCGAGGGGCTCGTCTTGCGGTTGCGGCGCGGGCTCGGGCTGGACGAAGGCTTGCGGATCACGCTGCAGGGCGCTGCGCATGGCCGCGCTCAAGGCCGACGGATCGACGAGGTCGGCTTCGATGACCTCGCCCTGCGCGGCTTCGGCATCATTGCTGCGGGTCCATTGCAGGCCGGCGAACATCAGCGCGAACAGCACGACATGCAGGCCAACGGCCTGCATGGTGGCGCGCCAGGTATCCGCGCGCGTCTCTTTCATCGGCGTGCCTTCATGCGCCCGGGGTCATCCGTGCACGATCACCGGCGCGCGCCCTCGACGGGCTGGGCCGGGTCGCCCATCAGGCCGGCGCGGCTGACGTTGGCCTCGCGCTGGAGCAGGGTCAGCACTTCGTAAACGGTCTGGTAATTCGCCGCGCGATCCCCGGCCACGTAGACCGGCAGCTCCGGGTCGGCGGCGACGAAGCCGCGCACTCGCTCCACCAGCTGTGCGCGGTCCACCGCCTGCGGCCGGTCCACGCCGTCGTAGGTGAGGCTGAGCGCGCCATCGCTGGCCACCTGGACCACGATCGGCTGCTTCTTGCTGTCCGCCATCTTCTTGGCGTCGGCCTGCGGCAGGTTCACGTCCACGCCCACGTTGAGCAGCGGCGCGGTGACCATGAAGATGATCAGCAGCACCAGCATCACGTCGATGTAGGGCACGACATTGATGTCGGCCTTCAGTTTCTTGCGCCGGTGCCGACGGCTTGCGCTTGCGAGTGCCATCGGTCAGTCGTCCACGTGCGCCTGGCGCTGCAGGATCGAGGAGAACTCCTCGCTGAAGGTCTCGTAACGCACGGCCATGCGTTCGGCGCGGGTGGCGTAGCGGTTGTAGGCCCACACCGCCGGGATCGCCGCGAACAGGCCCATCGCGGTGGCGATCAGGGCCTCGGAGATGCCGGGCGCCACGGTGGCGATGGTCGCCTCCTTCACGTTGGCCAGGCCCTGGAACGAAATCATGATGCCCCACACCGTGCCGAACAGGCCGACATACGGGCTGATGGAACCGACGCTGGCGAGGAACTCGAGGTTGTGTTCGAGGCCGTCCAGTTCGCGCGAGGCCGCCGCGCGCATGCCGCGTTGCGCGCCCTCCAGCTGCATGCGCGAGTCCACCCCGCGGCGCTGGCGGATACGGTTGAACTCGCGCATGCCGCCTTCGAAGATCGCTTCAAGCCCTTCCACGCTGCGGTTACGCTCGGTCGCCCCCGCATAGAGCTTGGAGAGTTCCGCGCCGGACCAGAACTGTTCCTCGAAGCGGTCCGCCTCGCGCTCCGCGCGATCCAGCACCCGCTTCTTGCGGAAGATGATCACCCACGAGGCCACCGAGGCGAACAGCAGCAGCACCATCACCAGTTGCACCGGCAGGCTGGCATGCAGGATCAGCTGCAGCATGTCGAGGCCGTTGTCGGCCTGCGCACCCGCTTGGTGGCCGGCATTGCCGACCAGTTCCACCGCGGTCGCGGCGCCGTTGTCGGGCAGCGCCTGCGGCAACGAGGGCGATGACAGCATCACAGGTGACATCAGGTGGTCTCCAGCAGGGATTTCAGTTCGGATAAAAGGGAGGGCGGAAGTGGCCGCGGACGGAAGCTGGATCCGGCCAGCACCCCGATCCGCACCTGCGCTTCCACCAGCAGGGTATCGCCGCGCCGGATGCGCTGACCCATCACCAGGCTGGCCCCGCGGCATTCAAGCAGCACCGCGCTGACGGCCAGCTGATCGTCCAGCCGCGCCGGGGCGCGAAAGTCGATGCTCATCGCCCGCACCACGAACACCAGATCATCGCGCACCCGCAGAAGTTCCTGGCCCAGCCCACGCTCCCGCATCCATTCGGTGCGGGCGCGCTCCATGAAGGCCAGGTACTGCGCGTGGTAGACCACGCCGCCGGCATCGGTGTCTTCCCAGTACACGCGAACAGGGAATGAAAACGTATCAGCCATGCGACGTCACCCAGGCCCCGTGTCCCGCTCCGCCTCGAACAGCCCGGCGCTGCCCGCCTTGGGCTTGAAGCCCAGGTGGCGGTAGGCCTTGGCCGTGGCCATGCGCCCGCGCGCGGTGCGCATCAGGTAGCCCTGCTGGATCAGGTAGGGCTCGATCACGTCTTCGAGGGTGCCGCGTTCTTCGCTGAGCGCCGCGGCCAGCGACTCCACGCCGACCGGGCCGCCATCGAAGGCATCGATGATCAGGGCCAGCATGCGCCGGTCGAGGTCGTCGAAGCCTTCCGGGTCGACCTTCAGCATGTCCATCGCGGAGCGCGCGATGGCCGTGTCGATGCTGCCGTCGCCCTTCACCTGCGCATAGTCGCGCACCCGCCGCAGCAGGCGGTTGGCGATGCGCGGGGTGCCGCGCGCGCGGCGGGCAATCTCCACTGCACCATCGGCCGCGCAAGCGATGCCGAGGATCTGCGCGGAGCGGCGCACGATGCGGGTGAGGTCCTCGACGCCATAGAACTCCAGCCGCTGCACGATGCCGAAGCGGTCGCGCAGCGGCGCAGTGAGCAGGCCGGCGCGGGTGGTGGCACCGATCAGGGTGAACGGCGGCAGGTCGAGCTTGATCGAGCGCGCGGCCGGACCGTCGCCGATCATGATGTCGATCTGGTAATCCTCCATCGCCGGATACAGCACTTCCTCGACCACCGGCGACAGGCGATGGATCTCGTCGATGAAGAGCACGTCGAACGGCTGCAGGTTGGTCAGCAGCGCGGCCAGGTCCCCGGCCCTTTCGATCACCGGGCCGGAGGTGACGCGCAGGTTCACGCCGAGCTCGTTGGCGATGACGTGGCTCAGCGTGGTCTTGCCGAGGCCCGGCGGGCCGAAGATCAGCACGTGGTCCAGCGCTTCACTGCGCCCCTTCGCCGCCTCGATGTAGATCTGCATCTGCTCGCGCACCGGCTGCTGGCCGAGGTACTCGGCGAGCCGCTTGGGACGGATCGATGCTTCGATGACCTCGTCTTCGCGGGTGGCGCCGGGGGCGATGATGCGGTCTTCGGTCATATGCCCATTATCGCCCCACATCGAGGCTGGCGAGTTCGATCACTGTGCCTTTCGCGCGGCGGAGTTGGTGGGAGCGCGGTTGTGCCGGCGCCGGATTGACCAGAGCAGGCCATGGATGGCCTGCGTCGGCGAATCGAAGCCGGACGCGAAGCCTGAGCCGCGGGGTAGTCCGGCGCCGGCGCAACCGCGCAGCGATACTCTCGCAGCCCTAGATCTCGACCTGCGCCCCCAACTCCACCAGCCGGTTGCCGGGGATCCGGAAGAACCCGGTGGCCGGCGCCGCATTGCGGTGCATCAGCGTAAACAGTTTGTCGCGCCACATCGGCATGCCGCCGCGCGCCCGGGCAACGATGGTCTCGCGGCTGGCGAAGTACGTGGTGTCCATCGGATCGAAGGTCAGGTCGCACTGGTCGCAGGACTGCATCAGCGCCTGCGGCACGTCCGGGGTTTCCATGAAGCCGAACTTGATGACCACCCGGTGGAAGTCGTCGCCGATCGCACTGATCTTCAGGCGCTCGCCCTTGGCCGCGTACGGCACGGTCAGCGTATCCACGGTCAGGAACACGTTGCGCTCGTGCAGGACCTTGTTGTGCTTGAGGTTGTGCAGCAGGGCATGCGGCACCACGCCCTTGTCGGCGGTCAGGAATACCGCGGTGCCCGGTACCCGCACCGGAGGCGACAACATCAGGCCTGGCAGGAATGTATCCAGCTGGATGCCCTCCTTCCGGATTTCCTGGTGCAGCAACTCACGACCACGTCGCCAGGTACGCATCATCGAGAACGCAACCACGCCGATGAACAGCGGCACCCATGCGCCAATGCCCGTGCGCAGCTTGTCACCATTGGCGACCAGGAAAGCCAGGTCGATCACCAGGAACACGGCGCAAAGTGGCAGCACCCAGCGCCGCGCGTTGGGCCAGCGGATGTAGGCGACGACCGCCAGCAGCAGGGTGTCGATCAGCATCGTGCCGGTGACGGACAGCCCGTAGGCGGTCGCAAGGTTGGTGGAGCTGCGGAACACCAGCACCAGCACGATCACCGCGCCCAGCAACATCCAGTTGATCGCCGGCACGTAGATCTGGCCGATGGTGTCGCTGCTGGTATGGCGGATCTGCAGGCGCGGCAGGTAGCCCAGCTGGATCGCCTGGCGGGTGACGGAGAACGCGCCCGTGATCACCGCCTGCGATGCCACCGCGGCCGCGGTGGTGGCCAGCAACAGCAGCGGGATCTGTGCCCAGTCGGGAGCCGCCAGGTAGAAGGGGTTCTTGACCGCGCCGGGATCGTCGAGCAACACCGCGCCCTGGCCGAAATAGTTCAACACCAGCGCCGGCAACACGAAACCGAACCAGCCCCAGCGGATCGGGCGCTTGCCGAAGTGGCCCATGTCCGCATACAGCGCTTCGCCACCGGTGACCGTCAGCACCACCGCGCCGAGCACCAACACGGCATGCCAGCCGTGCTCGGCGAAGAAACGCAGCGCCCACACCGGGCTCAGCGCCCGCAGGACGATGGGGTTGTCGACGATGTTGGAGACCCCCAGCACGGCCAGCACGATGAACCAGGTCACCATCACCGGGCCAAAGATGCGGCCCACCTTGGCAGTGCCGAAGCGCTGCCCGGCGAACAGCCCGACCAGGATCACCAGGCTGATCGGCACCACCCACTCCGAAAGCCGCGGGGAAATCACGCTCAGCCCCTCCACCGCGCCCAGCACGGTGATTGGCGGGGTGATCATGCCGTCGCCGAAGAACAGCGATGCGCCGAAGATGCCCAGGATGCCCACCACATAGCTCATCCGCGAGCCCTTGGCCAAGCTGCGCTGGGCCAGCGCGGTCAACGCCATGATCCCGCCCTCGCCGTCGTTGTCGGCGCGCATGATCACCAGCACGTATTTCAGGGTCACCACCAGGATCAGCGACCAGAACCCGAGCGACAGCAGCCCCTTGACCGTGGGCGCGTCCGGCACCAGGCCGAAGTGCGGGTTGAACATTTCCTTGATGGTGTACAGCGGGCTGGTGCCGATGTCCCCGAACACCACGCCGACCGCGCCCACCACCAGCATCGCCAGCCCGGCATGGCCATGCGCCCCCGCGGACGCAGGCGCGTCATGCGGCGAGGTTGAAGGCTGCTGCGACATGGGCTGGAATCCTTGAGCCGGGCTCAACGGAGCGCGGACTGTAGCGCTTTTCGGATGATGGTTTCGGCAGGCTCGCCGTCCACGAACGCCTTGCGCGCCATGCGCTCGGCTTCGGCGGGTTTGTAGCCCAGTGCCTGCAGTGCATTGATGGCCTCGGACAACGGATCACCGGGCTGGCCGGTAGCCCCTGCGACTGGCCCGCCGCCCATGTCCGCGGCGCGGTCGCGCAGTTCCACCACCATGCGTTCCGCAGTCTTCTTGCCGATGCCGGGGATACGGGTCAGCGCGGTCACGTCGCTGGTCTGCAGCAGGCGCGCGAACTGGTCCACGCTGCTCCCGGACAGCACCGCCAGCGCGATCTTGGCGCCGATCCCGGTGACTTTCTGCACATCGCGGAACAGGCGCCGCTCGCCGTCGCTCAGGAAGCCATACAGCGAGACGCTGTCTTCCTTCTGCGCGTAATGGGTGAACAGCGAGACCTCGCGGCCGACCTCCGGCAGGTCATAGAAGGTGCTCATTGGCGCCTCCAGCTCGTAGCCGACGCCGTGCACGTCCACCACCAGCCACGGCGGCGCCTTGTGGATCAGGATGCCCTTGAGCCTGCCGATCATGCCGTGCTTCCCGTCATCCAGGCTTCCATGGTTACTTCCTCCACGCCGTGCGTGTCGCCACGCCCAGCCGGTTAGCGGTTGCCCGCACGTGCGCATGGGTGATCGCCACCGCCAGCGCATCCGCGGCGTCCGCCTGCAATTTTCCCTGCAGGCCCAGCATGATCCCGACCATGTGCTGCACCTGCTTCTTGTCGGCATTGCCGGTGCCGACCAGGCCCAGCTTGATTTCCTTGGCCGCGTATTCGCTCACCGGCAGGTCGCGCGCCACGCAGGCGGCGATGGCCGCGCCGCGCGCCTGGCCCAGCTTGAGCGCCGACATCGCGTTGTTGGACAGGAACACCTGCTCCACCGCCACTTCGTCGGGCCGGTGTTGCTCGATCAACTCCCACAGGCCGTCCAGCAGCAGGCGCAGGCGCAGCGGGAAGGATTCGGCATCGAGCAGCTTGATGGGCTGGTGATGCACGTGGCTGACCTTGCCCGCCGCATCCACGTCGATGATGCCCACGCCGGTGCGCTGCGAACCGGGGTCGATGCCGAGGATTCGCGTCATGCGCCACAAGCCAGGGCGTGGCGCACCGACCGCCGTGAGAACAGGACGCGCAGCGACCGGAGTCGAAGGGTGCCGAGGATGCGGGTCACTTCCTGGTTTTCGCGTCGTTGCCGTGGCTTACGCGGCGGCGCCGAGATCGGCGTTGTGGGACACGTGCTGGACATCATCCATGTCCTCCAGCCAGCGCAGCAGCTTCTGCACCTGCTCGGCGGTTTCGCCGGCCACCGCGATGTCGTTGTCGGCGCGCAGGGCGATTTCCGCGAGGTCCGGCGCCAGCCCGGCGGCGGCCATCGCGGCCTTGACACCCTCGAAGGCGTCGGGCGCGACCAGCACGTCGATCGCGCCGTCCTCGGGGTACACCAGCACGTCGTCGGCGCCAGCCTCGATCGCGGCCTCGGTGATCGCGTCCTCGTCCGCGCCGCCGGCGTAGCTGAGGATGCCGAACTTCTTGAACATGAAGGCAACCGAGCCCTCCGCGCCCATGTTGCCGCCGAACTTGCCGAACGCATGGCGCACGTCGGCAACGGTGCGGACCTTGTTGTCGGTCAGGCAATCGACGATCACCGCCACCCCGCCGGGCGCATAGCCCTCGTAGCGGATCTCCTCGTATTCCACGCCCTCGAGTTCACCCGTCGCCTTCTTGATGGCGCGCTCGATCACGTCCTTGGTCATGTTGACCGAGAGGCCCTTGTCGATCGCCGAACGCAGGCGCGGGTTGGCCGCGGGATCGCCGCCGCCGGCGCGCGCGGCCACCGAGATCTCTCGGATCACCTTGGTGAAGATCTTGCCGCGCTGCGCGTCGACCGCGTTCTTGCGGCCTTCGATGGAAGGACCTCGACCCATGGAATGGCATGTCAGCTACGGGAAAGCGTGCGATTTTACTTGATCGCCGGTCCAGGGAAGGCCGGCCCCGGCAAATACCCTGTGACCCGCCCCCCACACTCAGTGGCTGAAGCGGCCGCAGCGCAGGAAATGCGCGGCCTGGCGCACTGCGGCATCCGACACCAGCAATCCGCTATGGCTTGCCCGCACCACCACGTGGTCGGCCAGGCCCGGAACGCGGGTCTCGGGCACGGCAACGGTGCCGTCGTGCTCGCAGGCGAACCGGGCCACCATGCCGCCCAGTCCGCGCGGCACGCAACCCGCCACCGCGCCCACCTGCAGTCCTTCCGGAATGCTGCCGATGCCGCTTTGCAGCAGCGCCCGGTTATGCCCGATCAACTGCGCGCCGGCCGGAAGCCGGGTGGCGATGGCCGTCGCCGCGCCGCTCCCCGCCAGCGGCGACCCCAGGCATACGATGCGCCCCATGCTTGCCGGTGGCACGGCCTGCGCCGCGCGCAGGGCCAGCAGTCCACCGAGGCTGTGCGCCACCACATGCAGGCCGGGCTGCGCGCGCAGCGTCGCGGCCAGCCGCGCCACGACCGCGTCGGTGTCCTGCAGGAGGCTGAAGTAGCCGAACAACCGGGGGGCGAGCTCCTGGCTGCGCAGCCGCGTGGCCAGCCAGCGCAGGGTGAAGCTCCTCATCCACAGCCCGTGGACCAGCAGCACGGGCGGCGGCACCATCAGTCCAGCAAACCCTTGCGCAAGGCATAGCGGACAAGCTCCGCGCTGTTGCGCATGTCCAGCTTGTCCAGCACCCGGCTGCGATGGTTCTCCGCGGTCTTCACGCTGATGTCGAGCTTGCGCGCCACTTCCTTGGTGGTCAGGCCTTCGACGACGAGATGGAAGACCTCGCGCTCGCGCGTGGTCAGGCGGCCATAGGGGTCTTCGGCATTGCGGCCCGGGTGCTGCATCTGCTCCGCGAGCGCCTTCGCTGCCTGCGGGCCAAAATAACCGCGGCCGGCATGCAGGCTGCGCACCGCGGACAGCAGTTCGCTGGAGGCACTGTCCTTCACCAGGTACCCGGATGCGCCGGCGCGCACCGCCTGCAGGACGTATTCGTCCTCCTGGTGCATGGTGAGCACCAGGACGCGGGTGTCGGGCAGCCTCTCGCGCAGGCGGCGGACCACTTCAAGCCCCCCGAGGCGCGGCATGGCCAGGTCGGTGACCACGATGTCAGGCCGGGTGAGTTCGGCTTTTTCGATGGTCTCGAAGCCGTCGGCGGCCTGCGCCACGACCTCGACGTCACCCCCTGCCTCCAGCAGCTTGACCAGGCTCTCGCGCACCATCGTGTGGTCGTCTGCAATCAATACGCGCATGCTGCTCCCCGCTGCGCCTGCAACTTGCGCGCTGCGCGGTGCAGCGTCAAGCCTGCGATGCCGCGCCCTCCAGCGGGACCGCGATGCGCAGGCGGGTGCCCTCGCCCGGCGCGGAGTGGAATTGCAGGGTCCCGCCATACAACCGCAGGCGTTCGCGCATGCCGCCGAGCCCGCTGCCGCCGCTGCCCAATGCCTGTTCCGGGGCGCAGCCGCGGCCGTCGTCAGCCACGTGCAGCAGCAGGTGCGCGCCACGCGAGACCAGACGCACCAGGACGTCGCGTGCCTGCGCGTGCTTGGCGATATTGTTGAGTGCTTCCTGCGCCACCCGGAACAGCAAGGTCTGGAGGTCGCCGTCCAGCTGCGGCAGGGTTTCCAGCTCCAGCTCGACCGCCAGTCCGGAAGATTCACCCATGCTGCGCGCCAGCCATCGCAGTGCCGCTTCCAGCCCGAGGTCGTCAAGGATCGGCGGACGCAGCAGGCGCGACATCTCCCGGGTGTCCTCCAGGGTCTCGTGGCAGAGCTCGATCGCGGCCTGCAAGCGTTCCTGATGGCCAGGCGGCAAACCGCCTTCGAGTTGCGACAGGCGATGTTTGAGGGCGGTCAGGTTCTGGCCGATGCCATCGTGGAGATCGCGGGCGAGTCGGCGCCGTTCGTCTTCCTGCACGCGCCAGACCGCGCGCCCCAGCCGGCGGAACTCGCGTTCGTTGGCCTCGAGGCGCTGCAGCAGGCGCAGGTAATCGCTGCGCAGGCTCTCGATCGACGCCTCGCTCATGGTGCAGGCACCGCGTCGTTGGCGCGCAGGAACGCGCTGCGCCGGTCCTCCGGCATCTGCGCAAGCACGGCTTGGAGCATGCGTTTCGCGGAAGCCTCCGCCACCGCCGCGTCCGCTCCCTCGCCGGTGGCCGACAGGGCCGTGGCAGCAAGCCGATGCAACGCCCAGGCGCGTCGGTGGTCGCCTGCCCGAAGCAGCGGTTGCGCCTGCCGGTATGCGGCGACCGCCTGGCCCGGTTGCTTCAGGCGCAGAGCATTCCGCATCGACTGTTCGAGCCAGGCCAGGCGCAGGTCCGCGTTGCCCAGCGTCGCGGTATCTACGTCGAGCGATCCTGCGGTGTTGGCGTGCAGTGCGGCTTGCACCTGCAGGGCGCGGATGCCGGATTGGCGCGCGAGGGCCGTTGCTTCCCGGTAACGTTGCCGCGCCTCGCGTTGATCGCCACGCCTGCCCGCCAGCACACCGTGCAGCATGGCTGCGGCGGCGCGTTGCTCGCTGGGCGCCTGTTTCAGGGTTCGGTCCAAGCCTTGCAATGCCTGCGCCGCTTCGTCGTTCGCGTGCAGGTCCACCAGGGTCATCGTCCGCAGCAGGTCGGCCTGCAGCGAGCCACCTGCGTCCTCTCGTTGGCGAAAGCCTTCGGCTGCCTGCGTGGCCTGCACCAGCGCTTCGGCGTAATGCCCCTGGAGCAATGCCAGCTCCGCCAGATGACGGCGGCTGACCGCAATTTCCTCCGGCATCTGCAAGCGTTCGGCGGCGGCCAGTGACTTCTCCAGCAAGTCACGCGACTGTCGCCACTGGCCGCGCGCCATCGCCAGCAGGCCCAGGTTCTGGCGCGTGCGCACGTCGCCTGTCTCGTCGCCAAGCCCGGCATAGGCCTGGGCTGCCTGGAGCCAGTAGGCCTGAGCATCGTCGTAGGCACCCAGCTGGTAGCGCGCGAAGCCGATCCCGTCGAGTGCCTGTGCAACCCCGTGGGCGTCGCCGACGGCTTGCCACGCCTGCAGGGAACGCTTGTAGGCGGCAAGGGCCACCGGAAAGTCGCCGCGCTCCTCCGCCAGCAGGCCCATGTCGTGGTCTACGGCCGCGAGCCCCGCCCGGTCATCCAGCGCAACCCGCAGCGCCCGTGCCTGTTGCAGCTGCTGCGACGCCTCTTCGAATTGCCCGCGCAGGCTCAGGATGGCGGCGAGGTTGCTGCGGCTGGTGGCCTCGCCGCGCTTGTTGCCTATTTGGCCACGCAGTTCGATGGCCTTGCGGTACTGCTCCTCGGCATCGGCGGTTTGGCCCAGCCGCCCGTAGCCTATGCCGAGCGCATTGACCGTCTCGGCCTCGCCAAACATGTTGTCGCCGCGCTTGTAGAGGACCAGCGCGCGGACCAGGTACTCATCCACCGCACGCTGCGCCTCGCCGCTGAGGATCGAGAACTTGCCGAGTTCATACCAGCCGCGCGGATCCTGCGCGTCGCGACCCGTCAGGACCTGCAGGCCGGAGATGGCGGCCTTGAAGTCGCCGCCCGCCCCCTGCGCACGCGCCAGGTCCAGCGCGGCCCCGGTGTCGTCGGGCGTGGCCGAGGCGAGCGCCTGCAGGTACCCGATGGCGGCCGGGGCATCGCCTTCCAGCAACGCCCGGGTGGCGAGGTAGCGTTGCCGAAGCCGCGGCGGCGCACGCTCCGCGGACGCTTGTCCCGCTTCGATGGCGGCAAACGCGGCCGCCTCGTCGCCGATCGCCCCGGCCGCATTGGCCTGGGCCAGCCAGGCGTCCGTGTATTGAGGTGCCTTCGCGGTGGTGGCCTGGAGGCGTTGGAGGACGGCGGGCAAGTCATCGCTCTGCGCCGCAAGCAGGGCTTCTCCGTAGCCCTGCAGCGCGGCAACCGCAGGCAGGCGCAGCTCCGGGACCGGCATCCGCAGGCCCAGCGCAGGCCCGGTGGATGGCGCGCGCGCCCAGGCCTGCAGCGCAGACACGGGATCCGCCGCCACCGGTCCCTGTACCAGCGGGGCCGGCGCGCCCGCCGCATGCAACTCCCCGGCAACGCGCCAGCCACCCGGCGCCGCCAGCACGCGCAAGCGCAAGACGCGCTCCGCTGCGCCCGCCCGGGCCAGCGCAGCCGAGTCGCCCGAGGCCGGACCGACCTGACGCAACGCCTGCCACGTGCGTTGCTGGTCGACCACCGCAAAACCGGGGACTTCCGACAGGGCATCGCGCAGGTGGGCACCGGCACCGACCAGTTGCGCCGAAAGCGCCTCATCGGCGTTGGGCGCCACCGGGGCCAGCACCAACAACCGGCGCAGCGGGGCCGAGGGCGCGACCTCCGCTACCGCTTGTTCGCCTTGCTGCGACCACCACCAGCCACCGCCAATCGCCGCACCAACCAGCATCGCGGCCAGGGCGATCCCTGCGCCGCGCGTGGCCCGGAACTCACGCGCGACCTCACGACGGTCGATGGCCGCCACCACCGCACGGGCGTCCTGGAACCGATGCGAGGGTTGCGGCCGCAGCAATTTGTCGACCAGCCGCGTCACCCACGGCGGCACGTCGGGGCGCTGGCGGGACACCGGCTCGGGCGGGCGCAACATGCGCTGGGCGAGGCTCTCGGCAATGGTCGCGCCGGAAAATGGCGGCTTTCCGACCAACATTTCGTACAGCACCAAGCCCAATGCATACAGATCGCTGCGCGAGTCCACCGTAGCCCCGCGCGCCTGCTCGGGCGACAGATATTCCGCGGTGCCGACGACCGCCCCGGTTGCGGTCAAGCCGGGCGTCGCCAGCGAGCGCGCAACGCCGAAATCACTGATGAAAGCCGTGCCCTGCGCGTCGAGCAGGATATTGGCGGGCTTGAGGTCGCGGTGTACAACGCCCTTGGCATGGGCCGCCGACAGGCCTTCGGCGACGTCGCGGGCGATTCGCAGCGCCTCGTCGACCGGGAAGCGACCCTCGCGGTCCAGCCGCCCGTCCAGTGACTCGCCATCGACGAGATCCATGCTGATCAGCCAGCGGCCCTCGTGCTGGGCGAGGTCGTGGATGCGCACCACATGCGGGCTTGACACCTGCCGGGCCAGCAGCAGTTCCTGGCGGAAGCGCTCGAAGGCATCGGCGCGCGTGGCCACTTCCGGGCGCAGCAGTTTCAGGGCAACGGGGACGTCCAGCGACTGGTCGATCGCCCGGTACACCACGCCCATCCCGCCGATGCCCAGCAGTGCCTCGATGCGGAAGCGCCCGGCCACCAGCGTACCGACCGGCAGGTCGGCCTGCGCATGCAGCCCGGTGGCCGTTGCGGCGGGAAGTGGCGAGTCAGTCACCCGCGGATCTCCGCCAGACCCTGGGCAGAGACGATGGCCTGCCAGCGCGGGGCCGCATCCAGGGCCGCCATCGCCTGGCCCGCCAGCATGTACAGCGCCGCGCTCTCGACGAAGGCGCCGAGCAGTTCGAGGTCGAGCTGGGTGATCGGCTCGCCCACTTCGCGGCGGTCTGCATATACGGCGCCGAGGATCCGCTCGCCGTCCAGCAGGGGAAGGCACACCAGGCTTTGCAGGCCCAGCCCCAGCACCGACGCGCGTTCTGCCAGCCATGGCTCGCTGTCGACATTGTTGACCACGACCGGCGTGCGCTGGGCCAGTGCGCGCTGGACCGCGCCGACGCTTCCGGAAAACGCGCGGCCTTGCAACACCCGGGGTTCAAGGAAACAACTCGCGCTGACCGCAAAGTCGTCCCCGTTTGACAGCAGCATGAAGCCGCGCGTGCAGCCGGAGAGCGCGAGCACGCCCCGCAGCACCTCGTCCGGCAGACCGTCGAAATTCGATCGGGCGGCGATGTCGCGGATCATGACCTGCGACTGCGCGCGCTGCAGCTGCTCGCGCGCGCCCGCATGGGCAGCCTGCGCGGCATCGAACACGGCGAACTCACAATGCACGTCGCCGATGCGCAGCCAGCAGGCCCGCGCAAGCAAGGCGTCGTGGGTTGGCGCACCATCGATGAAGCTGCCGTTCTTGCTGCCCAGGTCCCGCAGTCGCCAAGTGTTCCCTTCAGCCAGGATTTCGGCGTGTGTCCTCGACACGGACGCATGGTCGATGAGCAGGTCGCTATCGGGCGAGCGCCCGATCCGCAGCCGCGCGCCGGCTCCAACCCAGCGCTGCACGGCGGCGCGTTCCGGGGGATAGGCGATCACACGTGCCTGCAACGTCATCCGCGCATCTTCACACGCCATGCGGTTGGCGGGAACACTCGGGAGTGGAACCGAGTGACGAGGCCCGCTGGCGCGCTGGCCCGGCGCTGGCGCCGGGCGGTTTGCCTTATTGCCCGAAATCTCTCAGATAGGCGATGCTGAATTCCAGGCTGGCCGCGCCAGCGATCAGGTCACCAGCCGGATTCTGCACGTCGCGGCTGGCGCGCCACTCATCGCCGATCGCGCCCGCCGCGGCGCGCGCACGCGCCCGCAGGGCTATCAGGCGAGTGTCGGCAATGGCCTTGTCGTAATCTGCAGCGGCCAAGCCGGCTTCAACTGCATCCAGCCTCGCATCGAACCATGCCTGTTCGGCAGTGGGCAGGGTGTCCACCCGGTCGCGGAGGGCGAGCAGCTTCTCGGCAACGACCGCAACGGTTTCACGCAGGTCGGTCAGCACCAGGAACTGGGAAAACCCACCGGTGGTGCCATTGGCACGAATGCTGCCCTGCGCGATTTCATCCGTAATATCGGTGAAGTTGCCGTTGAGCGGCGCCTTGAACAGGCGGTAGGCGCTTCCGATCGAATAGACAAGGGCATGGGTGTGGATCTGGACCCGCACGGTGCGGAACTTCAGTCCGCCCGTGCTCGGTGGCTCGATAGTCACGAGCAGGGGAAACGCACCAGCCAGTTGGTTGAGCTGGGGATCAGGCAGGCGTGCCAGCAACGCTGGATCGGAGATGCTGACCAAATCCGCGCTGAGGCCGAGGCTGGCGGGTGTCAGGCCGCTGGCGTTCTCGAACTCCAGGATCACCTCGGCGATCGGCTGCAACGGCGCGCCGATGGTGGCCGTCGCGGTGTTGCCGGAAATGCTGATCTGCACGGGCTGGCTTTGCGCCAGCGCCACCGGCGCGGCCAAGGCCAGCAGCAGGATCCAGATCATCGGGATGACTTTTCGCGAGATGTTCATGGAATCCCCTGGCTTCATAGCGAAGAACCGGCCTTTGCATGACGGTCCAGTTCGCTGGCGTCACTTGCGGGCGGTGTTATCCGCAGGATAAGCACCACCCAGCCTGCGAAGATGTGAAGACTGCCAGATCAATTGCAACTTCGCATCGGGGTAAACACCCAGCAGCGCCCCTTTTTGCAAGCCGCCCAACCCGTGGACGCGGCCTGCAATCGTCTGAGGAATTTCCCCCCATTCAGCTGAGGGTGTTTCCCGATGCGCCGGCGCCGCCCCCCGCGCATGCTCGCTGAGTACCTATCCCCCGCCCGCCGGGCGTCCCGCTCAGGAGTGATTCGCCAATGTCGCATGCACGCAGCACCATCCGCATTTCCGCACTCGCCGCCGGCCTGCTGGCCAGCGGGATCGCCCTGGCCGATGCCCAGCTCGACCCGCAGCTGGTTTCGAAGATGGCATCGGCGTCGTCCGCAGACAACCTGCAGGTGATCATCACCTACAAGCAGTCGGTACCGGTCAGTGCCGCCCAGGTCGGTGCGCTGAAGTCG